>CANJLF010000004.1 GCA_947475295.1 Fidelibacterota bacterium
ATCAACTCGGATCTCTACGACACGTTCGGCCGCACCTACCGCGCGGGCGTACGCTTCAAGATGTAACTTCGCGAAATCCGCGGCCGGGCTTAGGTCCGGTACGTAAAGACAGAAAGCCGGCCATTGCTTCACGCAGTGGCCGGCGTTTTATATTTCTGGAGCGGGCGCAGCGCTTAAACCCAGCAGGTCAATACCGCCGGGGCGACACTATATTTAGTCTAATATATGATTTCATTAAGAAATGTGGCGTGCGAGGAGAAAGAAGCTACCATAGTAGCCCAAGTCGCGAAGACAAATGGGTTGAAGTCCATTCTGGATTTGGGTGTGGTAAGGGAGGTTTGAAACGAATAGACAGGAAATCAGCAACGCTCACACACCAGACCCGATGGCCGACAGCACACCCGTAATGCCTCAAGATGCTCTCGCTCGGGCACTCGCGCTGCATCGCGAAGGCAATTTAAATGAAGCGCAGCGCCTCTATCGGGCGATAGTGAACGCGGATCCGGCTCACTTCCTCGCGTTGCAAATGTTGGGCGTTATCGCCCACCAAACGCACGACGCGCAGCTCGCGGTGACGCTGATAGATAAAGCCATCGCCGCAAACCCCCGCGAAGCCACGGCTCACTTTAATCGCGGCCTGGCGTTAGCCGAACTCCGACGCTTCGATGACGCCGCCGTTAGCTACGGCAACGCCCTCGCGCTTAATCCGAATTTCGCCGAGGCCTATTGCAACCGCGGAAACGCGCTGCAAGCCCAGGGGCGGATAGACGAGGCGCTGAGTGACTATCGCAAAGCCATAGGCCTCAATTCAAATTACGCCAATGCCTGGCATAACGAAGGCGCCGCGCTTTTTACGCTCAAACGCTATGACGAAGCGCTGACCCGGCTGGAGCGCGCGATCAGCCTCAACGACAGTGACGCCGAAGCCCACAACAGCATGGGAGGTGTTTTACATTCGCTCCATCGGCCGACTAAAGCTCTGGCGCATTATGATCGCGCCGTAAGCCTTCAACCCGGTGACCCGAAGATTTGGCACAATCGCGGCGTCACGCTATTGGAGATGAGGCGGCTTGACGAGGCCGTGGCCAGCTTCGACCAAGCGCTAAAGCTGAACCCAGAATCGTCCGAGACGCTGTTCGATCGCGCCGTTGCGCTCAATAAACTCGGCCGCACCGAAGAGGCCTTAGAGTCTTACCAGGCGCTCGTGCGACTTGATCCCGATTTTCCCTTCGCGGAAGGCCTGTTTTTGCACACCAAGATGCTGTGCTGCGATTGGCACCACGTGCAGACTCTTTATTCCGAGATCACCGCCAAGGTGCGTGCGCGGAAACCCGCCATGGAGCCCTACGGCTATCAAGGCCTATGCGACGACGAAGCGACTCTCAAAGTCTGTGCCGAAGTTTATGCGGCCCATAAATATCCCGCGGCGTCGAGGCTAGCCGCTACGCTCCTTTCAAGCCACGAGCGCATTCGCATCGGTTACCTGTCCGGAGAATTTCGCAGCCAAGCAACCTCCATTCTGATGGCGGAGCTTTTTGAACTTCACGACCGGGACCGCTTCCAGATTTTTGCCTTTGACAATGGCTGGAGTGACCAGAGTCCGCTACGCGCGCGGCTCGAAAAGGCGTTTGACGGAATTTTCAATATTTCCGGCATGAGCGATGCTGAAGCGGCATCGCTTATTCACCGCGAAGGAATCGACATCCTCGTAAATCTGAATGGATATTTCGGCGAAGTCCGTCAGGGCGTCTTCGCGCAAAAGTCTGGACCGATCCAAGTCAATTACCTGGGCTTTCCGGGCACGCTCGGCGCTTCATACATGGATTACGTGATTGCGGACGAAACGGTTATCCCCGAGACCAGCCGCCGACACTACACGGAGAAAACCGTCTGGCTGCCGGACAGCTACCAGGTCAACGATCGGCGGCGGACAATCGCCGACAAGGTCTTTTCGCGCGCCGCATTGGGCCTCCCGGCCGAAGGTTTCGTATTTTGCTGCTTCAACAATACCTATAAAATCACACCGGACATATTCGGTGTCTGGGCCAGCATATTAGAAAAAGTTGACAACAGCGTTCTTTGGCTTTTGCGAACCAATCATGCGGCAGCGCGGAATCTGACAAACGAGGCGCAGCAGCGAGGGATAGATCCGTCGCGGCTGATTTTTGCTGACTATATGCCGCTCTCCGATCACCTCGCGCGTTACCGCGCCGCCGGTCTTTTTCTCGATACGCTTCCCTATGGTGCCCATACAACGGCCAGCGATGCACTTTGGGCGGGACTGCCGGTTTTAACCTGCACCGGGAACACTTTCCCCGGCCGTGTCGCGACAAGTTTGCTGAAGGCCATCGGACTCCCGGAGATGATTACGGAGACGCCTCAAGCCTACGAAGACTTGGCTATCGCGCTTTCCCAGGACCCCGCGCGCCTCGCTTCTATAAGACAGAAGCTCGCGCAAAACCGCGCAACAGCGCCGCTCTTCGACACACCACGGTTCACCAGACACATCGAAGATGCTTTTTTGCAAATGTATGCCCGCGCGCAGGCCGGACTGCCGCCCGATCATATCCGCGTTGTTCCGCAATAAAACGGACTAGAGAAGTTTATTATCAACACCGCATAGCTCGCATCCGATCAACTCGGGTCTCTACGATGCGTACGGCCGCGTGTTCCGCGCGGGCATGCGCTTCAAGATGTAAGGGTCCGCAGCCGGGTTTAGGCCCGGCCGACAGAAACCGAACGCCGGCTATTGCTTCATGCAGTGGCCGACGTTTTTTCTAAGAAGCGACGTGAATATCTTCCGGCGGCTGGTCCGCCTGGTAACGCTCATACATCGCGGCATAGGCCGCCTCGATATGCCGGGCGGTAAGTCCGACATTGAACAGCGGCGCGGTCGCGCGATTCTCCGCAAGCCGACGCTTGATGTCGGTCAACAGCCGGGGCTCGGTGGCGAGAGCGACAGCGCGCGTTTCATAGTCTTCCTCCGTCGCGGTAATCAGCTCGGGTAAATCGAGCGCGCCGAGAATGCTTGCCCCCACCCGGCCGGCGAAGGCTTCGCCCCTGCAGGTCAAAAGCGGCAATCCCGTCGAGAGCGCATCGCTGGCGGTGGTGTGTGCATTGTAGGGCAGCGTATCCAGAAATAAATCTGCGGCACGTTGACGTGCGAGGTGCTCATCCTGAGGCGCCCTGCCTGCGAAAACCAAACGGTCGGGTGTAACGCCGCGGCGCTCGGCCTCACGACGCAGATTGACCGCCGCCGTAGGATTGTCTTCCAGCAGCCAGAGCACGCTGCCGTCGACGCGCTTGAGTATCCGCATCCAGATATCGAAAATTCCGGGTGTGATCTTGAAGGTATTGTTGAAGCAGCAGAAAACAAAACCGGCCGGCGGCAGGCCCAGTTCTTCCCGGGAAAAAACCCGTTCGCTGGCGATGCGCGACGTATCGTTCGGCTGATAGCTGTGCGGCAGATAGACGACCTTCTCAGCCGTGTGACGCCGGGCCTCGTCGGCGATCACGGTTTTGTCGGCGATCATATAGTCGTAAGCGGCGGAGCCCATAGTGCCGGGATAGCCCAGGTAGTTGACCTGGATGGGCGCGGCCTGCATGGCAAAGATAGCAGTACGCGCGGCACCGGTATGGCCGGCAAGATCGACGGCGATGTCGATCTCGAGCGCCCGGGCTTGAGCGGCGACATCCATGTCGGATACCCCGCGCACATCGATGAATTTGTCAAAAGCGCTTTGCAGGCGCTTGCGCATCGGGTCTTGCGTATCGGGGCCGTAGGAAAAGGCGGTGATCTCGAGCCGTTCGCGACTATGAGCTTCGATCAACCCGACCGCCAAATGAGCCACCGGATGCTCACGGAAATCCATGGAAAAATAGCCGACGCAGATTTTTTCGCGCCGCCCCCGTTTCGCGATGGGCCCCAGCGTAAGGTCGCGCGGCGAGACCTCCGCCGTCCAAAGCTCCGCCGCCCGGCGGTGCAGCGCGGCGGAGTCGGTGAGCGTGAGAACGTGAAAGGGTGCCGCGACTCTTTTGCCGCGACCGATCTTGTCGGCGATCGCGGCGACGTCTTGATCGTAGTCCTGCCAATCGCAGATCTGCATCCTGGCGTGAAACCGCGCGCCATAAATACCGGCATAGTCGGGATCAATGGCAAGGATTCGGTCGCAGTCCGCAGCGGCTTCAGCGGGACGACGCATCTCGCTCAGCAGATTGACGCGGTTACTGTAGGCCGCTATGAAATCGGGCTTGAGGCCGATGGCCGTGCTATAGGCCGCCAGCGCGGCATCGTTTTGCTGAAGCTCGTTCCAGGCGATGCCCCGGCTGTTGTAGACCTCGGCGTAGTCGCTTCGGATCTTGATGGCCTTGGCATACTGCTCAATAGCCGCCGGAAGCTGCCGAAGGTCTGCGAAAACCTGGCCGCGCGCATGGAACGCCTCGGCGTGTGCGGGATTGAGACTCGTTGCCTTTTCGAAATCGTTCAACGCCGCCGGATAGCGCTTCAATGCATACAGGGCGAGACCGCGATTATAGTAGACGCCGGGGAAGTTCGGCATGAGCGCGATCGCTTTATCGAAACTGGCGACGGCTGCCGGCAGGTCCATGAGGTCTTTGAGCGCGTTGCCGCGATTATTGTAGGCATCGGCATATTTCGGATTGAGTTCGATGGCCTTGTCGTAGCTGGCAATGGCGGCCTTCAGGTTCTTCATTCCCTTGAGGGTATTGCCGCGATTGTTGTAGGCCTCGGCGAAATCCTTCTGCAGCTGAATGGCTTTGTCATAGCTCGCCAGTGCCGCCTTGAACTGTTTGAGTTCGCGCAAGGCATTGCCGAGATTGAAATGAGCGTCGGCGACTTTCGGATCAACCGTGACGGCACGGCCGATCAGGTTGACTGCTTCGTCAAAGCGGCCTGATTGCGCCGCGATGACTCCCGCAAAGTGCAGCGCGTGGAAATTGCGGGGCTGGAGTTTGATGACGTCCTGGTAAATTTTCCAGGCCTCACCCACCTGCCCTCTCTTATGGTGGGCCAGTCCCTCCTGAAGCATGATTACGATGCGGGAGGGCGGACCATTGGGTGGAGACTGTGGCGCCATGATCGGATACTAGCGCGCGAGCCGTTTGAATAACACAGCAATATCAATCATATAGGTGGCCTACTCAGAAGCGACAAGACCGTCTGCGCGGCGCGCCGGCTGGGCCTCTCGCCGCCCGGCAACAGTTTCGACAGGGCGGCGGAAAAATCCGCGCGCTGGGCGACGCGGCGCATCTCGTCGCGCATCAGCAATCCGAGGTCATCGGCGAGCACTTCCGGACGGCAGCGGGCTTGCAGGCGTTCGGGCACCGCTTCATGCTCAACCAGAATATTGACGAGGTTGACATGGCGCGTGCGCACGAAGAGCTTGAATATGAGATAGGAGAGCGCATTCACACGGTAGGCGATGATATGCGGAACGCCGGCCAGCGCCAACTCTAAGGACACCGTGCCCGAGGCCGCCAGCGCAACATCGCAGGCGGCGAAAGCATCGCGGCGCTGATCCGCTTCCATGACCACAGTCACCGGCGCGCTCCACCCGTCCGCGGCGGCATAAACCTCGTGGGCGACGGTATCCACCGTCGGCATGACGACATGAAGATTTGGGTATCGCTGGGCGAGGCGCGCAATGGTGTCCTTGAACACCGGCAAGAGGCGTGTCACCTCGCTGCGGCGGCTGCCGGGCAAAATACCGATAACGCGCCGGTCGGCGGCGATACCGTGACGTTTGCGGAAGGCCGCGCCGTCGCCGTGACCGAAGCCGCTCTCCATCACCGGATGGCCGACCCAGGTCGCCGGCAGTCCGTATTTGGTAAAATAGGGCGGCTCGAAGGGCAGCAGCGTCATCAGGTGATTGATCCAGCGCGCCAGCTGCTTGGCGCGCGCCGGGCGCCAAGCCCAGACTTGCGGCGCAACATAACGCACGCGCGGGATCGGGCTTTGCCGCTTCGTCAGGCGCTCATGGATGCGCCCGGTGAATCCCCAGGAGTCTATTGTCACCAGAATGTCAGGCCGCTGTGTTTCAATATCGGCCAGCGTCGCCTTGACGCGCTTTAAAACCATATGCGCCTTAGGCAGAACTTCGAAGATCCCGAGCAGCGCCATGTCGCGCACGTCAAAAAGGCTCTGCAAACCCTGCGCGGTCATCAGTGGACCGCCGACGCCGGCAAAGCGCACCTGCCCAGCGGTTTCTTCGCGCAACGCGGTCATCAGCATCGCACCCAATTGATCGCCGGACGGCTCGCAGGCAATGAGATAAATCAGCGGTCCCACGGCGCCTATGCCCCGGACGCGCCGGGTGCGACACCCACCACAAACAGGCCGGCCGCATCGGCGACGGCGATAATATCGGGCAGGCCGATCATCAGCGTATGGCCGGCCTCGACGGCAATACCGCGCAAGCCTGCGGCCTTGGCATTGTGAACCGTCGCGACACCCACAGTCGGCAGATCGGCGCGGCGCTCCTGCTGCGGCTTCTTGGCTTTGACCAACACGCCGCCGGGTCCGTCGATGGCCAGCGCGGCACAGCGCGCTAGCAGCGCGTCGGTGCCTTCGGCCGCCTCGACACCCAGAACGATGCCTTGCTGCACGACCGCCGCCTGGCCAATATCCATCGTGCCGATGATCCGCGCGACCTCAAAGCCTTGGGCGATGTCGCGCGCCGCATCGGCGTCGGGACGATGGCGCCCCAGCACGCCGGCCGGCGCCAGCAAGTTCGAAAGGATCGAATCGGCGCCGACAACAGTGAAGCCCTCGCGCTCGATCTCGGCGATCACCGCCGAGAGCAGGCCGTCGTCGCCTAAGGCCCGGCCCGCCACGCGCGCTAGAAATGCAGCGCCTTTGAAGTCGCCTTTGAGTTCAGCAATAGCCGGGCGGCGCACGGTGCCGGCCATCACCACTTCCTTGACGGCCGCGCCGTTGAGGGCGGCGAAAGCCTTGCCGACCTCGCCTACATTCAGCCAGGTATCGGCGGCTAGGCGCTCAGCGTCGGCAAATCCGGTCAGGCCCAAAACAAAGTGATCGCGCCCGCTGCTCTTACAGGCGGCGACAAGTAAGCCGGGAAGCGCGCCTCCCCCGGCGATGATGCCGAGTTTGGGCAGACCCACCTGTACTGACATGGAAGGATCAGCCGCCATTGCCGTTGCCGGCGACGGGCGTGCAGATCGGCCGCGAAGAATCTTCGCGGATAAAGTTAATGATATCCATCACGCCGGCGTGAGCGCTGAACAGATCGGCGACTTCGATCAAGCGTTCAGCCATGGTGCCGCCTTGCGAGAACAGCAAACCGTAAGCGGTGCGCAAGGAGCGAATATCCTCGCGGGAAAATCCCCGCCGCCTGAGGCCGACGATATTGAGCCCGGTCAGCCGCGCGCGGTTGCCCATGGCCAGCGCGTAGGGAATCACGTCCTTATCGACGCCGGTCACACCGCCGATCATGGCGTGTTTGCCGATGCGAACATATTGATGCACGCCCGACAGTCCGCCGATATTGGCGTATTCGCCCACATGCACGTGGCCGCCGAGCGCAACGCTGTTGGTCAGGATAACGTGATCTTCAAGTACACAATCGTGAGCCACATGGCAGCCGGCCATGAAAAAGCTGTGATTGCCAACGCGGGTTTCCATGGATCCCTGCGCCGTACCGACGTGCATGGTCACATGCTCGCGGATCACATTGTGATGTCCGATGGTGAGCCGGGTGGGCTCGCCCTTATAACTGAGATGCTGCGGCGACAGTCCGAGCGAAGCAAAAGGATGGATCACAGTGTGCTCGCCGATTGTGGTGTGGCCGTCGATAACCACATGCGAGAGGATACGCACCCCCTCGCCCAGCACGACATTAGCGCCAATCACGCAGTAGGGACCGATCTCGACATCACGCGCGAGAGTCGCGCCTTTATCGACCACCGCGGTCGGGTGAATTTTCGTCATCTGAGGGGATGTATCCACGCGTATGACCGTCAGGAGTCCATGATCATGGCGG
This sequence comes from Fidelibacterota bacterium, assembly GCA_947475295.1. Classification (GTDB taxonomy): domain Bacteria; phylum Pseudomonadota; class Alphaproteobacteria; order Rhodospirillales; family Rhodospirillaceae; genus SHVO01. Next base: position 8,019 of record CANJLF010000004.1, read on the forward strand.
TATACACGGCCTCGGCCACGACCGTGTCGTCGACGCGGGCTTCGCCGCTGAATTTCCAAACATTCGCGCGCTGGCGCTCTTTTCGGCAATAGAGGCGCAGCTGATCGCCCGGCAGCACCGGTTTGCGGAAACGCGCATTGTCGATCGACATGAAATAGACCAGCTTGCCCTCGGCTTCCTTACCGAGCCACGCCACAACAATGACCGCCGCGGTCTGCGCCATGGCTTCGACGATGAGCACGCCGGGCATCACCGGACGCTCCGGGAAGTGACCTTGAAAATGCGGCTCATTGGCGGTGACGTTCTTGAGGCCGACGGCCGACTCTCCGGGCACGACATCGACCAGCCGGTCGATCAATAAAAACGGATAGCGATGCGGAATCATCGCCATGATCCGGTCGATATCGATGGTCAAAGGCGTTTGTGTTGGCTGTCCGTCCATGGCCGATATCCCGTCAAGGTATTCCTGCTGGAGTCCTGCTGGACTCTGGGGACCAAGGGGAGCGTCCTGCTCCCCATCCGCTCCACTACTGGTTTTACGGTTACTTGTCGCGCCGGGTCAACCGCGACAAGGCGGCAATCTCGCGCCAAAACTGGCGAATTGGCCGCGCCGGATAGCCCATGACGACCTCGCCGGGCCCAATATCGCGCATAACCCCGGTTTTGGCGGCTATTTGGGCCCCGTCCCCGACCGTAACATGGTCGGCCAGTCCCACTTGGCCGCCCACAACCACGCCGTCGCCGATTTTGCAGCTCCCGGCAATGCCGGCCTGGGAGACGATAATGCAGCGGGCGCCGATTTCGACGTTATGGGCGATTTGCACCAGATTATCGATCTTGGTGCCGGCGCCGATGACCGTGTCCCCGGCAACGCCGCGGTCGACGGCGCTATTGGCGCCGATCTCAACATCGTCCCGGATGAGCACACGCCCCAGCTGCGGCACTTTGCGATGGCCGCCCGGGGTCGGCACAAATCCAAAACCATCCTGACCGATTTGCACGCCGGGGTGCAGAATGACGCGGTTGCCCACCAGGCAATAGCTCAAAGTCGTATTGGCGCCGATCCTGCAATCATGGCCGATGACGACACCCGGACCGATCACGGCATTGGCGCCGATGACCGTACGCGCACCGATCGCAGCACCGGCGCCAATCACGGCGCCGGGCGCTATGACCGCATCAGCCGCAAGTACAGCGTCGGAGGCGATGTTGCCGGATTGAGCCACAGTCGGGGAGGTTTCAGGATAGAACAGCGCGGCGATCTCGGCATAAGCGCCGCGCGGATCGGCGGCCAGCAGCACGGGGCAGCGTGAAACGTGCGCCGCCAGTTCGGCGGTGGTCACGCACGCGCCGCACTGGCTCGCGGCCAAGGCAACCACGTAGGAAGGATCGGCGAAGTAGACGATATCGCCCGCGGTCGCGGTATCTATCGTGCCAACATCTTTGATCACCCGATCGGCATCGGCACCCGGCGCAAGCCGGGCGCCACAGCGCCCGGCAAGGTCGGCCAAACTGAAAGGCCCGGCGCGCCGATAGAACCGGGGATCGGGCATGCCCTTACCTTTTAGCGGGCGCCGGTTTCGCGGCGGCTGGAGCTGCGGGGGCCGCGCCCGCGGCGGCTGCAGGATCGGCGGGGCGCTGCAGTGTTTCGGGATTCTGGAACTCGACCGTTGCCAAGGTCTGATTCAGCTTATCCAAAACCGGCTTGGTGATATCCATGCCCGGATCAAAAATCATCAGCTGGTTGCGCGCCATGACGGCGTTGATACCCTGGGCCTTTGCCACTTCGCCAGAGACAGCCATGATCTTGTTGCCGATCAGGCTCATCGATTGCTGGAAGGCGTAATCCAGGCGCTCCTGCTTATCCTTCACCTGAGTCTGGAAGTCGGCCAGCTTCTGCTGGAAGGCCGTCGCCCGCTGCTGGAAAACGTCGGGGGCCAGAACGCCGCGCTGCTGAGCAAGCTCCTGGTCTTCGGCACGGAGCTTGGTCTCCATGTCGCGGACCTGGTTCTGATAGGTCGTCGCGTACTTATCGCGCTCCAGGCGCACGCCTTTGGCGGCCAGGGAATCTTGCAACAGCAAGTCGGTATCGACGATACCCAAGATCGGAGTTACACGCTTTTCCGCCTGCGCGAAACCGGTGGACGTGCTGAAGATCACGGCCATGCCGGCAAAAAGCGCGGTCGCAGCCGCGCGTTTAAATGAAGATGTCATTGTATGTAGCCCTCTAAATCAGTTGAAACGGTTGCCGAAGTTGACACGGAAATGGCTGGTTTTATCGAAACTCTGCGCGTTGAAAATGAACGGAGAATAGTCGAGTGAAATGATGCCCACGGGTGAAGTCCACTCGACACCGATGCCGGCGGAGCCGCGGATCGCACGGGAGTCGAAAAACGCGACCCCGCTATCCTTCAGGGCTTTCGGCGGACCAATGACGCCCCAATCGTTGAACAGCTTGGTCTTGATGCCGGCTTCCTTGGGAATGCCCAGTGGAACGCGGAGCTCAAACGACGCCGTCGCCATCCAATCGCCGCCGAGTGAGTCGAGCGTTACGGCATCGCGCGGGCTCGCGCCGAAATCTTTGAAGCCGCGCAATGAGTAGCCGCCCAGCTGATTGCGCTGATAAATTTTGACGTCGCGGCCAAGGCCGACGATATAAGTGCCCGACACGCTCGAGGAGAAGATCCAGCCGGCGAGAGGCTCGGCGTAAAGCGCCGCGCCCGCACTGCCCTTTACATAACGCTCGTTGCCGCCGAACCCGGCCAGCTCGGTCGACCCGGTCACGAAATACCCGCCGGTCGGATCGATGACGTTGTTACGCCGGTCGTAGGTGAGGCTCTGGCTGAGCACCGATGAAATCGCGGTGCCGGACTGCTCGCGTACGTACTGCGATACGGAACTGCTTAAGCCCGTCAGATTGGTCGCGGTCAGACCGTAGGTGAAGCGCTGGTAAAGGTATTCATTGTAGCTGAAGCCAAGGCGCAGACTGCCTCCGTAGTTGTTCGAGGTAAAGCCGCTCTGCGCCTGGTAGTCGGTCTTTTGGGCGAATATATCGGCGCCGGCCACAAGATGGCGGTCGAGGAAATAGGGCTCGGTGAAGCTCAAACTCACCTGAGACTGCTGCTGCGCGATGCTGAAATTGGCTGTCAGGGCCTGGCCCTTGCCCAGCAAATTGCGCTCCGTGATGCCGACGTCGAACAAAGCGCCGGTCGCGCTGGAATAGCCAACGCCGAAGCTGAGTTCGCCGGTGGACTGCTCCTCGACCTTGGCCGTCAATATGGTGCGGTCGGGATAAACTTCCGACGGCGTATTATCGATCTTGACCGTGTCTTCCTTGAAGTAGCCCAGGTTCTCGAGGCGCGTCTTGGAGCGGCGCACCTTCGCGGTATTGAATGCGTCGCCTTCCACCAGCCTGATCTCGCGGCGGATCACCCGGTCGAGGGTACGGTTGTTGCCCTGAATATCGACACGTTCGATGAACACGCGCGGACCTTCCACAACCTGGAAGATGACGGAGGCCGTTTTGTTGGCGGGATCGCGCTGCACGCGCGGGTGCACTTCGACGAAAGCGTAGCCGGCGTCGCCGGCGGCGTTGGTAATGGCGTCGACGGTATCTTCGATCTTCTTGCCGTTAAACCAATCGCCGGTTTGCGGAATGACGGCGGATTGAAGCGTTTCCTTGGGCAGATCCTTGACGTTGACGTCAAGATCGACCTTGGCAAGCTTGTAGCGCGGGCCTTCCTTGACGGTGAAGGTCATATAGAAGTTTTCGCGGTTGGGCGCGAGCTCAGCCACGGCCGAGATCACTTCAAAATCGGCGTAACCTTCCTGCACATAATATTGGCGCAAGAGTTCGCGGTCGTAGTTCATCCGGTCCGGATCGTAGGTATCGTTAGAGGTGAACAGGCGCCACCAACGCTCTTCACGGGTCAGCACCACGCCGCGCAGGTCGCTGTCGTTGAACGCCTCGTTGCCGACGAAATTGATGGTGCGGACGTAGGTCGGCCTGCCTTCACTGATTTCGAACGCAACGTCGACGCGGTTTTGCGGCAGCTCGATGACCTTGGGCTCGACGCGCGCCGCGAAGCGGCCCTTGCGCCGGTAGAGCTCGAGAATCTTCTCAACGTCCTGCTGGACTTTGGTGCGGGTGTAGACGACACGCGCGCGCAGCACGGTTTCTTTGGTCAGATCCTCGGTCTTGATCTTGCTGTTCCCTTCCATCGAGATGCGGTTGATGATCGGGTTCTCAACCACGCGGATCAGCAGAATATTATTCTGACGAACGATCTCGACGTTGGCGAACAGGCCGGTGGCAAAAAGGTTCTTCAGCGAGCGGTCGATGCGCACGGGATCGAAGGTGTCGCCCTCGCGCAACGTGAGGTACGTTCTGACCGTTGCCGGCTCGATACGCTGGCTGCCCTGGACTTGAATGATTTCGATGATGCCGTCGGCGGAGGCTTGAGCGAACGCACGGGGTGCGGGCATCAGCAATACCGACGCCGCGACGCCAACCACCGCAAGCAAGGCGACAAGGGCGCTCTGGAACGTCCATGCATGCCGCTCCTGGCGCGCTTTACAGCGTCGAACCGACCGGGCTGCCAAACTCATCAAAACCTTCCAAGCTTGTCGATCTGCCCGATAGTCAACCCGCAAAAACGGGGTCAGTAGACCAGAGATGCGGATCAGAGATGTACGATGTCGTTCCAGGTGACAAAAATCATTAACGCCCCTACGAGCGCTAAACCGACACGCAAACCCCACTCCTGGGCGCGCTCCGACAAAGGCCGGCCACGAACGGCCTCGATGGCGTAAAACAACAGGTGTCCGCCGTCAAGCATAGGCACCGGGAAAAGGTTGATGAGGCCTAAATTAATTGAAAGAATCGCAACAAAAGCTATGAATTCCACAAAGCCGGTTTTGGCCATCAGCCCGGAGTATTTGGCGATCTGGATCGGACCGCCCATACCTTCGGTTCCGCGCTTTCCCCTGATCATCTGACCGATAGCAATGAAGGTCCCGTCAACGATGTCATACGTCTGACCCACCGACGCACCGAGGGCCTCTAGCGGATTGAGAATAGGAGCGCGGGTGGTTTCTCCCGACGGTCCGATGCCCATCATGTACACCTTTGTGGCATTGCCGAAGGGGTCTTCTCCCGTGCTCAAGTGCGGCGTGACCGAAAGCGTTTGCTCGTGACCATCACGTTCGATCACCAGCTCCATGGGGCTGCCGTCGCTGAGCTGGGTCGCGCTGCGGATGTCTTCGAAACGCGCCATGGGTTTGCCGTCGATGGATCGGATGCGATCCTGCGTCATCAGGCCAGCTTCAGCGGCGGCGCTGCCATCGACCACCTGGCCAACAACCGGCTCCGTCACCGGGCGACCCATTGTCATGAACATCACCCAGAACACCAAAATGGCGAACAGGAAGTTGACGGCCGGGCCTGCAAACACGATGGCCGCACGCTGGCCAATGGTTTTGTGCTTGAATGAGACCTTCTGCTCTTCGGGCGTCAACTCGCGGGAAACGGTCTCTTCCTTGCCGCCCTCGATGACCTGCATGGTTTCGCCTTCCCCGAACATCTTCACGTAGCCGCCCAAGGGGATCAGGCTGAATTTCCAGCGCGTGCCGTGGCTGTCGGTATAGCCGAACAGCTCCGGGCCGAAGCCGATCGAAAAGGAGTCACAGCGCACGCCGTTTTTACGCGCGACATAGAAGTGACCGAACTCATGAACGAAGACGACTACCGTCAGAACGAGAACGAAGCTGACGAGGGTGAACGGAACGCCGAATAACTGTTCAAGCACGCTTAAAGTCTCCCTGTACCTAATGCCGGCGGCGACCTATTCGGCCGCGGCACTCAAATTCTTGGCCGCAGCAACCCTTCTCGCCTCGCCATCGATAGCCATGATGTCGTCCAGCGTGGTGATGGATTGCAGCGGCACGCGAGTCATAGTGTGTTCGACGATTGCGGCGATATCGAGGAAGCCGATCTCTCCGGCCAAAAAACGCGCCACGGCGACCTCGTTGGCGGCGTTAAGAATTGTAGGGGCCGCCCCCCCGCTTTGCAACGCAGCACGGGCTAGCCGTAGGGCCGGAAACCGTACGGAATCCGCGGCCTCGAAGGTCAATGAACCCAGTTTGGCCAAGTCCAGGCGCCCCGTGGGGGCCGGAAGCCGTTTGGGCCAACCCAGGGCATAAGCAATGGGGGTGCGCATATCGGGGGTACCCAGCTGAGCCAAGGTAGAGCCGTCGGCATACTCCACCATGCTATGCACAACCGACTGAGGGTGCACCAGAATGTCGATGCGGTCGTTATCCAGGCCGAACAGATGATGGGCCTCGATGACCTCCAGGCCCTTGTTCATCATGGTGGCGGAATCCACTGAGATTTTGGCCCCCATGGACCAATTGGGATGGGCCACGGCTTGGGCCGGCGTGACCTTGGCCATGTCATTCAGCGTCCAGGTCCGAAAGGGTCCGCCCGAGGCCGTCAGGATGATTTTGCGAATTTTATCTTTTTGATTAAAATCAAATACTTGGAAGATGGCGTTATGTTCTGAGTCGACCGGCAGAAGTGTAGCGTTACTGTCCTTGACTGCGCCCATGAACAGAGTCCCGGCGCACACCAGGCACTCCTTGTTGGCGAGCCCCACCACGGCGCCGCGTTCAACGGCCTTGAGGGTGGGCTTGAGGCCCGCGGCGCCGACAATCGCGGCCATGACCCAGTCCGAGGCCAGGCTTGCGGCTTCGCACAGGGCCTCAGGGCCCGCGGCCACGCCGATATTGGTGCCGCTAAGGGCGTCCTTGAGTTGGGTGTAGCCGGCCGGATCAGCCAGGGCGACCATATCGGGCTTGAGGCGTTTGGCCTGCTCGGCCAGCTTGGCCCAATTGCTGTGGGCGGTCAGGGCGACGACTTTGTAAGCGCCGGGTTCGCGCTCGATCAGGTCGATGGTGCTATCCCCGATAGAGCCCGTGGACCCCAGGATCGACACCCGTTTAGCCGCACTCTTGGGCGCGGAAGGCTTCACCACGTCTGGACCCCGCCGCTCAAGATCAGGCAAAAGGCCGCCGCCACCGGCGCCGCCGCCCAAAGCCCGTCAAACCGATCCATGACCCCCCCATGTCCGGGGATCAAACCGCCCGAATCCTTCACCTGATATCGCCGCTTTAGGCCCGACTCAAAGAGGTCCCCGATCTGACTTACCATCGATACCCCCCCCGCCAGAGCCAGAAGCCCGCCTGTCACGTGTTGTCCCCCGCCCCAGTACAATAGGCCGGCACTGGCCAGGACCGCGCAAAGCAGGCCTCCGGCCGCGCCCGACCAGGTCTTATTTGGGCTCACAGACGGCGCCAGTTTAGGCCCGCCAATGAGCCGCCCAAAGGCATAGGCGCCGATATCCGTCGCCCAAACCACCGCCAGCACCCAAAATACCGAAAATGAGCCGCCCACGGCCATCACATAAAGCAGGGAAATCGCCGGGAGCGCTACATAAACAACCGTAATCTGAACCAGATAAAGCCCTTTTCGCCCCGCCACTTGATCGGCCACAACCAGGGCTAAAGTGGCCGCGGCCACGACGAGAAGAGCGGGTATGGGTTGACCCAAGGACATGAGGGCGACCGCCAGCAGGGTCGAAGCCGTCATCAGGATTCGTCGCTTGAGCCCGGCCTTGCCGTCCATGCGGATGAATTCCCAGGCCATGACGCCGGCGATGGCCGCCATCAGAAGGTGAAAATAGGGAAATTCCAGATAGACCAGCGCCAGGAACAGCGGCGCCAGCACGACGCCGGAGGCAATACGGGTCCAGAGCACCTGAAAAGACCGTCAGTTAGTCACGGCGCCGTAGCGGCGCTCGCGGCTACGGTAGGTGGCAATGGCGGCTTCCAATTCCGCCTGCCCGAAGTCGGGCCAAAGGGTGTCGGTGAACACCAACTCGCTGTAGGCCAATTGCCAGAGCAGGAAATTGCTAATGCGCTGTTCGCCCGAGGTGCGGATCAGAAGGTCCGGGTCAGGTGTGCCGGCGGTGAACAGCTTGCCGGCAAAGTCATCCTCGGTGATGTCGCCGGGTTTGATGCGCCCCGCCGCGCAGTCGGCGCCTAAAGCCTGGGCCGCCGCTACGATCTCCTGACGGCCGCCGTAGCTGAGGGCAATGGTCAGGACCATTTTAGTATTGGCCGCCGTGCGCGCTTCCGCGTTCTCGATGAGCTTTACGGTATCAGGCGGCAGCCGTGTCCGGTCGCCAATCACACTAAGCCGCACGCCCCCTTCGGCCAGCTCAGCGAGCTCGTTTTGCAGATAAAAGCGCAAGAGCCCCAACAGGTCGCGCACCTCGTCCTCGGGGCGCGACCAGTTCTCGGAAGAAAAGCCGAACAGCGTGAGATAGACGATGCCGAGGTTGCCGGCAGCCTTGATGACGCGCCTGACGGCATCGGCGCCGCGCTTATGGCCGGCTGTGCGCGGCAAACCGCGCGCCTTGGCCCAGCGCCCGTTGCCGTCCATGATGATGGCGACGTGGACGGGCCCCTGCCCGCTGGGGCGGTCGGCTTCCGGTTCAGCTGGCTGAAGGGGCGTCGCGCGCATCAGACCTGAGTGATCTCCCCTTCCTTGGTCTTCAAAGCGTCGTCCACTTTGGCGACGTATTGGTCGGTCATTTTCTGGACTTCGTCGCCGTACTTGCGATGCTCGTCCTGGGAGATGACGCCGTCTTTCTCCATCTTCTTCAAAGCTTCGTTGCCGTCGCGGCGGACGTTGCGAATGGCGACCCGGGCATGCTCGGCGTACTTGTGAGCGACTTTGGTCAGCTCGGCGCGGCGCTCGGCGGTGAGCGGCGGGATCGGCACCCGAATGAGCGTGCCGTCGGTCATGGGATTGAGGCCCAGGTTGGCTTCGCGGATGGCCTTTTCGACCGACTTGGCCAGCCCCTTGTCCCAGACCGAAACCGACAGCAGCCGAGGCTCAGGCACCGAAACACTGCCCACTTGGTTGAGCGGCATCTTGGCGCCGTAGGCGTCGACGACCACGCTGTCCAGCAGGGCGGTGCTGGCGCGGCCTGTGCGCAAACCGCTGAATTCCTTCTTGGCGTGATCGATACTCACGACCATTTTGTGTTCCAGGTCTTTTTTGAGCGCTGCGTAACTCATGGTCTTTTGCCCCCTCTTTTCGTATCCGCGGCGGGTTACGCCGTAGCGCCGATCACCGTGAACAGTCCCTGGCCTTCGAGCACCCGCGCCACGGCATCTTCTTCATGCATATTGAACACAACGATCGGCAGCTTGTTCTCGCGCGCCAAGGCGATGGCGGCCGTATCCATGACTTTGAGATCGTCGGCGATGACTTTGTCGAAAGTCAGGCGCTCGTAGCGCTTGGCCCCCTTGTTCTTCTTGGGGTCGGAGTCATAGACCCCGTGCACCTGGGTCGCCTTCAAAAGCGCGTCGCAATTCATTTCGACGGCGCGCAAGGCCGCCGCTGTATCGGTCGTAAAAAACGGATTGCCGGTGCCGGCGGCGAAAATCACCACCCGGCCCTTTTCCATGTGGCGCATGGCGCGGCGACGGATATAGGACTCGCAGACCTGCGACATGGCGATGGCCGACTGCACCCGCGTTGGAACGCCTTGGGCTTCAAGCGCGGTCTGCACCGCGAGGGCGTTCATAACCGTGGCGAGCATTCCCATGTAGTCTGCGGTGGTGCGGTCCATGCCTTTGGCCGCCGGGGAGACGCCGCGGAAGATATTCCCGCCGCCGACGACCAGGCAAATTTGCCGGCCGGTGGCGATCACGGATTTAACGTCGCGCGCCAGTTTGAGGACGGTTTCGCCATGCAAGCCGTACTCGGCGGGGCCCATCAGCCCCTCGCCGGAGATTTTCACGAGCACGCGTTTGTATGGTAAGGCTTCGGCCATTCATTACCCCATGGCGATAATCGTACCCGCTTGCCGATTCACTTTAAACCAGAGCCTTAAGCTCATGAAAAAAGGACGGTTTTGCCGTCCTTTTTTTTAAAGAATCCACGAAGGCGGTTGCGGCGCGGTTGGCATCTTATACCAAACCGCGCCCAAGAGAAGTGTCTGAAAGACCGCTAGTGGAGCGGATTTGACATTCGCTACCCACCAAGCCGCGGGGCCACATGAAGCGAATGTCAAATCCAAAGCTCCACTAGATTCTATAAATTTCTAGTGGTCCTTTGATTCTAACATTCGCAAACTGCATGCCCAACCGGGATGCGAATGTTAGAATCGGACCACTAGGCTTTGACGCCGGAAACGGCAGCCACTTCCGCGGCGAAGTCCTTTTCCTCTTTTTCGATGCCCTCGCCCAGGCCGTAGCGCACAAAGGCGGTCAACTTTACCGACGCGCCGATGTCCTTGGCGGCCTTCTCGACCACCTGAGAGACCTTCGACTTGTCATCCATGATGTAGGCCTGCTCCAGCAGCACCACTTCCTCGTAGTACTTGCGGATACGGCCCGTGACCATCTTTTCGGCGATGTCGGGCGCCTTACCCGCGGCAATGGCCTGATCGCGGTAGATGGCTTTTTCACGCTCAAGGCTGGCGTTGTCGACGTCGGCGATGGACAGGAACTGGGGATTGGCGGCCGCCACATGCATGGCGATCTGCTTGGCCAAAGCCGTGAGCTTTTCCTTATCGCCGGCGGACTCAAGTGCGACCAGCACGCCGATGCGGCCCAAACCGGGGCGCACCGCCATATGGATGTAGGACGCAACCACACCCGGATCGACCGCCACAACGGCGGCGCGGCGCACGGCCATGTTCTCGCCGATGGTGGCAACGAGATGGGTCAGCTGCTCGCCGATGGTGCGCGTCTCGCCCGGGTGCGGCTTGGCCTTCAAGGCTTCGATGTCGCCTTTGACTTCCAAGGCCAGCTTGGTGGCGGTCTCGACGAAATCCTGGAACAGGACGTTGCGGGCGACGAAATCGGTTTCGGCGTTGATCTCGACCGCCGCGCCGGCGCCGCCGGATGTCGCCACACCCACCAGACCTTCGGCCGCGACGCGGCCCGACTTCTTGGCGGCGGCCGACAGGCCCTTCTTGCGCAGCCAGTCGATGGCGGCTTCCATGTCGCCGTTGGTCTCGGCGAGCGCCTTCTTGCAGTCCATCATGCCCGCGCCGGTCTTCTCGCGCAGGTCCTTCACCAATTGAGCGGTCACTTCAGCCATGGGAATCCTCGATTGTCGGAAATACGGTCGGCGCCATCCTTAGATAAGGACAGCGCCGCCGCGCATGAAAGTACGGAGATTTAGCGAACGCTTATTAGGCGCTCACTTCTTCGCCAGCGGCAGCGCCTTCGGCCTTCTTGGGACCGCGGGTTTTGCTGCGAGACTTCTTGACGACGACCTGCATCTTGCCGTCGGCATCGGGGGCTTCCGCCGCTTCGCCTTCGGTGGGCAGGGCTTCCACCGGCGCCGCTTCATTGGAGCCGATGTCGACACCGGAGGACTTCATTTCGTCCTTGATGCCGGTCAGCACGGTGTTGGCCACCAGTTCGCAATAGAGCTTGATGGCGCGGATGGCGTCGTCGTTGCCGGGGATCGGATAAGTGATACCGGCGGGGTCGGAGTTGCTGTCGAGCACGGCGACCACGGGAATGTTCAGGACCTTGGCTTCGGCCACGGCGATGGCTTCTTTATTCGTGTCGATCACGAACAGGATATCGGGCAAACCTCCCATGTCCTTGATGCCGCCGAGCGAGCGGTTGAGCTTTTCCTGATCGCGCGCGAGGGTCAGCTGTTCTTTCTTGGTCAGGCCGGCGAGCTGCTGGGTGTTGGCCAGGCGCTCTTCCAGGTCCTTCAGGCGTTTGATCGAGTGCGAAACGGTCTTCCAGTTGGTGAGCGTGCCGCCCAGCCAGCGATGGTTGACGTAATACTGGCCGCAACGCTCGGCGTATTCCTTCACCAGATCCTGGGCCTGGCGCTTGGTGCCGACGAACAGCACACGGCCACCGCCGGCGGTGACGTCGTGAATCGCCTGCATGGCGCGCGCAAGCAAGGGAACGCTCTGCTGAAGATCGATGATGTGGACCCCGTCACGTACCCCGAACAGGTACGACTTCATCTTGGGGTTCCAGCGGCGGGTGTTGTGGCCAAAGTGGCAACCAGCTTCGATGAGCTGGCGCATAGAAAAAGCAGGCAGTTGAGCCATGTGATCCTCTATTCTCCGGTTGTGCCTCCGCGGAAGGTTGACCCAGCTGTCGTTCTTTTGACGGAACTTGGCGGGACCGGATGGACCTTTAGAACACCTAAAGCGCCCCAATCCGCGTGTGGAATGACGCGGGTTCTAAGGGGTTAGGCCCCGAAAGGCAAGGATTTGCTGGGTAAACTTCGTGTGTCCGAGAATTTATTTAACAATCCCAGCGCCTTAACACGCCCAAAGGTTGTGCAAACCCCGCCGGGTGGATTGACGATTGGCGCAGCCGTTCTCACATTAAGTGTCTGAAGCAGAGGAGAGACCCATGGCCGTCAAACTGAACCGCGAAACCCTCGAAGGCGTCTACAAGGCCGGCATGAAGAAAGTGCGCTCGGCCGACATTGGCAAAGTAATTCGCCGTTCGCCGACCTTGCGCAGATTCGTGCGCGGGCCGCTGGCCGATCTTGCCGGCGATGTGACGACCTTGACCGCCATGGTGAAGGACTACGCCTCGGGCAAATACCGCGAAGTGCCGGAGAAAAGCATTCTCGCCGCCACCTTCGCCCTGATTTACATCCTCAATCCCTTTGACCTCATCCCCGATCTTGTCCCGGGCCTGGGTCTGATGGACGACGCCGCGGTTCTGACGATGGTGGTGAAGGCTATTCAATCCGACGTGCAGAACTACCGCAGCTGGGGCCAAAAGTTCACGCGGCGCATGCGCCAAGTGGTGGCGCGGATTTAGTTCGTCGCCGGAGGCCTTCTCTCCGAAGACTGGGGCTTTGCCACCGGCGCGCGCGGCGCGCGCAGTATGGTCCGGAGTTCCAAGGCTGCTTGGAAGAGCGTTCCCGGCACCAGGCTCGCCGGCTGATCGCCGACTGCCAGGGTATAAAGATATCTGCCATAGGCTTTGGACTCCGCGGTCAGCATGATGAGCCGGCCAACGCCGCTTTGAGTTTGGAGCGGTTCGTTGGTGGAGATCTTTGACTCAAGACCCTGGCTTTGAAGTCCTTTGGGGAAGGCTTTGAAGGTGCCTTGAATCTCGACGGAATCAACCGCACCGGTCCAGATCGTGCAGGTCTGCGGATCGTCCTGAACGGAGAGCGCAAAGTGTCCCAAGGCGCTGGGCACTTTCCAGATTTGGCCCGTACTGCCGTCGACCATGAGAGACTTCATCGCGCCTTCAACCGGGATCGGCTCCAGTTTCTTTTGACGCGCCAGGGCGCGCACGGCCTCGGGCAAGGATTTGTTGGCGACGCAATAGTCCGTCAGCAATTTCAGAAACTCGGTGGTTTCGGGCTTTTGCGCTGCCGATGCCGGCGCGGCCGCGGCGGCGAGGCCGCCAAGAACGAGTGTGAGAGTCGTTGTCAGCCGTTTTTTCATGCAAGGCCTCTGCTCATAAAATTCTAAAACTCACGCATCTCCACAACGCCCGGCATGTCGCGAAGGCCCGTAAAGGTCTTGGACTGAATGGCGTAGCCGCCCGGCAAGGCGACATCGATCCAATGACCGTTAGAGCGCGTCTCCAAAACGATCCGCCCCTTCCCGCGCCCGTCCTTGGCGATCAGGTCCTGGAACTTGTCCACGGGCAATTCAGGCGACACGCGGATTTTCAAGTTCCGCACCCGCGCCGCTAGGGCCTTTTCAAGAGAGTCCACGCGGCTGGCGAGCAGACGAACCTTGTCGTCTTCCATCTGGGCGTCGAGGGTGAGCAGTACCGGAGCGCCGGCATCCAGGAGATCGCGCGACGCCGACAGCACTTCCGAGAACATCATCACTTCGAAGGTGCCGGTGTCGTCGGACAGCGCGACGAAGGCGTACTTGTTGCCGCGCTTGCCGATGCGCTCGCGCTTGGACACCACCGTGCCCGCCATCTTGATGGGCGTGGCGCAATCTTGGGCGGTGAGCGTCGGCACGTCCTTGGCCTTGACCACCTGCAGCGCTTCCAGCGTGCCGGAGTAAGCGTCCAGCGGATGGGCCGAGAGATAGAAACCGATGGCTTCGAATTCCTGCGCCAGGCGTTCCATGGGACGCCAGTCGGGCACGTTGGGCATCGCGAGCGCGCTGGTCTTTTCATCGGCCCCGAACAGGCTCACTTGCTTTGAGGCCCGGTCGCTGGCCTTGTTCTGAGCGTGGCGCAATATCCCCTCGACGCCTTCATATAATTGCGCGCGGTTTGGGTGCAGGCTGTCGAGCGCACCCGACTTTACCAGGTTTTCCAGAAGCCGCTTGTTGATGACAGCGCCATCCAACCGGCTCGCAAAATCGGTGATGTTCTTGAAGGGTCCGCCGCGCAGCCTTGCCGCCACCAGCGCTTCCATAGCGCCGACGCCGACATTCTTCACGGCGGCGAGCGCATAACGGATCGCGCCGCCTTCCACTGAAAACTTGACCTCGGACGTATTTACGTCGGGCGGGACGATGGTGATATTGAGGCGCGCGAGCTCGCTGCGGAAAAAAGCAAGCTTATCGGTGTTGGCCATGTCGAGCGTCATGGTCGCTGCCAAGAATTCGGCGGGATAGTTGGCTTTCAGATAGGCCGTCTGATAGGCGATGAGCGCATAGGGCGCCGAGTGCGACTTGTTGAAACCGTAGCCGGCGAATTTTGCTATCGGCTCAAAGATATCCGAGGCTTTGGATTCCGAGATACCGCGCGCCACTGCACCCTCGATGAAGCCCGCACGCTGTGCGTCCATTTCCGCTTTGATCTTCTTACCCATGGCGCGGCGGAGGAGATCGGCCTTGCCAAGGCTATAGCCGGCAAGAACCTGCGCCGCTTGCATCACCTGTTCCTGATAGACGAAGACGCCGTAAGTTGGCTGAAGAACCGGCTCCAGGTTGGGATGGATATACTGGATCGGCTCGATGCCCTGCTTACGATTGATGAAGGCGGGAATATCGTCCATGGGACCAGGACGATAGAGCGCTACGCTTGCAATCAAATCTTCAAAGACGTCGGGCTTCATGCGGCGCAAGACGTCGCGCATGCCGGTACTTTCAAACTGGAACACACCCGCCGTATCTGCCCGGCTCAGCATTTCGTACGTCTTTCGGTCATCCAAAGGAATTTTTGAAATGTCCACGTTCACGCCATTGCGACGTAGTAGCACCAAAGCTTGATCAATCACGGTCAAGGTTTTGAGACCCAGGAAGTCGAACTTCACCAGACCGGCCTGCTCCACCCACTTCATGTTGAACTGCGTCACCGGCATATCCGACCCCGGGTCGCGGTAGAGCGGCACAAGCTCGTCGAGGGAACGGTCGCCGATCACAACGCCGGCGGCGTGGGTGGACGCGTGGGCGTAAAGCCCTTCCAGCTTCAGCGAGATGTCAAGCAGATGGCGCACATTGTCGTCGGTATCACGCAAACGCTGCAGTTCCGGCTCGCCTTCGATGGCTTCCTTCAGCATCACCGGCGCGGCCGGGTTGTTGGGCACCATCTTGCAAATCTTATCGACGTAGCCGAGCGGCATCTCCAGCACACGCCCCACACCGCGCAAGACCGCACGGGCCTGGAGCTTTCCGAAGGTAATGATCTGCGCCACGCGCTCCTTGCCGTATTCCTTCTGCACATAGCGAATGACTTCGTCGCGCCGGTCCTGGCAGAAGTCGATGTCGAAGTCGGGCATGGACACGCGTTCGGGGTTCAAGAACCGCTCGAACAGCAGATTGAAGCGCATGGGGTCGATGTCGGTGATGGTCAGCGACCAGGCCACCACGGACCCGGCGCCCGAACCGCGCCCCGGTCCCACGGGAATGCCTTGCGCCTTGGCCCATTGAATAAAGTCCGCGACGATCATGAAGTATCCGGCGAAGCCCATTTTCATGATCACGCCGGCTTCGTATTCCAGGCGCTCGCGGTAAGGCTTGGAAACCTGGACGCGTTCGTCCTCGCTCATCTCCGGGCGGTAGACCTCGGCGATCAATCGGCGCTCGAGACCCTCGCGCGCGGTTTCGCGCAGCGCCTCTTCCTCGGTGCGGTTGCCGGTCTTGGGTGACTTCGGCAGGATGGGTTTACGTTCATCGACCTTGAAGGCGCAGCGCCGCGCGACGACGAGGGTATTGTTCACCGCCTCCGGCAGATCGGCGAACAGCTCCTCCATCTCCTCGGCGGTTTTGAAACGGTGGTGGGGTGTCAAGCGCCGCCGGTTGCTGATGGAGACGAAGGATTTCTCCGCGAGGCAGATCAGGGCGTCGTGGGCCGTGAACATATCTTCGTCGGCAAAGAAACATTCGTTGGTCGCTACCAGTGGAATATCGCGGGCGTAGGCCATGTCGATCAGCGCCGCTTCGATGCGCTCCTCGGCCTTGAGGCCGTGGCGCATCAGCTCGATGTACATACGCCCAGGGAACATGGCGCCGAGCCTTGCCAGAATTTCCTCGGCCTTCGGACGCTGACCTTCCAGCAGATAGCGGCCCAAGGTTCCGGCAGGCCCGCCGGTCAGCGCGATCAACCCGGCGCTGCGGGCGGCGATATCGCCCCAGCTCACCTGCGGCGTTTCGCCCGAGTCCGTCTTCAGGAACGCGGCACTCACCAGCTTGATGAGATTGCCGTAGCCTTCGGCGTTCTGCACCAGCAGCACCAACTGATCGGGCTCCGGCAAACGACCCGTGCCCTGGCTATGGCCGGTTTGCACATCCTCGCGCCGCACCGAAATCTGACAGCCGATGATGGGCTGCACGCCGACCTTGGCGCATTCGGAGGAGAATTCCAGCGCACCAAACAAATTGCGGGTATCGGTCAGCGCCACCGCCGGCATGGCATTGGCGACGCACAGCGCGGCCAACTTGGGAATCTTGATAGCACCCTCGGCCATGGAATAGGCCGAGTGGACCCGGAGGTGCACAAAGGACGCGTGAGCGGTGTTCGTAACCATGGCGATAGAATTTCATACCCCATGGGCCGACGCCACACGCGGCGCGCGGTTATCCACATATCCACAGGCTATCCGCGATTTTTAGGCCGCGCTGCGCCCCGCGCGCGCGCCTGATCCGGACATCTGGCCCTGAATGCGCTGAATGGCCGTCGTGGCGCTATCGACGCTGGCCTTAAGGTCGGCCAGGGCGGTTTTGACGGCCTCAAGGTCCGGCAGATCGGCTTCGATCATGCCCGCAATTTCGCTGGCCCGAAGAGCGCCGAACTGGGCACAGACACTTTTAAGGTCGTGGGCCGAACGCCTAACCTGGGCAAAATCGCCGGCGGCGGCGCTGTGCATGACGTCGCCAAGGTACTGCTCCATGGAGGCAAGGCAGCGCCCCAAAAGATTGCGCATGAGCGCCGGCCCAAGACCTTCGCTGAGCCCGTCGATTCGCTGCGGGTCGAAAACCGGCAGGTTGCCGTCGGCGGAATTGTGATTTTCCGCCGACATCTCTGCTGGTTCGGCAGCGATGGTTCCACCGAGCCGTCTTTCCAGCAGCACCTTGATCTCACGCGCGAGTACATGCCACTCGATAGGCTTGGTTACGACCGCATCGCAACCGGCTTCCAGATATCGAGAGCGGCTTTCAGGAATGGCGTCGGCAGTCACCGCGATAATCGGGACAGCCGCGCCCGGGCCTTCGCCGCGGCGGATGAGACGCACGGCTTCTGTGCCGTCCATAATCGGCATCTGCATATCCATGAGGATGACGTCGAAGGACTCGACCTGGGCGCGCAGAACCGCTTCCTTGCCGTTGTCGACAGTGGTGATCGTATGACCCCACATCTCAATGACCTGACGAACCAGAAATTGCGTTGTCGAATTGTCTTCGGCAAAAAGCACATTGAGGGTGTGGCCGCGCAGGACGTCGCCGATGCGCGCCGGCGTGATGGCAAAGCGATGCTCGATCTGCTCGGGCACACCCGGAAGAAGGCGAACGGTGAAAGAGAACATCGAACCCTCGCCCTGCACGCTATGCGCGCAGATCGTACCGCCCATGGCCTCGACGATCTGTCTGCAGATGTGAAGGCCGAGGCCAGAGCCACCGAATCGCCGCGAGGTGGAACTGTCTTCCTGTTCGAAGGGCCGGAAAATGCGTCCCTGGGCCTCCAGCGACATGCCGATGCCGGTGTCTTTGACATCGACTTCCGCCAACACCGTGCCGTCGTCCTGTAGGCGCTGGCGGCAGACGACTTCAACGGCGCCGCGATCGGTGAACTTCAGGGCATTGCCGACGAGGTTGAAAAGGATCTGGCGCAGGCGTTTGGGGTCGCCGTTCAGAACGTCGCTGCCGACGCTCTGACATTCCACGGTAAAGGTGAGACCCTTCTGACTCATGGCCGGGGCGAAGAATTCCTGCACATCCTTCATAACCTGGGATAACCGGAAGTCGGTGGTATCAAGATCAAGGCGGCCGGCCTCGATCTTGGCCAGGTCGAGAAGGTCATTGAGCAGTTCCAGGAATGAGCGCGCCGAACGCTCCAGTGTTTCGGTGATGCTCTTTTGCTCCGGCGTCTGGTTGCTTGCGAGCAGCAGATCGCACATGCCGATGATGCCGGTCATGGGTGTGCGCAGTTCGTGACTCATATTGGTGAGGAAAGCCGACTTGGCGGCATTGGCCCGCTCGGCGGCGCGGCGCGCGGCGATGGTCTCGCGCTCCAGGCGGCGGCGCCCGGTCAGTACCGCGGCAATCGGCAGGATGGTAAAGACCACCGTGGCCAGGAAAATTTGCAGCAGAACCACGCCTTCCGACGCCGATGCCGATTGCGACAATGCGAAGGGGCCGTAGCCGGCGATGGTCAGCGGAATCGAGAGCACCGCGAGAATCGCCATGGCCAGCGCAGCACCGGCGAACCGCAAGCGAAAGGCCGCCAAGATCAGGATGGGAAAGACGAGAAAAAGCAGCCGGCTGCTGCCTTGTGTGAAGGTCCCGAGGGAAACCGCCGCCACCAGCAACAGGATCCCCGCGGTCTGTAGGCGGTTGGGCTTGCTGGTGATTTGATCCCATTCGTCCGAGCGCAACATCAAAAGCAGCGGC
Source organism: Fidelibacterota bacterium (assembly GCA_947475295.1). Taxonomy (GTDB): domain Bacteria; phylum Pseudomonadota; class Alphaproteobacteria; order Rhodospirillales; family Rhodospirillaceae; genus SHVO01. Next base: position 27,122 of record CANJLF010000004.1, read on the forward strand.
ACGATCATAAGCACACCGAGAGAGTCGGCGGCGAACCAGGTCTGAATCACCGGCCACGGATCCAGGCCGTTTAAAACATGGAGAATGATGCCGGCGGTGATGGCGCTGGAGATAGGTCCGACCAGCCCGCAGATCAGCAGGAATTTGCCGAAGGCGCCGGGCCGCGTCAGATCCGGCGGCGTCTCGACGTAGCGCGAGAACAGCGCCAACGATACGACGATCTCGACGGTATTGCAGGCCGACAGCAAAAGCGCGACGCCGAAAGGATCCGCCGCCAGCCAATCGGCCATCATATTCGCGAAGTACCCGGCCAAGAGCAGCGGCACCCACGCCTGACGCGGCGAGCGCAGCAGAATCGCCAGCATAAAGGCGTCGGCCGGCCAGATGATGGCGACCCGGCCCGCCTGGCGCGTGAATTCGATTCCGGCGTAAGCGGTTACAAAAACCACCGCCGCACAAAAAAAGATCGAAGATTTTGGGACTGATGCCCAGTTCTGGAATGTTTTCGACATTCGCTGGACGAGAGGGTGAGTCATTCCGGGCGTCTCTATATACGCGTGAACGTCTCCCCTCCCGGGATGATGCCGCGCAATTTTTCCAGCGATCTGGCGGCATTCCTAGCAAAATTACACAGGTATTTCAATTTTTGGTGACTCGGCCGGCGACACAAATTCAACTGGCGATTATTTCTTAAGAGCTGAAAGGACTTAGCCCAAAGCGAGCAATTGAGTATTTGGCAAGGCACGGCTAAGACGGATCAACCGCCGTCTCGGGGCAAATGCGTTGGGCGCGTCATGTTGAACAAAACCAGCGACTATCTCGGCCCTTTTAAGATCCTCGTGGTCGAGCCCAATCCGCTGATGCGGCGTATCACGCGCGGCATTCTGCAGATCTTGGGCGCGCGCAGGATCGTTGAGACCGATAGCATCAACACCGCCGCGACCTACATCCAGCAGGGCGACGTCGACGTCGTGCTTTCGGAGTGGTACCTCTCGGCGTCCTACGGCGTGGATCTGATCCGCTGGCTGCGGCACACGGACTCCGAGATCCGTTTTACGCCGTTCATCATGATGACATCGCAGACGCGCCTGGAAAGCGTGACGGCGGCGCGCAACGCTGGCATCACCGAGTTTGTGGCCAAGCCGTTTTCAGCGAAGTCTCTGGTCGCGCGTATTCGTGAGGTGGTCGAGCGGCCCCGCCCCTTTGTCGCCATCGGGCAATATTTCGGTCCCGACCGCAGACGCCGCGCTGGCGTACTCGAGGAAAAAACCGACCGGCGCAGTGCTGCCGCGCTGCTGATCGGCGGAACGGATTTGACCCAGGATCAGATCAACCGGGTTGTTTCCGGCCCCGGCACTGGAAGACGCTAAGCCTTCCTATCTTCCAAGAGGCTGCGCAGCATCCAGGCGGTTTTTTCGTGGACCTGGAGGCGTTGTGTCAAAAGATCGGTGGTGGGTTCGTCGGTGGCTTTGTCGGCCAACGGCAATATCCCGCGCGCGGTCTTGGCGGCCTGCTCGTGACCCTTCACCAGATTACGGATCATGTCGGTGGCTTTGGGGATGTGATCTTCTTCTGTAATGCTCGTCAGCTTGGCCAGCGCCTTGTAGGTGCCAGGCGCTACGTGACCCAGCGTGCGAATACGTTCCGCGATCAGATCGACCGCCAGCCACAATTCGTTGTACTGCGTCTCGAACATGAGATGCAGAGTCTGGAACATGGGCCCGGTGACGTTCCAATGATAGTTGTGGGTTTTGAGATAGAGCGTGTAGGTGTCGGCCAGAAGATGCGACAGGCCGTCGGCGATGGCCTTGCGGTCCTTTTTATCGATGCCGATGTCGATGTCCATACCCATGGCGCACTCCATAAAAGCTCAAGATTGAATTGCAGATAGGCTAGACCTCGCCCTCTAAGGCGTCAGCCGGCTCAAACAGAAGTCAGAAGGCCTTGTTCCAGGCGAACGGTGCGGTCCATGCGGCTGGCAAGCGCCGGATTGTGCGTAGCGATGAGTGCGGCCAAACCATGCTGTTTGGCTAAGGCTACCAGCTGCGCAAAAACGCCGTCGGCGGTATCGGGGTCGAGATTGCCTGTGGGCTCGTCGGCCAGTAGAACCGCCGGGTTATTGGCCAGCGCCCGTGCGATGGCGACGCGCTGCTGCTCGCCGCCGGAGAGCTTGCCCGGTCGATGATCGGCGCGAGCGCTCAAGCCCATGGACTCTAACAGCGTCATGGCGCGGTCGCGCGCGATGCTGCGTTTCACGCCGGCGATCATCTGCGGCACGATGATGTTCTCCACCGCCGAGAACTCCGGCAGTAAATGGTGGAATTGATAGACAAAGCCGAGGCGGCTGCGGCGCAGCTCGGTGCGCTTGGTGTCGTCGAAGCCGCCGCAATCCTCGCCGTTGAAACGCACTTCCCCGGCATCGGGGCGTTCCAGCAATCCTGCGATATGCAGCAGCGTGGATTTTCCGGCGCCCGAAGGGCCCACCAGCGCCACCACTTCGCCGCGCGCGAGACTCAAGGACGCACCCCGCAAAACCTGCAACCCGCCGCCGGCTTGCGTATAGGTGCGATGAACCGCTTTCAACTCCAGCGCAAGCGCGTCACTCATAGCGCAGCGCTTCCACAGGGTCCGTGCGCGCCGCCCGCCACGAGGGGTAAATCGTCGCGGCCAGAGACAACCCCAGCGCCATGGCGACCACCGACATGGTTTCATGCCATTCCATCTTGGCCGGCATCTGCGTGAGGAAATAAACTTCGGGCGAGAACAGCTCGGTGCCGATAACCCGCTCCAGGAAGCGGCGGATGGCTTCAATATTGTCGCAGAACACCACGCCGAGGCCGAAGCCCAGCGCCGTGCCAGTGAAACCAACGCTGGCGCCGGCGATCAGGAATATCCGCATAATCATGCCGCGCGTGGCACCCATGGTGCGCAGGATGGCGATGTCGCGCCCCTTGTCCTTCACCAGCATGATCAGGCCGGAAATGATGTTCATGGCCGCGACCAGAATGATCAGCGTCAGGATCAGGAACATGACGTTGCGTTCTACCTCGAGCGCGTTGAAGAACGGCACGTTGGTGTCCTGCCAGGACAAAATCCGCAGACCTGGCCCGACGGCATCGCGCACCTTCCCGGCAATGGGCCGGGCATTGTCGGCGCTGTCGATCCTAAGTTCCAGGCTGGTCACAGAGCCGGGATATTTGAAATAAGTCTGGGCCAAGGACAGCGGCATGAAAATGACCGACGCGTCATAATCGCTCATACCGATACTGAATATCCCGGCGACGACGAACGAGTGCGCGCGCGGTGTCGAACCGAAGGCCGTGACGTTGCCCTTGGGGGAAATTAGCAGGATTTCATCTCCTGCCCGCACCCGGAACTGTTCGGCCATGCGCGCGCCGATAAGGATGCCCTCGCCGGCCTCATAGTGTGCGAGCGAACCCTCGACAATTTTGCCGGCAATCCAAGGCAGCCTAGCGATGTCCGTATCTTGCATGCCGCGCACCAGGGCGGCGGCACTGGTGGTGTTGGATGACACCAACACCTGGCCTTCGACCACCGGCATGGCGCTGACAACGCCCGGGATGGTTTCCAGCTGTTTGGCCTTGGCGTCGTAGTCGATGATTGATTCGGTGATGCCGTAGACATTGATATGCCCGTTAATGCCGAGGATGCGCTCGGTGATATCGGCCCTAAAGCCGTTCATCACCGCCATGACGATGATGAGCGTGGCGACGCCAAGCGCGATGCCCACCAGCGAGAAGCCGGCGATGACCGAGACAAAGCCTTCCTTGCGCCGGGCCCGGAGGTACCGCGCCGCCACCATCCGCTCGAAGGCACCGAAGATCATAGCGTTAAATCACCGTCAATTTGGCGACAGCGGCGTCGAAACTCAGCTCTTCCTTGACGCCGGTGGCGCGGCGCTTCAGTTCGACCACGCCTTTGGCGACACCCTTGGGGCCCACCACGATCTGCCAGGGCAGACCGATCAGGTCCATGTCGGCAAACTTCACCCCGGCGCGTTCGTCGCGGTCGTCATAGAGAACGTCGCGCTGCTTAAGGCCAAGGGCGTTATAGATCTGTTTGCAGGCGGCATCGCAGGCCGCGTCGCCGACCTTGAGGTTGATCAGACCCACGTCAAAGGGTGCCACGGCGTCGGGCCAGACGATGCCGTTCTCGTCATGGCTGGCCTCGATGATGGCGCCCACCAGGCGCGACACGCCGATGCCGTAGGAGCCCATGAACACGGCCGACGCGTTGCCGTCGGAGCCGATGACGCTGGCCTTCATGGGGTCCGAGTACTTTGTGCCAAAATGGAAGATGTGGCCGACCTCTATGCCCCGCGCGCTGACCAGGTCGCCGCCCAACTGGGCGCCGATGGCGGCGTCGTGCTTTTCGTCGGTGGCGGCATAAAGGCTGGTCCATTCGTCGATGATCGGCTGCAAGTTGGCTTCGTAGTCTACGTTCTCGGGGGCGGGCTTTTCGAGGAGGCCTTTGTGACAGAACACGGCGCTTTCGCCCGTATCGGCCAGAACGATGAACTCATGGGAAAGATCCCCGCCGATGGGGCCGGAGTCCGCCTTCATGGGAATGGCCTTCAAGCCTAGCCGGGCGAAGGTGCGCAGGTAGGCCACGAACATCTGGTTATAGGCGTGGCGCGAGCGCTCGTAATCCATGTCGAAGGAGTAGGCATCCTTCATCAAAAACTCGCGGCCGCGCATGACGCCAAAGCGCGGACGGACCTCGTCGCGGAACTTCCAATGGATTTGATACAAGTTCTTAGGAAGATCGCGGTAGCTTTTGATGTTATTGCGAAAAATATCCGTCACGACCTCTTCGTGGGTGGGGCCGTACAGCATGTCGCGCTCGTGGCGATCCTTGATGCGCAGCATCTCAGGGCCGTAGTCATCATAACGCCCGCTTTCCTTCCAGAGGTCGCCGGACTGGATGGTGGGCATGATGATTTCCTGGGCGCCCGCCGCGTTCTGTTCCTCGCGCACCACCTGGATGATGTTCTGCAAAACCCGCGTGCCCAGCGGCAGCCAGTTGTAGATGCCTGCCGCATGCTGGCGGACCATGCCCGCCCGCAACATCAGGCGGTGGGAAACGATCACCGCCTCGGTGGGGTTTTCCTTGAGGGTCGGCAGGAAAAAACGGGAGAGCCGCATGGGAATCCTTAAGGTGATGCGAAGGGATAACGCCGCCGGACCATAGGCGAAGGCCCCTCAATAGGCAATAAATCGCGCCGGATCAGGCCGCTTTGGCCGGCTCTAAGGCTTCGGTTTCGGGGTCGGCAGGATCATGCCGGCGGCGGCCATGCCCTTGCGGCAGGCCTCGGCCAGCAGAACCTCGTCTTGGGGGGCGATGCGCTCGCCGTTCCAAAAGGCGTCGTTGCCTTTGATGGTCAGAACCCCCATGGACGCCTTGCCTTCATAGGGCAGCACCTTGCGGACCGGCTGGGCCGGGGTCATCGAGCCCGGTAGACCCGGTGTCGGCGCTTGCGCTTTCTTGACGTCGCGGAGCGCCAGACGGTCGGCCAAGTCGATGCCAATCTGGATGTCGATCTGGTCGGGCATGGTGATCGTGGGGCCGCCACCAAGATCAGCGGGAACGACCGGTTTGCCATGGACATCGACGCCCGGCTTGTAGGTCACGTCATCGGCGGGAACGTGCTGGACCATCTGCTGGCAAGCGCTAGCCGAAAGCGAAACATTCTCTGCTTGGGCACTGAATGTAATGCTTGAAGCAACGATAGTTACTGCGCTGAAAAGACTCACATATCGAATCATGACTTAGGCTCCTTAGCCACTTCCTCAATCTCGACCAGACAGCCGTTGAAGTCCTTTGGGTGCAGAAACAAAATCGGTGTGCCGTGAGCGCCTATTTTGGGTTCGCCGTCGCCCAGGATGCGCTTGCCGCTGGCCTTGAGTTGTTCACGAGCTTTGAGGATGTCCTCGACCTCATAGCTCAGGTGATGGATGCCGCCGGCAGGATTGTCGTCGAGGAATTTCTGAATGAACGAGTCATGGCCCAAGGGTTCCAGGAATTCGATCTTGGTATTGGGCAGCTCGACAAAAACCACCCGGACGCCGTGCTCCGGCAGGTCCTTGGGTGCGGAGACTTTGGCGCCAAGCACATCACGGTAATTGGCCGTGGCGGCAGCCAGGTCCGGGACCGCAATGGCGACGTGATTAAGGCGTCCGATCATGGGTTGATAATACCGTGCCTCAAACCCTCTGGATATGGACCTTCACCACCGGTTTTCGCTTGGGCGCGAAGACCTTACGGACGGCGGACCGCACCACCTCTTCCACAGCATCGTCGTCGCGCCGGGCTTTCTTAGGCAGGCGGTTCACGGCCCGGTCGAGAATTTGGCCCCAGTCCTGGTCTTCGTTATCCTCCAGGGGATCGGCCATGCCGAGCACGGCCACCTGAGGATCGCCCAGCACTTCGCCGTCCTCATCCAGCACCACCGTGGCGACGACAGCGCCTTCGTAGAACATGCGTTTGCGGTCGCGCAACATGGTCGAGGCAAAGGGGATTACAGCGCCGTCTTCCCAGGCCAAGCGTCCGCTCCAGACCGTGCCGGCAACGCGGGCTTTGCCGTTCTCAAACTTCACCGCCGAACCGTTCTCCACCAGTACGGTATGGGGCACCTGGCATTCCTTGGCCAGAAGCGCATGGGCGCGCATATGCATGGCTTCGCCGTGGACCGGAATGGCGATTTGCGGGCGGATCATCTGATACATACGGCGCAGCTCGTCGCGGGCGGGATGGCCCGAGACGTGGATGAAGTGATCGCGGGTGGTGACAACCTCCACGCCCAGCTTGGCCAGATGGTTCTGGACCTTGGCGATGGCTTTCTCGTTGCCGGGAATGACGCGGGAGGAAAACACCACCACGTCGCCCTCTTCCAGGCTCACGTCCTGATGCTGGCCCGAGGCGATGCGCATCAGCGCCGCCCGCCCCTCGCCCTGACTTCCCGTACAGATGTAGAGCACCTTGTCGCGGGGCAGATGGGCGGCGTCCTCGGCCTGGTAGAAGGTCAGATCATCGGCCAAGTAGCCGGTGCGCCGCGCGGTTTCGGCAATGCGCCACAAGGATTGCCCGACCAGGGCCACATGGCGGCCGTTGGCTTCGGCCGCCCGGCAGATGGACTCAAGGCGCGCCAAGTTGGAGGCAAAGCAGCCCACGGCGATACGCCCAGTATAGCGCGCGAACAGGCCGATCAGGCTTTCGCGCACCTCGCCCTCGGAGCCGGCTTCGCCTTCGGAAAAGACATTGGTGGAATCGCCGATCAGCGCCAGCACGCCCTCGTCGCCGACCGCATTGAGGGCGGCAAAGTCCGTGGGCTGGCCGATCAGGGGATTGGGATCGAACTTCCAATCGCCGGTATGAAAGATGGTGCCGTGGCGGGTGCGGATGGCGAGCGCATTGGGCTCGGGGATCGAATGGGTCAGCGTGATGAAATCGACCTTGAATGGCCCTATCTCGGCGCGCCCACCCAGCGGCACCACCGTCACCGGCACCTGTCCGTCCAAACCCACTTCCTTCAGCTTGTACTGCAAGAAGGCGGCACAGAACGGCGTGGTGTAGACCGGGCATTTCAGCTGCGGCCAGAGATAGGCGACCGCGCCGACATGGTCCTCGTGGGCATGGGTGACGATGAGCCCGGCAAGCTTGTCGCGCCGTTCGACGATGAAGCTGGGATCGGCCATGACCACATCGAGGCCGGGAATGGTTTCGTCGCCGAAGGTGACACCCAGATCGACCATCAGCCATTTGCCGTCGCAGGCGAACAGATTGAGGTTCATGCCGATCTCGCCGGCGCCGCCCAGCGGCACGAACCACAAGCCTTGGTCGAGACCCTTGGGAAAGTCGGATTTGACGTCGTGAGACGAGGAACGGTTCATCAGGTCAATTGCTATTCCGCTTATGGACCTGCTGCAGTCCGCGTAGCGTGAGGTCGGGGTCGATGTGCTCGATCACGGTGGTGGCTTCGGCGAACAAGGGCGCGAGACCGCCCGTGCCGACGACGGTCATCTTCTCGCCGCGTTCGGCCTTGATGCGCGTGACCAGGCCCTCGATGAGGCCGATGTAGCCCCAGAACACGCCCGAGGTCATGGCGGAAACGGTTGTCGTGCCGATGACGGGCGCGTTGCCCGGATTGACCACCGGCAGGCGCGGCAGCTGCGCCGTGGCCATGTGCAGGGCTTCCATGGAGAGATTGATCCCGGGCGCGATGCAGCCGCCGCAATAAGCGCCCGTGCCGTCCACCACGTCGAAGGTCGTGGCCGTGCCGAAGTCGATGACGATCAGCGGCCCGCCGTAGGTGGCGTGGGCGGCGATAGCATTGATGACGCGGTCCGAGCCGACTTCCTTGGGGTTGTCGACACGCACGGCGGTGCCGAGATCGAGGCCCGCATCGCCGATGAATTTCGGCGTGCAGTGAAAATAGGTCTCGCAGAGCTTCTTGAGATCGAAGTTCTTGTTGGGCACCACCGAGGCGACGATGGCGTACGTGATGGCGGCAGCGTCGAGACCGTCGCGTTCCAACAGCTGCGTCAGCCAGACGCCGTATTCGTCCGCGGTACGGTCGGTTTTGGTGGCGGCACGCCACTGGCCCTTGAGGTTGTCGCCGTCATAGACGGCAAAGACAACGTTGGTGTTTCCGCAGTCAATCGCCAGCAGCATTGAGGCCGTCCCCAAACAGCACATCCCCGGCGAGAATACGCCGCCGGCCTTTACGCGTCTCCAGCAACAATGCGCCGTCTTCGTCGAGGCCCACAAAGGTCCCGGATACGGCGCCTTCAGGTAAACCCACCGCGACATTGGATCCCACCGCTGGTCCGCAAGCACACCAGCGCGTGCGGATGGCGCCAAAGCCCTTCTCGCGCCAGATGGCGAGCCATTTATGGAGGCTGCGCGTCAGTACGGTCAGGACATGGGCGGGCGTGGTGTCGACGCCGTGAACGGACAGCGCCGTCGGCGGATAGGCGCCGGGGTCCAGATCGACCGACTGAAGATTGATGCCAATGCCGAGCACGATCCATGACCGCCCGTCGCCGTCCGAGACCATCTCGGGCAGGATGCCGCAGACCTTCTCGCCCTCGATCAACACATCGTTAGGCCACTTGCATGACACCTTGGGCTCGCCGGCGTTGTGGCGCGGCAGGTCCAGAATGGTTTCGCGCACCGCCACTGCCGCGACAAAGCCGAGCTCCGGCGCGTGTGCGGCGTCTTCGGGGGCGGCGACGATGATCGAGACATAGACATTGCCGCGCGGGCTGGCCCAGACGCGCCCTGCCCGGCCGCGGCCTTCGGTTTGCGTGGCCGCCCAGACCATAAGGCCCTCCTGGACGTCGCCTTCCTGCTCGACAATGCGCTTTAGGGCGGCGTTGGTGCTGTCCAGCGAGTCAAACCCCATGACCCGCCAGCCCGGCGGCAAATGGGGCTCGGGCGGCGCATGGGACGCTGTGAACCAGGCTTGGGTCAAACCCTGCCTCTAGGCAAAAAGATTAATTGCGAAACCGGCGTTTAGCCGAGAAACAGGGCTTTAGCCGCGGCTTCCGCACCGTTGACCAGCGGCGCCGGTACGATGAAGAAAACCAGCATTAGAACGCTCGACACAGCCATGATGATCCCGGTGGTCAGGCCCGGCGGATCGAAAGCCTCGGCGGGCTCGTCGAAGTACATGATCTTGATCAGACGCAGGTAGTAGTAGGCGCCCACCACGCTGGCCAAAAGGCCGACGATAGCGAGTGTCACGAACCCTGCGTTCACGGCCGCGACGAAGATGTAGAACTTGCCCAGAAAGCCCGCCATGGGCGGGATACCGGCCATGGAAAACATCAATACAGCCAAAGCCATAGCTACGCCTGGGTTGTTCTTGGACAGGCCCGCGAGATCACTGATCTGTTCGACGTATTTGCCTTTGACGCGCATCGACAGGATGACCGCGAAGGTGCCGACATTCATGAACAGATAGACCAGCAGATAGAACAGAAGGCCGCGGGCGCCTTCCTCGTTACCCACCACCAGGCCGATCAGGGCATAGCCCACATGGCCGATGGAACTGTAGGCCATAAGCCGCTTGATGCTCTTTTGGGCGATGGCCGCAATGGAACCCCAGGCCATGGACAGAATGGAGATCAGGATGATGACCTGCTGCCATTGCTCGATCATGGCGGCGAAGGGCCCCACCAGCACGCGTAGGAACAGGCAGAGGCCTGCGATCTTGGGGGCGATGGAGAAGAACGCGGTGATCGGCGTCGGCGCGCCTTCGTAGACGTCCGGCGTCCACATGTGGAAGGGCACGGCGGAGACCTTGAAGGCGAGGCCGGCGATGACAAACACCACGCCGACAATGATGCCGATGGTGTTGGGTCCGGATTTCACGGCGGCGGCGAGGCCGTCGAAGTTGGTCGTGCCGGCAAAACCGTAGACCAGCGAGGAGCCGTAAAGCAGCAGGCCCGAGGCCAGCGCGCCCAGCACAAAGTACTTCACGCCGGCTTCCGTGGCCCGCTGGCTGTCGCGGTGGAAGGCCGCCAGCACATAGAGGGACAGGCTCTGCAGCTCCAGGCCGACATAGAGCGAGATCAGGTCGTTGGCCGAGATCATCAGCATCATGCCGAGAGTGGCGAACAACACCAGGATCGGCAGCTCGAAGCGCGCGATTTTTTCGTCGTGCGCCCAGTCGTTGATGAGCAGCAACGTAAGGCCGGCGCCCAGCAGCGTCAGCACCTTGGCGAAGATCGTAAAGCCGTTGATGACGAACAGATGGTTGAAGGTCTGGAAATCATGCGTGCCGCGAATGGCCAGCCCGGCCGCGACCGCCATGACCACGACGATGATCCAGGTCACCAGAGTCGTCGAATCCTTGGTGCGGAACACGCCCAGCATCAAAAGCGCCAGGGCCGAGACGGCCATGAGGATTTCCGGATAGGCGGCGATGAAGGAGGGCAATTCCGTGGTGGGTATGGGCATGAGAGTCCTTCCTACCGCAACCACGCCAGGAGATTGCTGCCGAACGGCGCGATCTCCGCGGCCTTGGCCGCCAGTGCGTCATGATAGTTCTTCAAAAGATTGGCGACCGAGGCATCCATGACGTCGAGGAACGACATGGGGTAAATGCCCATCCACATCACCACGACAATGATCGGGGCGAGAATGGCGATTTCGCGGGGCTCCAGATCGAGCATTTCCTTGACGTCGGACTTGGTCAGCTCGCCGTAAACCACGCGGCGGTAGAGGTACAGCATATAAGCCGCGCCCAAGACCACGCCCGTCGCCGCCAGCAGCGCGACCCAACTGCTGACCTGGAAGGTACCGGTAAGAACCAGGAACTCGCCGACAAAACCCGCCGTGCCCGGCAGACCGACCGAGGCCAGCATGAAAATCATGAAGGCGAAGGCGTACTTCGGCATGTTGTTGACGAGGCCGCCATAGCGGTCGATGTCGCGGGTATGCAAGCGGTCATAGACCACGCCGACGCAAAGGAACAAGGCCGCCGAGACCACGCCGTGGGACAGCATCTGGAAGATGGCACCTTCCACGGCCTGCTGGGTGGCGGCAAACACGCCGATGGTGACATAGCCCATGTGGGCGACCGATGAATAAGCGATCAGCTTCTTCATGTCGGTCTGCACGAGCGCGACCAATGACGTGTAAATCACGGCAATGACCGAAAGGCCGAAGACCAGCGGCGCGAAATAAAGCGAGGCATCGGGCAACATCGGCAGCGAGAAGCGCAAGAAGCCGTATCCGCCCATCTTCAGCAGCACACCGGCCAGGATCACCGAGCCCGCCGTGGGCGCATCGACGTGGGCGTCCGGCAGCCATGTGTGTACCGGCCACATGGGCACCTTGACGGCGAAGGAGGCGAACATGCCGAGCCACAGCCAAAATTGGATGTCGCGGCTGAACTTGAAGGCCATCATTTCCGGAATGTCGGTGGTGCCGACCTGGAAGTACATGGCGAGTAAAGCCACCAGCAGCAGCACCGAGCCGGTCAGCGTGTAGAGGAAAAACTTGAAGGCCGAATAGACCCGCCGCCCGCCGCCCCACACACCGATGATGAGGAACATGGGGATCAGCACGCCTTCAAAGAAGACGTAGAACAGCACCATGTCCATGGCGCAGAACATGCCGACCATCATGGTTTCCAGCACCAGGAAGGCGATCATGTACTCGCGCACCATCTTCTGGATGGACTCCCACGAGGCCAGGATGCAAATCGGCGTCAGGAACGTGGACAAGAGCACGAACAGCATGGAAATGCCGTCGACGCCCATGTGATAGGAGATTTTATATTGCGGCAGCCAGGCGAAGCGCTCTTCGAACTGGAAGTTGGCGGTGCCGTTCTCGAACTGGAACCAGATCACCAGCGACAGCAGGAAAGTGAACAGCGTGGTCCACAAGGCGACGTAACGCGACTGGCGCGCGACAACTTCGGCGTCGCCGCGAATCATCAGAATGAACAAGGCGCCCACGATCGGCAGGAACGTAATCGCCGACAGAATCGGCAAGTGGGTGATGAAGTTGGATAAGGCGGTCATGACTCTCTACCCCGCCCGGCCAAGCACGAACCACGACACAATGGCGGCGATGCCGATGATCATGGCGAAGGCGTAGTGATAGAGGTAGCCGCTCTGCACGCGGCCCAGGCGTCCGGCAAATAAGCCGGTGACCATCGAGATGCCGTCGGGTCCGAAACGGTCGATAACGCCGGTATCGCCGCGCTTCCACAGGAAGCGGCCGAGACGGAAGGCCGGGCGGACAAACAGGAAGTTATACAACTCGTCGAAGTACCACTTGTTCAGAAGGAACTGGTAGACGCCGGGGAATGCGCCGGCGAGACGGCCCGGCAAATCGGGGCGGCGGATGTAGAAGAGGTAAGCCCAGCCCAGACCGAGCAAGCTGACGATCAGCGGCAGCCATTGGATCAGGAACGGCACGTGTTCGGTGTGGGCGCGATGGATGCTGTCATGAGCCTCCAACACCTTGATGGCCTCGCCCCAGAAGTGTTCGCGGCCTTCGCCGATGAAGAGGTAACTGAAGGCGCCGCCGACGAATACAGCTCCCAAAGCAAGCCCGACAAGCGGCCCCAGCATTATCCAGGGGCTTTCGTGGATGTGCTCCATGGTGTGGTGGTCGGCGCGCGGGGCGCCGAAGAACGTGATGAAAATCAGACGCCAGGAGTAGAACGAGGTCAACAGGGCGACCAGGATCGTCATGAAGTAGGCGTAGTTGCCGACGCCGGTGTGGGCGGCGTGGGCCGCTTCAATGATCATGTCCTTGGAGAAGTAGCCCGAGAACGGCGGAATGCCGGTGATGGCGATGGTGCCGATGGTCATGACGGCGAACGTGATTGGGATCATGCGCCAGATGCCGCCCATCTTGCGGATGTCCTGCTCGTCGGACATGGCGTGAATGACCGAGCCGGCGGAAAGGAACAGCAGAGCCTTGAACCAAGCGTGGGTCATGAGGTGGAAGATGCCGCCCTGATAGGCCGAAACGCCGCAGGCGACGAACATGTAACCCAGCTGCGAACAGGTCGAATAAGCGATGATGCGCTTGATGTCGTTCTGCACGGAGCCGACCGTGGCCGCGAAGAAGGCCGTGGTCGCGCCCAGGAAGGTCACGACGGCCAGCGCATTGGGCGCGTATTCAAACAGCGGCGACATGCGCGCCACTAGGAACACGCCAGCGGTCACCATGGTCGCGGCATGGATCAGCGCCGAGACCGGCGTCGGGCCTTCCATGGCGTCCGGCAGCCAGGTGTGCAGGAACAACTGGGCCGATTTGCCCATGGCGCCGACGAACAGCAACAGACAGGTGATGGTGAGCGCGTGAGCGTGAATGCCGAAGAAGGTCACTTGCGCGTCCGCCTTCCCCTCCGCCGCGCCAAAAATCACGTCGAAGGACACCGCATCGAACAGGTAGTAGACCGCAAAGATGCCGAGCAGAAATCCGAAGTCGCCGACACGGTTGACGATGAAGGCTTTGATGGCGGCGGCGCAGGCCGAGGGCTTCTTGAACCAGAAGCCGATGAGCAGGTAGGACACGAGGCCCACCCCTTCCCAGCCGAAGAACAGCTGCACCAAGTTGTCGGCGGTCACCAGCATCAGCATGGCGAAGGTGAATAGCGACAAATAGGCCATGAAGCGCGGCTGGCTGTCGTCGTGGGACATATAGCCGCAGGCGTAGATATGGATCAGCGTCGAGACACAGGTGACGGTCATCACCATGACCGCCGACAGCGTGTCGTAGCGCAAGGCCCACTGCGCCTCGAAGGTGCCCGAGGACAGGAAAGTCATAATGTTCACGACCTGCGTGTGACCCGCGATCGCGACGTCGTAGAAACTATAGATGCCGGCCAGCGCGGCCAGGCCGACAAAAAGGCAGGTAAAAATCTGCGACCCACGGACGCCAATCAGGCGTCCGAAGAAGCCGGCGATGAAAGCGCCCAGTAGAGGCAGGAATACGGCAGCAGTCAGCACGGGTGCCCTAGCCTTTCATCTCGTTAATATCTTCAACTTCGATCGAGCGCCGGTTGCGGTAGAACACCACGACGATGGCAAGCCCGATGGCCGCCTCCGCCGCCGCCACCGTCAGCACCAGCATGGTGAACACCTGGCCCACCAGATCGCCCAGGAAACTTGAGAACGCGACAAGATTGACGTTCACCGCGAGCAGCATCAGCTCGATGGACATCATAATGACGATCAGGTTTTTGCGGTTCAGGAAGATGCCGAAGATGCCCAGCGTGAACAGGATCGCGCTGACCGTGAGGTAATGGCTGAGACCAATCGTCAAGAAGCCGCCGGCAGCGGCTGCGTGCTCGCTCATGACAGCCCCTTTCCGGAGGGCACCTGAACCAAGGTGACGGTGTCTTGAGAGTCGCGGGCGACCTGATCGGAAATCTTCTGTTTGCGTACGCCAGTGCGGCGGCGCAGCGTCAGCACGATGGCGCCGATCATGGCCACCAGCAGCACCAGGCCCGAGACCTGGAACAGATAGGCGTAGTCGGTATAAAGGATGCGGCCCAGCGCCTCGGTGTTGGTGACGATGCCCGGGTTGGGGGTCGGGAACACGCGCAATTGCTCGGCTTGCGGGGCCATGGTCCAGCCGCCGAAGACCACCGCCAGCTCGATCAGCAGGATGACGCCGATGAGCGCACCCACCGGCAGATATTTCAGGAATCCCTCGCGCAGCATGATGACGTTGATGTCGAGCATCATCACCACGAACAGGAACAAGACCGCCACGGCGCCGACGTAGACCACCACCAGGATCATGGCAACGAACTCGGCGCCCAGCAGCACGAACAGCGCGGCGGCGTTAAAGAAGGTGAAGATCAGCCACAAGACCGAATGCACCGGATTGCGCTGAAAGATCACGTTCAGCGCGCCGACCACGGCCATGAATGAGAATAGGTAGAACGCCAGTGATGCAATGATCATGCGCGTCTTCCCCCTCTCTGGCCCTGTCTTACGTTTTGAATCAACCCCGTCATCCCACTTCTTTCAGCTTGCTTACCGGCCCGTTACTTACCGATACGGCGCGTTCATTTCCAAACGCTTCGCCAGTTCCCGCTCCCAGCGGTCGCCGTTGGCCAGCAGCTTGTCCTTGTTGTAGAGCAACTCGTCGTGCGTCTCAGTGGCGAACTCGAAGTTCGGCCCTTCGACGATGGCGTCCACCGGGCAAGCTTCTTCGCAGAAGCCGCAGTAGATGCATTTGGTCATGTCGATGTCGTAGCGCGTGGTGCGGCGGCTGCCGTCGCCGCGCGACTCGGCCTCGATGGTGATGGCCTGGGCCGGGCAAATGGCTTCGCACAGTTTACAGGCGATGCAGCGTTCTTCGCCGTTGGGATAACGGCGCAGCGCATGCTCGCCGCGGAAACGGGGCGAGAGCGGTCCTTTTTCGTACGGATAGTTGATCGTCACCTTGGGCATGAACATGTATTTCAACGTCAGCCACATGCCGGAGACGATTTCACCGAGCAGGACCGTGCGGGCGGAGTTATCGAGAAATGCCATCAGAACTTTCCTTCCTTACCGGGCTCAGTTCGCCAGCTTCCCGGTGTAAACCAGGAAACCGGCGGTGAGGATGAGCCACACCAAGGATAACGGCAGGAACACTTTCCAGCCGAGGCGCATAAGTTGGTCGTAGCGGTAGCGCGGCAGCGTCGCGCGCACCCAGATGAACACGAACAGGCAGAAGGCGATCTTCATCGCGAACCAGACGATGCCCGGCACCCAGGTGAACGGAATGAAGTTGAAGGGTGCGAGCCAGCCGCCCAGGAACAAGGTGGTCACCAGCGCCGACATGGCGATCATGTTGATGTATTCGCCGAGGAAGAACAGCGCGAAGGACATCGACGAGTATTCGGTCATGAAGCCCGCGACCAGTTCAGATTCCGCTTCCGGCAAGTCGAAGGGGTGGCGGTTGGTTTCCGCCAGCACCGAAATGAAAAACAGGATGAACATCGGAAAGTGCGGTATGAAAAACCACATGCCTTCCTGCGCTTCGACGACTTTGGTGAGGTTCAGCGAACCCGCCGTCAGCAAGACCGAGATCATCACAAAGCCGATGGAGACTTCGTAGGACACCATCTGCGCCGCCGAGCGCATGGCGCCCAGGAAAGCGTAACGGCTGTTGGAGGCCCAGCCGGCCATGACGATGCCGTAGACGCCGAGCGACGAGATCGCAAACAGGTACAAGACACCGACGTTGAGGTTGGAGATGTACCAGCCGGCGCTGACCGGGATCACCGCCCAGCCCAAAAGCGACAGCGAGAACGTCACCATGGGGGCGAGGAAAAACACCACGGGGCTGGCGCCCGTCGGGATCACGGTTTCCTTGAACAGCAGCTTTACGGCGTCGGCGAAGGGCTGCAGCAGACCGAACGGCCCGATGACATTGGGACCAATGCGCAGCTGCATGGCACCGATGATGCGGCGTTCCGCCAGCGTCAGGAACGCCATGGTCAGCGCCACGGGAATGACGAACAGCAGGATCTTGAGAACGATCCAGATCCCCGGCCAGGCGAAATCAGTCCAAAACTCAGCCATGTGTGCCCGTCATCTGCTTGGAGCCAGCCAACACAAATTCTTCCGTACATTGCGCCATGGTGCGCGACGCGCGGCTGATGGGGTCGGTCATGTAATAGTTCTTCACCGGATAGTCGAAGCCGGTGGCGGCGACCGCTCCGGCAGCGCCGAAAGGTTTCCAATCGGCGGCCTGCGCCTTGTCCACACCCGAGAAAAGTGGGTTCACATAATACATGCGCGCGCGCACCTGGCCGATGCTGTCGTAGGGGAGCGTCTTGCCGAGTTTTTCCGACAGGGCGCGGATGATCGTCCAGTCCTCGCGGGCGTCGCCCGGCGGGAACACGGCGCGAAGCCCGCGCTGCACGCGGCCTTCGGTGTTGACGTAGGTACCGTCTTTTTCGGTATAGGCCGCGCCCGGCAGAACGACGTCGGCGCGATGCGCGCCGCGGTCGCCATGATGCCCCTGATAAATCACGAAGGCTTTGCCGAGCTTAGCGGTGTTGATTTCATCGGCGCCGAGCAAGTAAACCGCTTCGATCTCGCCGCCGCTGGCACCGGCCAGAATGCCGCGTGTGTCTTTACCGCCTGCGCCCGGCACGAAGCCAAGATCGAGGCCGCCGACGCGGGAGGCGGCCGTATGAAGTACGTTGAAACCGTTCCAGCCGTCTTTGACCAGGCCGCAGTTATCGGCGACTGATTTGGCAGCCGCGAGAACCGCCGCGCCGTCGGCGCGGGTCAGCGCGGCCATGCCGACGATGATCATCGGCTTCTTGGCGCTCTTCAGTGTCGCCGCAAACGGATGCGAGCCGTCGGCGATCCTGGACAAAAGACCGGCGTCGGCGCCGAGATGTTCATATTTATATGTGAGGTCGATGGCATCGCCGACTGTCGCAATGGCAACGCCGCCGCGCAGGTAGCGCTTGCGGATACGAGCGTTCAGCACCGGCGCTTCTTTGCGCGGATTGGAACCTACAATCAGGATCGCATCGGCCTGTTCGATACCGGCAATGGTGGAGTTGAAGATGTAAGACGCGCGCACGGACGGATCGAGTGCCGCGCCGTCTTGGCGGCAATCGAGATTGCCTGAGCCCAGCGCCGTCAACAGGTCCTTCAGCACCATCATGGACTCAGCGTCGACGGTGTCGCCGGCCAGCGCCGCGATCTTGCTGCCAGGAAGGCCTTTGATCTTGGTGACGATGGCGCCGAAAGCTTCGTCCCAGCTCGCCGGCTGAAGTTTGCCGTTCTTGCGCACGTAAGGTTGATCGAGGCGCTGATAACGCAGACCATCGACCGCGTGGCGGCTCTTATCGGCCATCCATTCTTCGTTGACGTCTTCGTTGACGCGCGGCAGCACGCGCAGGACGACACGCCCGCGCGCGTCGAGGCGCACGTTGGTGCCGACGGCGTCCATGACATCGACGGACTCGGTCTTGCGCAATTCCCAGGGCCGCGCGTTGAAGGCGTAAGGCTTGCTGGTCAGCGCGCCCACCGGGCACAGATCGACGACGTTGCCCGACAATTCGGACGACAAGGCGCCTTCGAGATAGGTGGTGATCTCCATGTCCTCGCCGCGGCCCGTCGCACCCAGTTGCGGCACGCCGGCCACTTCGGTCGCAAAGCGCACGCAGCGCGTACAATGGATGCAGCGGGTCATGACGGTTTCGACAACCGGACCCATGTATTTGTCTTTGACGGCGCGCTTGTTCTCGTGGAAGCGGCCGCGATCGAAGCCGTAGGCCATGGCTTGGTCTTGCAGATCGCATTCGCCGCCCTGATCGCAGATGGGACAATCGAGCGGATGGTTGATGAGCAGAAATTCCATGACGCCGCCGCGCGCCTTGTTGGCGCGGTCGGACTTGGTGTGCACGACCATGCCCTCGCCCACCGGCATGGCGCAGGAGGCCACGGGCTTGGGCGACTTCTCGACGTCCACCAGGCACATGCGGCAGTTGCCGGCGATGCTAAGACGGTCGTGATAGCAGAAACGCGGAATTTCCACGCCAACCGATTCCGCCGCCTGGAGGATGGTGGTGTTGGGCGGAACTTCGACCGCGATCCCGTCGATAGTCAGCTTCGGCATATTCTTTCCCCTGCCCCGTCCGCTTACGCTGCTTTATCGCGGACTTTGGCGTCGCGGTATTCGCGGATGCGGCGCTCGAGTTCCGGACGGAAGTGACGGATCAATCCTTGCACCGGCCATGCCGCAGCATCACCCAGCGCGCAGATGGTGTGGCCTTCAATCTGGTAAGTGACCTGCTCCAGCGTATCGATTTCGCCCAGCGTCGCCTCGCCTTTGACCATGCGTTTCATGACACGCGCGAGCCAGCCCGTGCCTTCGCGGCACGGCGTACATTGGCCGCAGCTTTCGTGTTTGTAGAACGCCGAAAGGCGCGCGATAGCGGCGACGATATCGGTCGACTTATCCATGACCATGACGGCAGCGGTGCCGAGGCCCGACTTCACATCGCGTAAGCTATCAAAATCCATCAACACGGTGTCGCAGATCGACTTGGGCAGCACCGGTACGGACGCACCGCCGGGAATAATGCCCAAAAGATTATCCCAGCCGCCGCGCACGCCACCGGCATGTTTTTCGATCAGTTCCTTGAGCGGAATGCTCATGGCGTCTTCGACGTTGCAGGGCTTGTTGACGTTGCCCGAGATGCAGAAAACTTTAGTACCGGTGTTGTTGGGACGACCGATGCCCGCGAACCAGGACGCGCCACGGCGCAAGATCGTCGGCGCAACCGCAATGCTCTCGACATTGTTTACGGTGGTCGGGCAGCCGTAGAGGCCGACACCGGCCGGGAACGGCGGCTTCAGACGCGGCTGGCCTTTTTTGCCCTCTAAGCTTTCGATCAGCGCGGTTTCTTCGCCGCAGATGTAAGCGCCGGCGCCGCGATGCAGATAGAGATCGAACTTCCAGCCCGAACCGCAAGCGTTGTCGCCGATCAGGCCCGCCGCATAGGCTTCGTCGATGGCGACCTGCAGGTTGGAGGCTTCGTTATAGAACTCGCCGCGGATGTAGATGTAGCAAGCGTGAGCGCGCATGGCGAAGGAGGCGATCAGGCAGCCTTCCACCAGCTTGTGCGGATCGAAGCGCAGCATATCGCGGTCTTTGCAAGTGCCGGGCTCGCCTTCGTCGGCGTTGACGACGAGGTAATGCGGCCGGTCGCTTTCGGTCTTGGGCATGAAGGACCACTTGAGGCCCGTCGGGAACCCCGCGCCGCCACGGCCGCGCAGACCCGAACGTTTCATCTCGTCGATGATCCAGTCGGGGCCCATATCCATGATCTCTTTAGTGCCATCCCAGTCGCCGCGCGCGCGCGCGCCGGCGAGACGCCAGTCGTGGCGGCCGTAGAGATTGGTAAAGATGCGGTCCTTATCGGCGAGCATGTGCGGGGAACCTCTATGCCTTCGGAGCCGCGGCTTTCGCCGCCGCTTCCGCTTTCGCTTCTTCGAACGCCGCTTTCGCGGCGGCAAAATCCTGTTTTTGCGGCGGCGCGGGATTCTCGGTAAGCGTGATGGCGTCGCCCGCCGGAGCTGAACTGTCGCGCTTGATCACCGGGCCGGCTTTCGGCTTCTCGCCGCGCTTGAAGGCGTCGAGCAGCTTGCCGGTGCTGGCGTGATCGAGATCCTCGAAATAGTCGTCGCCAATCTGGGCCACCGGCGCATTGACGCAAGCGCCCGCGCATTCCAGTTCGCCCAGCGAAAACGACCCGTCGGGCGTCATCTCGCCCATGCCGATGCCGAGCTTTTCCTTGCACGCGCGTACGACGTCGTTGGAGCCGCGCAGCCAGCACGGCAGGCTGGTGCAAATCTGCACATGGGTTTTGCCGACCGGCGCCAGATTGAACATGGTGTAGAAGGTCGCGACCTCCAGCACGCGGATCGGCGCCATATCGAGAATCTTGGCGATTTCCTCGATGGCGGGCTTGGTCACCCAACCTTCCTGACGCTGGGCCAAGTCGAGCAGCGGGATCACCGCGCTGGCCTGACGGCCGGCCGGATACTTGGCGATCACGCGCTTGGCCTGCGCAATATAGTCGGCGTTGAAGGCAAAGCTTGCGGGTTGGTCCTTGGCAAGGCTGCGTGTGCTCATCGGTCGACCTCGCCGAACACGATATCGATGGAACCTAAAACCGCCGGCACGTCGGCCAGCATATGGCCACGCAGCATGGCGTCCATGCCCGCCAGATGCAGGAAGCCCGGCGCGCGAATGCGGCAGCGATAGGGTTTGTTGGTGCCGTCGGAGACCAGATAGACCGCGAACTCGCCCTTGGGCGCTTCGGTCGCGACGTAGGTCTCGCCCACAGGCACCTTGAAGCCTTCGGTGTAGAGCTTGAAGTGATGGATTAGTGCTTCCATGGAAGTTTTCATCTCGGCGCGCGGCGGTGCCATGATCTTGCGGTCGTTCACCCGCACCGGACCGGAGGGCATTTTGTCCAGGCATTGCTTGATGATCCGCACCGACTCACGCATTTCCAGAATGCGCACGAGATAGCGGTCGTAGCAGTCGCCGTGTTTGCCGACGGGGATATCGAACTCGATCTGCTCGTAGCCGTCGTAGGGCTGCGACTTGCGCAAATCCCACGGCACGCCCGAAGCGCGCAGGTTGGGGCCGGTGAAGCCCCAGGCCAAAGCCTCGGCCTGCGAGACCACGCCGATGTCGACGGTGCGCTGCTTGAAGATGCGATTCTCGGTCAGCAGGCTTTCAAGGTCGTCGATCATGGCTGGATATTTGTCGGCCCAATCGTTGATGCGTTCCTTCAATCCCGCCGGCATATCCATCGACACACCGCCCGGACGGATGTAGTTGGCGTGCATGCGCGCGCCGCAGACTTCGTCATAGAAGCCCATGAGCTTCTCGCGTTCCTCGAAGGTCCACAGGAACGGCGTCATGGCGCCCACGTCCATGGCGTAGGACGCGATGTTCATGATGTGATTGAGGACGCGCGTCAGCTCGGCGAACAGCATGCGGATGTATTGCGCGCGCGGCGGCGCGGTGATGCCGAGCAGCTTTTCAACCGCCAGGGCAAAGGCCTGCTCCTGGTTCATGGGCGAGACATAGTCGAGGCGGTCGAAATAAGGGATCGCCTGCAGATAGGTCTTGTACTCGATCAGCTTCTCGGTACCGCGATGGAGCAGCCCGATGTGCGGATCGACGCGCTCGATGACTTCGCCGTCCATTTCCAGCACCAGGCGCAAGACGCCGTGGGCGGCCGGATGCTGCGGGCCGAAGTTGAGCGTGTAGTTTTCAATTTCGACTTCGGGCGTGAGAGCCTTGTTCATATCAGGCGCCTCCCTGCTTGGGCGGCGGAGCCGGCGCTTTCTCATCGCCGGGCAGCAGCTTTTGGATGCCTTCCCAGGGCGACAGGAAGTCGAAGGTGCGGAAATCCTGCACCAGTTTCACGGGTTCATAGATGACGCGCTTCTGATCTTCGTCGTAGCGCATTTCGACATAGCCGGTGAGCGGGAAGTCTTTGCGCTGCGGATGACCGTCGAAGCCGTAATCGGTGAGAATCCTGCGCAGATCCGGATGACCGGAGAAAAACACGCCGTACATGTCCCAGACTTCACGCTCGAGCCAGTCGGCGCAGGGGAAAACGCCCGTCAGGCTGGCCACCGGCGTGTCCTCGCCCGCCGGCACTTTCAAGCGAATGCGCGTGTTCTTGTTCATGCTGAGCAGGTGGTAGACCACCTCGAAGCGCTCTTCGCGCTCGGGGTAATCGACGCCGCAGATGTCGATCAGCTGGGTGAACTGGCAAACCGCGTCGTCGCGCAGGAAGGTCGCGACTTTGACGATGGACGCCCGCTTCACTGTTGCGATCAGTTCGCCGCGTATGATCTCGGCCGTCGCCACGTCGCCCGGCAGCGCCTGAAGCAGATGCGCGCGGGTCTCGAAGAGGCGGTCGCTAGAAGGAACGGGCTGGGTCATGAATGCTTAACGATCAATAGTTCCGACGCGGCGGATTTTCTTGTGGAGTTGCAGAATGCCGTACAACAACGCCTCAGCGGTGGGCGGGCAGCCCGGCACATAGATGTCCACGGGCACGATGCGGTCGCAGCCGCGCACCACGGAGTAGGAATAATGGTAGTAGCCCCCGCCGTTGGCGCAGGAGCCCATGGAGATCACGTAACGTGGCTCCGGCATCTGGTCGTAGACCTTGCGCAAGGCCGGCGCCATTTTGTTGGTCAGCGTGCCGGCGACGATCATGAGGTCGGATTGACGCGGGCTCGGGCGGAACACCATGCCGAAGCGGTCGAAGTCGTAGCGCGCCATGGCGACGTGCATCATCTCGACGGCGCAGCAGGCCAAACCAAAGGTCATGGGCCAGACCGAACCGGCGCGGCCCCAGTTGGTGAGCGCATCGAGGCTGGTCAGCAAGAAGCCTTTGTGCTGCAGCTCATCGGCCACACGCGCCATGAGCTGCCCGTCTTCCGGCGTCGCCGTGCGGATCGGGTCAGTGGCGACTTGAGCAGGAACGGTTATTCCCATTCCAAGGCTCCCTTTTTCCATTCGTAGATGAAACCGATGGTGAGCACGCCGAGGAACACCATCATCGACCAGAAGCCGAACAGGCCGATCTTCCCGAGCGTAATCGCCCACGGGAAAAGGAACGCGACTTCCAGATCGAAAATAATGAACAGGATGGCGACGAGGTAGAAGCGCACGTCGAACTTGGAACGAGCGTCGTCGAAGGCCTCGAAACCGCATTCGTAGGCCGAGCTTTTTTCCTGATCGGGGCGGCTGGGGCCGGCCACCAGCGAGGCCAGAACAAAGACCAGAGCCAGGCCGAAGGCAATTCCCAGAAAAATTAGGATCGGCAGATATTCGATGAGCAGATTTTGCATCGGTACCGCGCCCTGCCCCAGGAACCGCCGTAGGATCGCATCAACGACCTCTTTTAGGCGGATTTTATTATTACATTACAGCCATTTACGTCGTAGATCGGGGATCGCCTATAAGGCTAAAAAGGACCCCCGCCCTCGCCCGCTAAAGCATGGTTGATCTAAACGGCGCGGGCTCATGGAGTCAAGCCGCCTGGTGGCCGCAAAAACATTGACACAGCGAGATTTTTTGCCTCAGCGGGGTGCGAGGCCAGGGTCTTTTTTGCACGCTTTCGCCGACGCCCGCGACAGCCAAATCCCCGGGCCTGTTACGTAAGCCCGGGGATGTCAGTGCGGCTACAGCTTTTAGATGTAGTTAAATCCACATCGAAGTGGTGCCGTAGTAGCGGTCGATGCCGCGGCCGTAGTCGGAGGTCCACGTGAAATCGGTGTCGCGATCAATGGACGGCGCATCCTTCAAACGGTCCTTGTCCATGTTGATGATGTAGCCGCCTTTCTGGGTGTCGTATTTCAGGGTCGACCAGGGCAGCGGATACTGCTTTTCGCCCATGCCGAGGAAACCGCCGAAGGACAGGACCGCATAGGCCACGTGCCCGCTGATCTTGTCGAGCATGATGTCCTCGACTTCGCCGAGCTTCTCGCCTTCGAGATTATAGACGTCGGTGCCGTTGACCTTCTCCGCCGCGATCAAGGAACCGTCGGTCAGTTTCGTTGTGTCTGTCATGATGTTCTCCGCGCAATTGTGTTCGCTCCAACCGCATGGTTGAAGAAGCCCGAATACAACGGCGCGTGGCGGAACATGTTTCGAGAATGGGGGATTTGTATTGAAGTTGTAACCTGCGGGGGCCAGCGCCCCACCCGAGGTGTATCCGAAGGGACTGGTGGCCATTACACCCGAACGTGGCGAGGCTACCGCCATTGGAGCCGGTCATCGGCATCGGCGCGGGCCCCGCTCCGCTTCGTGCGCCACGCCTAGATCTCGATCTGGCTGCCGAGTTCAATGACCCGGTTGGGCGGAAGACTGAAAAAGTCCATGGCCGTGGCAGCATTGCGCGATAACCAAGAAAACAGGTGCTCGCGCCACAGCGCCATGCCCGGCCGGGCCGACGGAATGATGGTTTCGCGGTTGAGAAAGAAGGATGTGTCCATGAGATCGAAAGTGACCGGCCGGCTGGCGCTGAGCGCGGCTGGAATTTGCGGGCGATCCATAAAGCCATAGCGGAGGCACGCGCGGTAAACGCGACCGCCGATGGGTTGGATCGTAAGGCGTTCGCTCTCGGGAACCACCGGGCGGTCTTCCGTGATGACGGTGAGAAAGACCACGCGCTCGTGAATGACCTTGTTGTGTTTCAGGTTGTGAAGCAGCGCCCGTGGCACACCGCTGTCGCTGACCGTCATATAGACGGCTGTTCCGGTTACTCTGGACACGCGTTCCGACAAGGACTTCAAGAACAGGTCTACCGGTATCGCATCCGCCTCGACTCTCTGAAGAAGAAGAGCGCGCCCTTGTTTCCAGGTTGTCAGCACGATGAAGGCTGCCACGCCGATGGTCAGGGGAAACCAGCCGCCGTGCGTGATCTTGGTTGCGTTGGCGGCGAGAAACGCCAGGTCCACAGCCAGGAATAATATGAGCAAGCCCGAGGCCAGGATTCTATTGGTCCGCCGTATCAGGAACAAGACGAGGCCGAACAACAATGTACTGGTGATCATGGTTCCCGAAACCGCCAGGCCGTACGCTGCGGCGAGATTGTTGGACGATTGAAATCCAATCACCAGCAGCACAACCGAAACCAGCAGACCCCAATTAACCACCGGCAGATAGACCTGGCCACGCTCCAAACCCGAGGTGTGGACGATGTTCATGCGCGGCAGATAGCCCATTTGTATGGCCTGACATACAAGTGAGAACGCTCCGGAAATGACCGCCTGCGAAGCAATAACGGTCGCCATGGTAGACAAGATGACCATCGGCAATGTCGCCCAGCCCGGCACCATGCGGTAGAAAGGATTGTCGATGGCTGCCGGGTCATTGAGCAGCGCCGCACCCTGGCCAAAATAGTTGATCAACAGCGCCGGCATGGCCACATACAGCCATCCACGCTGGATCGGCCCGCGCCCAAAATGCCCCATGTCGGCATAAAGCGCTTCGGCCCCTGTGACGGCCAGGAAGACCGAAGCCAGGGTCAGAAAGCCGCGCATGCCATCCGTAGCCAAGAAGCGGGCCGCATAGAGCGGATTGACGGCCAGCATGACCGAAGGGCTGTCGACCACCTGGGCAGCGCCGATCACGGTCAAGGTTGCGAACCAGATCAGCATGATCGGACCGAAACTCGCGCCTACAAGCCCGGTGCCGTATTTTTGTACCGCGAACAACGCGATCACCACGGCGATGGTCAGCGGCACGATATAGTCGGCAAACATCGGTGCCGCAATCTGCAATCCCTCAATGGCGCTGAGGACGGAGATCGCCGGCGTCAGCATGCAATCACCAAAAAACAGAGCCGCGGCGAAGACACCAATGAGCGCGACGATTCCGCCAATCCTGCGCCCGCGTGTATGCTCGGTGACCAAGGCAAGCAACGCGAGACTGCCACCCTCACCACGATTGTCGGCGCGCATGATAAAGGTCACGTATTTGATCGTGACGATGACCGTCAGGGCCCAGAAGACCAGCGATAACACGCCAAGGACGTTGTCTGGCGTAGGGTCCAGCGGGACATGACCGGCAAAGCATTCCTTAATGGCGTAGAGCGGGCTGGTCCCGATGTCGCCGTAGACGACACCGAGGGCGCCGAGGCACAACTTGATATTGGACGTGCCGTTGCCGGTGTGAGGCGATGGCGTTTGAAATGATGGGGCTGTCGGCCCATGTACACTGGCCATGGTCAGCTTCTCCTGAACGGCAGAAAGAATGCGGC
The DNA here is from genome assembly GCA_947475295.1 of Fidelibacterota bacterium. GTDB lineage: Bacteria > Pseudomonadota > Alphaproteobacteria > Rhodospirillales > Rhodospirillaceae > SHVO01. The sequence continues at coordinate 53,943 of CANJLF010000004.1, forward strand.
GGAGCTTACGCCTGCCGTTTGCGTCGACCCATGCGGAGACTACAAATGAGCCATGCGGAATAGCTACTGATGGTCATAATTCGCCGCCCGTGGCGGCGGGAAATCTTATGCCAAAATGAACCGATCGATTCCTTGCGACGGTGGCAAAGGGCCGCCTCTGCGCCAGGTTTCCAAGATTCAGATTGCTCGTTAGCGAAGCCCAGGCGTCGAAGACAGCAACTGGGCGTGGTGGGCGATGACGGACTCGAACCGCCGACATCTTCCGTGTAAAGGAAGCGCTCTACCAACTGAGCTAATCGCCCCCGAGATCTTCAGGTCGCCGCAACCTACTGCCCTAGCCTTGAAATGAAAAGTGCCGGCCTTAAAAAAGACCGGCACTCTCGTCGGAAATCAGCAGATTAGCGGTTAACGGCGTCTTTCAGGGCCTTGCCGGCCGAGAACTTGGGACGCTTGGAAGCCGGGATCTTGATCTTTTCGCCGGTGCGGGGATTGCGCCCTTCGCTGGCGGCGCGCTTGGCTACGGAGAACGTTCCGAAACCGACCAGGCGCACTTCATCGCCCTTCTTCAGCGAAGCTGTGATGGCATCGAGCACGCTGTCGACGGCCTTCGCAGCGTCAGCCTTCGTAAGCCCCGCCGATTCCGAAACCTCGGCAACCAAATCGTTTTTATTCATATGCGACCCCTTGATGATTCTGAGAGCGATTGTTGATTGGACTGTTGATGATTTGAACTCGGGACAATCCGGCGACCCCTGACCGGTCGGCGAGTCATTTTGCCCGCCGCACCGCCAATTCTTTACGCCCGCGCTTTCCGCTGTGCCGGCTGTAGGGGCGAAGTGTAAGCCGCGATTTTCGCGGGCGTCAATGCGATAAACGCCCGTTTTTGGCGGTTTTTTGGGGATAACTGCCTAAGAATGAGGCTTTGCCGACCGCTTTATGGCCGCTTGCCAATCGCCGCACACAACCCGCTGTTAAATGCGAAGACGGGCGTACATGAGTTGCATGCGCGCCCGTCCGGTCTGTTTTGCAGAAACGTCGCCCGTTAGTGCGTGAGCAGCGGTTCCTCGTCGGCTTCGGTCTCGGCCGGTTTGGGCGGACGCGGTTCGTCTTCCAGATCGTCCTTCAAGATCGGCACCAGCGGATTGAGCAACGCCAACGACAATACTTCGTCGACCGTCGTCACCGGCACGATCTTGAGATCGCGTTTGACGTTGTCCGGAATCTCTTCCAGGTCCTTTTCGTTTTCCTTCGGGATCAGCACCGTGGTCAGGCCGCCGCGCAAGGCCGCCAGCAGCTTTTCTTTTAAGCCGCCGATGGGCAGAACGCGGCCGCGCAGGCTGATTTCACCGGTCATGGCCACGTCCCGGCGCACCGGATTGCCGGTCAGCGCGGAAACGATGGAGGTGCACATCGCCACACCCGCCGAAGGGCCGTCTTTCGGGGTCGCACCCTCCGGAACGTGCAGGTGGATATCGTGTTTTTCAAAGAACTTGGACTTGATGCCGAAGACCCGCGCCCGACTGCGCACGTAGGAGCGCGCCGCCTGGATCGACTCTTTCATGACATCGCCCAGCTTTCCGGTCAGCGTCACCCCGCCCTTGCCGGGCATGATGACGGCTTCGATGGAGAGCAGTTCGCCGCCGACTTCCGTCCAAGCCAGCCCCGTGGTCACGCCGACCAGATCTTCGCGCTCGGCCTGGCCGAAGCGGTACTTCTGGATGCCGGCAAACTTCTTCAGGTTCCGCTGCGTGACGGTGACCTTCTTCAGTTTGCGCAGGATGATTTCCTTGGTCGCCTTACGCGCCAAGTTGGCCAGCTCGCGTTCCAAGTTGCGCACGCCGGCTTCCCGCGTGTAGTAGCGGCACAGATCGCGCACAGCATCATCCGATACGCTCCACTCGGTTTTCTTCAAACCGTGAGCGCCGAACTGCTTGGGAATCAGGTGGCGTTTCGCGATCGCGACTTTCTCATCCTCGGTGTAACCCGACAGACGGATCACTTCCATGCGGTCCAACAGCGGCTGCGGCATGCGTAAAGTGTTGGCCGTGGTGATGAACAGCACGTCCGACAGGTCATAATCCACTTCCAGATAGTGATCCTGGAAAGTCGAGTTCTGTTCCGGGTCGAGCACTTCCAAGAGCGCCGACGACGGATCGCCGCGCCAATCGGCGCCGAGCTTGTCGATCTCGTCGAGCAAGAACAGCGGATTGGAGGTCTTGGCCTTCTTCATGCCCTGGATGATCTTGCCGGGCATGGAGCCGATATAGGTCCGGCGGTGACCGCGGATCTCGGCTTCATCGCGCACGCCGCCCAAGGACACGCGCACAAAGCTGCGTCCCGTGGACGACGCGATCGAGCGCCCCAGCGAGGTCTTGCCGACGCCCGGCGGACCGACCAAGCACAGGATCGGGCCTTTGACTTTCTTGGTGCGGCTTTGCACGGCAAGGTATTCGACGATGCGTTCCTTGACCTTCTCCAAGCCATGGTGATCGCGGTCGAGCTGGGCCTTGGCGGCCTTCAGATCGATGGACACGCGGCTGCGCTTCTTCCACGGAATGGCGGTCAGCCAGTCGAGGTAATTGCGCACGACGGTGGCTTCCGCCGACATCGGGCTCATGGACTTCAGCTTCTTCAGCTCAGCCATGGCCTTGTCGCGGGCCTCCTTCGACATCTTGATTTTTTTGATCTTGTCTTCGTATTCGGTCGCCTCGTCGCGGCCTTCCTCGTTTTCGCCCAGCTCGCGCTGGATCGCCTTCATCTGCTCATTGAGGTAGTACTCGCGCTGGGTCTTCTCCATCTGCCGCTTGACGCGGTTACGGATGCGGCGCTCGACCTGCAGCACGCTGATCTCGGATTCCATGAAGCCGTAGATGCGCTCCAAGCGCTCGGACACGGTTTTGACCTCGAGCAGCTCCTGCTTCTCGGCGATCTTCAGCGTCAAATGCGAGGCAACCGTATCGGCCAGCTTCGAGGCGTTCTCGATCTGGTTGACCGACACCAAAACTTCCGGCGGGATTTTCTTGTTGAGCTTGATGTACTGCTCGAACTGGGACACGACCGAACGCGCAAGCGCTTCCAGTTCCTTGTCCTCTTCCTTCGGCTCGTCCAGGAATTCGGCCGAGGCTTCGAAGAATGCTTCGTTCTCCTTGTAGCCGGTGATGCGCGCACGCTGGCCGCCTTCGACCAGCACCTTCACGGTGCCATCCGGCAGTTTCAACAGCTGCAGAACCGTCGACACAGTGCCGACGTCGTAAATGTCCTTGGAGGACGGATCGTCCTGGGACGCGTCCTTCTGGGCCACAAGCAGAATCTGCTTGTCGTCAGCCATGACGTCTTCCAGGGCGCGCACGGATTTTTCGCGCCCGACGAACAAGGGCACGATCATGTGCGGGAACACGACGATGTCTCTTAAAGGCAGAACCGGGAAAAACAGGCTTTTAGCAGTATCCACCGAACACCTCTTTCAAACGGCCGACTGTGATGAAAGCGGCCGCATAATCAGTCTTCGCCCCGGGGATAGCCCCAAAGCACTAACGAGCGCCAGCCCGCCAGAGTTGCCGAACCGAAACCGGATACGTGCCGGGACGGTGTCGCCCTGGCCAGGTCGTCTTGTGCATTACAGATAGGACACGCCGCCGCTGGGTCAAGGCCTTGACAGAGAAGCCCATTTTTACGCCGGCGCGCTGGCTTCACCACGGCGGTCCGCGTAGATATACAAGGGCTTAGCCCGTCCCTCGGCGACCTCGCCGTTGACGACCACCTCTTCGACGCCTTCCAAGCCGGGAAGGTCGAACATGGTGTCGAGCAGGATGCCTTCCATGATGGAACGCAGGCCGCGTGCGCCGGTCTTACGCAAAATGGCCTTCCGGGCGACGACTTTCAACGCATCGTCGTTGAAGGTGAGGTGCACGTTTTCCATATCGAACAGGCGCTGGTACTGCTTGGCCAGCGCGTTCTTGGGACGCGTCAGGATGTCCATGAGCGCGCTCTCGTCCAGGTCTTCCAACGTGGCCAAGATCGGCAGACGGCCGACAAACTCGGGGATCAGGCCGTACTTGAGCAAATCTTCGGGTTCGACCTCGCGCAAAATCGCGCCGGTCTGGCGTTCGTCGGAGGACTTCACGTCGGCGCCGAAGCCGATGGAGGTGCCGCGGCCGCGCTGACCGATGATCTTCTCGAGGCCGGCAAAGGCGCCGCCGCAGATGAACAGGATATTGGTGGTATCGACCTGCAAAAATTCCTGCTGCGGATGCTTGCGGCCGCCTTGGGGTGGCACCGAGGCAACGGTGCCTTCCATGATCTTCAGCAAGGCCTGCTGCACGCCTTCGCCCGAAACGTCGCGGGTGATCGACGGGTTATCGGACTTGCGCGAGATTTTGTCGATTTCATCGATATAAACGATGCCGCGCTGCGCGCGCTCGACGTTGTAGTCGGCCGCCTGCAGCAGCTTCAGAATGATGTTCTCGACGTCTTCGCCGACGTAGCCCGCTTCAGTGAGCGTCGTCGCGTCGGCCATGGTGAACGGCACATCGAGGATGCGGGCAAGCGTCTGGGCCAGCAGCGTCTTGCCGCAGCCGGTCGGGCCGATCAGCAGGATGTTGGACTTCGAGATTTCGACCTCGGCGTTCTTGGTGGTCGCTGACAGCCGCTTGTAATGGTTATGCACCGCCACCGACAGCACGCGCTTGGCGTGGTTCTGGCCGATGACGTAATCGTCGAGCACCTTCAGGATATCGCGCGGCGTGGGCACGCCTTCCCGCGACTTGACCAGGTTGGTCTTGTTCTCTTCGCGGATAATATCCATGCACAGTTCAACGCATTCATCGCAGATGAATACGGTAGGTCCGGCAATAAGCTTGCGGACCTCGTGCTGGCTCTTTCCGCAGAATGAGCAGTAGAGGGTGTTCTTGGAATCGCCGCTGGACGACTTTGTCACGTTACCTACTCCGCCGGGTTCGACCAAAAGATTGGGCCGGTTCGCCCGGTGTAAATACTACATCTCGTATGTTAACCGAGCCTTTCCACCGGGCACAACCTCGAACCGCCGCGCTACGGCTATGCGTGAGACGCAAAACACGCCGCAAAAGCCAAATTCGCGAGATTGTAGAGACCCTTCCGAGGGTTGACGGGTGCCCATCCCAGTTCTCGCCAGGATGTGTCTGTTACGCTTTCGTAACCTCGGATTGAGAAAGCTTCGGCCACTATTCAGGTCGTGGACGGATTCACCGCCACGGGGCCGCTGGGCGCCAAAGGTCCCCGTCCACCGTCTTTGTCGGCGGGACGCGGACGCTCTTTGACCACGGTATCGATGAGCCCGAAGGTCTTGGCTTCCTCCGCGCTCATGAAGTTGTCGCGGTCCATGGACTTTTCGATGCCCTTCAAGGTCTGTCCAGTGTGATCGACATAGATTTGATTGAGCCGCGCCCTGAGGCTCAGGATCTCACGCGCCTGAATCTCGATGTCGGCCGCCTGGCCTTGGAAGCCGCCCGAAGGCTGATGGATCATGATGCGCGCATTGGGCAAGGCATAGCGCTTGTTCTTAGCGCCGGCCGCCAACAGCAGCGAACCCATGGAGGCCGCCTGGCCGGTACAAACCGTGGATACGTCGCAGCGGATGTACTGCATGGTGTCGTAAATCGCGAGGCCCGACGTCACCACGCCGCCCGGCGAGTTGATATAGAAGCTAATGTCCTTGCTGGGGTTCTCGGCTTCGAGAAACAAGAGCTGGGCGCAGATGACCGACGCGACCTGGTCATTGACCTGACCGGTCAGGAAGATGATGCGCTCCTTCAGGAGGCGCGAATAAATGTCGTAGGAGCGTTCGCCGCGGTTGGTCTGTTCGACCACCATGGGGATCAAGCTGCTGGCGTAAACTTCCATTGGATCGCGATCTCTCATGTTTCACCCCTCGTAAGCCCCTAACATAAGCGATTAATGCGTCCCCGCAAGCGCCGGGGCGTAAGCCGTTATGTTAATGCTTAGGAGAACCGTTAAGGCGGGTTAATCGGCGGCGGCATCTTTATCCGGAGCTTATTAATCCGCGTCCTTTTTAGCCTTGGCCTTTTTCTTGGGCTTGGCTTCGGCCTTGTCGGCTTCCGGTGCGTCGTCGTCCGGATCGCGCATCAGTTCGTCCAGGCTGACGGTCTCGTCGGTGACTTTGGCCTGGCTGAAGATGAAATCGACGACCTTCTCTTCGAAGATCGGCGCGCGCAGCGATTCCACGGCCTGAGGATTCTTCTGGTAGTAATCGAAGATCGCCTGTTCCTGGCCGGGATAGCGCATCATTTCCGCCCTCAAAGCCCCGTTCAGGTCGTCCTGAGACACCTGCACGTTGTTTTTCTGGCCGATGTCGGACAGCAGCAGACCCAGGCGTACGCGGCGTTCGGCGATCGAGCGGTATTCGGCCTTTAATTCGTCTTCGCTCTTGCCGGCGTCTTCCGGATCGAGCTGGCCACCCTTCATGACCTGTTCCATCTGGCGCCAAATGGCGTCGAACTCGACATCGACCATGCCTTGCGGCACCGCGAACGTGTGACCTTCAGCCAAAACGTCCAGAAGTTGGCGCTTCATGCGCAAACGCGAGGACTGGTCGTGGCTACCTTGCAGGAACGCGCGCATGCGGGTCTTGAGCCCTTCGGCGCTTTCATCCCCGACTTGCTTGGCGAGGTCGTCGGTCAGCTCGGGCGTCTTGTAGGTCTGCAGTTCCTTGACGACGACTTTGAATTCGGCGGCTTTGCCGGCGAGGTCCTTGGCGCCGTAATCCTTGGGGAAGGTGACCTTCACAACAACGGTCTCACCGGCCTTGGCGCCGATGAGTTGCTCTTCGAAACCGGGGATAAACGTGCCGGCGCCGAGTTCGATGGTCGCGCCTTCGGCTTTGCCGCCCTGGAATTCAACGCCGTCTATGGTCCCGACAAAATCGGCGACGATGGCGTCGCCGTTTTTGGCGCCGCGGGCGGTGGTGACGGTCTCGGTGGTGCGGCGGCTCTTGAGGAAGTCGGCGATCGCCTTGTCCATCTCCTCGTCAGTCACGGGAGCAACCGGGCGGGTCAGCGCGAGGCCGGAGAGATCGGAGGCGGCGATCTCGGGCAGGACTTCGATCTTCACCGAGAATTCCAGATCCTTGCCTTCCTCGAAGCTCACCAGTTCGACCTTCGGCTGCATGGCGGGCTTCAAGGCCTTCTCGGCCAAAGCCGCCTGGGTCGATTCATTGATGGTGGTCTCGAGGATTTCGCCGCGGATCGACTCACCGAAGCGGGTCTTCAAAAGCTTCATGGGCACTTTGCCCGGACGGAAGCCGGGCAGGCGCACCTGCTGGCCGACTTCGTTCAGTCGCGAGACCACGCGCGCTTCGATGGATGTCGCCGGGACCACGACATTGAATTCGCGGGTCAGACCGTCGGTGCTTTTGTCGATGACTTGCATGAAAAACTCGTGATCCCGTGTTGATCGTTAAAAACTGTGTCGTCTGCCGCTTCGGCTCGAGGAGGACTTGGTGCGGGTGAAGGGAGTTGAACCCCTACGTCCTTTTACGGACACGAGGACCTAAACCTCGCGTGTCTACCAGTTCCACCACACCCGCCGAAGATCGCGGGCGCGCGAGCCGTCCAGCCTTAGCACTTCCCGGCCGGAACGCCGCGCACCTTAAACTTAAAAAGGATGCCGGTTGATAGCCAATAACCACCGCCCGGATCAAGTCCCGTGACCCCCGGCATGGCCCCTATCCTTGCGGAGGAGGATATCTATAGGGATTTCAAGACTTTGGGTAGAACTTCCGGAAGGTCTTCGGCGATCAAACCGCGCCCCAGAGCCGCCCCGCAGGCGCCGTGCAGCCATACCGCAGCGCAAGCAGCCTGCCAGGCGGGCTGACCTTGCGCCAAAAGGCCCAGGACAAAGCCAGCCAAAACGTCGCCGGCGCCCCCTGTGGCCAACCAGGGCGGGGCGTTGTCAGAGATCGCGGCGCGACCGTCCGGCGCGGCGATAACGCTGTCCGCGCCCTTCAAAACCACCACCGCGCCGCTGTGCTGCGCCCCTGCCCGCGCCTGGGTCAATTTGTCCGGCGCGTCAGTTTTGAAGATCCGATCGTATTCACCCTGATGGGGAGTCATGACCACCGGCGCCGTGCGCCGCTTGATGGCTTTGAAAAGCTGCTCCGGGTCGTCCTGAAAACTGGTGAGCGCGTCGGCGTCCAGCACAACCGCGCGGTCGGTCGCGAGAATTTTCAAGACGCGCACGACGGTCTCAGTTCCCACGCCACAGCCAGGCCCGATCAACACGGCGTTGCGCCGCCTGTCTACCAGCGCCGCCTCCAGTTCCAAGGCCGTATCGACGGCTTGCACAAAAGCGCCCGGTGCATCGGCGGCATAGATCGGCACGGCTGAGGCCGGAACCGCCAGCGTGAGCAACCCTGCCCCCGCGCGCCGCGCCGCGCGGGCTGCGAGCCGGGCCGCGCCCGTCACAGCGCCGCCGCCCACCACGACCGCATGACCGCGTGTGTATTTGTGATCGCTCCAGCGCGGGTCCGGCAGCGTCCATAAACCCGGTACGTTGTATGCGGTTTTGGGCGCAATCGTCTCCAGCACACGCACAGGAATGCCGATATCGGCAACGGTCAGCTCGCCGCACAAACTGCGTCCGGGAAAAAGCAGGTGAGCCGGCTTTTTCCGGAAGAAAGTCACCGTGGAGGCGCAACGCGGCGCGACGCCCTCTAGCACGACACCCGTATCTCCCGCGACGCCGCTGGGCACATCGACCGCGATGCAGGTCAGGTTTTCGGCGTTGATGCGCTCGACCACGGCCCGCGCCGCGCCGCTCAGCGCCCGACTGAGGCCGGCGCCAAAAATGGCGTCGATCACCAGCGGTTTGCCATCCAGCACCTCGGGCGTTAGCGGCAGTACCGGACCCGTCCAGCTTTTTGCATTGATCGCCGCGTCACCGCGTAGTTCCACCGGCGGGCCCAACAACGCCACGCGCACGGGCCAGCCGGCCCCCGCCAATAGCCGCGCGATGACAAAGCCGTCGCCGCCGTTGTTGCCGGGGCCGCACAGCACGGCGACGGCTTGCGGTTTCCAGCGGGCCTGAACCACGCGCGCAACCGCAGTGCCCGCCGCTTCCATGAGATCGAGACTGGCGATACCGCCCGCTTCCGCCGCTTTGTCGGCGGCATACATCTCAGCCACGGATAAGACGGCGCAGAATGATGGAATAACCGCAGAGCCCATATGCAAGCGTTCCCCTAGCGAACAGGTATTTTCGACTATACCTTGGACCTATGACTCAGACTCGTAAAAATCCGTACGGCAGGCATCCGTGAAAGTCCTTGTTCTCGGCGCCGGCGTCGTTGGCACGGCTACGGCTTACTTTCTGGCGGAGGACGGCCACCAGGTCACAGTCCTCGATCGCGAGCCCGCGCCGGGGCTGGAAACCAGTTTCGCCAATGGCGCGCAGATTTCCGCCTGCCACGCTAAACCCTGGGCCGCGCCCCACGTGCCCGGTCAGGCCTTCCTGTGGATGTTCAAGCCCGATGCGCCGTTGCTGTTCAAGCCCTGGCGCTGGGACCCGCCGCTGTGGAGTTGGGGCCTCAAGTTCCTACGCAACTGTACGTCCGCGCGGCTTCACACCAACATGGAACGCACGCTACGTGTTGCGCTTTACAGCCGCGGCGTGCTGAAAGCGCTGCGGCAACGCACCAATATCCAGTACGACCAGATCACGCAAGGCATCCTGCACATCTACCGCTCGGCCGGCGAATTCGCCGAGGGACGCGCCACCGGCGTGCAGCTCGCCGCCATGGGATTGCCGCAAGATGTTTTGACGTCAGCGGAATGCGTGGCTGTGGAACCAGCCTTAGCGCACGTGGCGAAAGGCGATCTCAAAGGCGGATTGCTCAGTCCCGAGGATGAAAGCGGCGACGCGCAGAAGTTCACAACTGAATTGGCCAAGCTGGCGGCGGCGCGCGGTGTGGTATTTCGCAACAACGTGACAATCAAACGCATCGAAGCCGCGCGCGGGCGCGTCACGCGCGTCATCACCGACAATGGCGACGGAAGGGGCGCCGACGAAAAAGCCGATGCCTTTGTGCTGGCGCTGGGCAGCTACAGCCCGCACTTCGCGCGCGATCTCGGCCTCAATCTGCCGGTGTATCCGGCCAAAGGTTATTCCATCACCGTCGAGATCGAGAACCCCGCCGCCGCGCCCACCGTCAGCATTACCGATGAAACCAACTTCATGGTGTTCTCACGGCTGGGCAACAAATTGCGCGTGGCGGGCACGGCGGAGCTGGCAGGATGGAATCCATCGCTCGATCCGGCGCGCGTCGAGCCCCTCGTGCGCAACGCCAAGAGTCTATTCCCCGCCGCGTCGTCCTACGCAGCATTGCATCCTTGGTGCGGCCTGCGGCCCGCCACGCCGGATTCCGTACCCATTCTGGGGGCTACGCCCTACGCCAATCTGTTCCTCAACACCGGACACGGCACGTTGGGCTGGACCATGGCCTGCGGCTCGGGGCGCATCATCGCCGACCTGATCGCCGGACGCACACCGGAAATTGATATGAGCGGCTTGGGGCTGGACCGGTTTTAAGCCGGGTTCTGTTTAAGCCATGCGATCACATCGCCCGCGTTGCGGTCCGGCGGAAACACCGGATAAAAAACCTTCTCGACGGCGCCATCTCTGATGATGAGCGCGAAGCGTTTCAACGGAGTCGTACCGCCGGCTTCAAACGTCGGCAGACGCATGGCGCGCGTCAATTTCAAACCTTCGTCCGACAAAATCGCGAAGGGCAAATGCAGCCGCAGGGCGGCTTCGCGCTGATAGTCGGTGTCCTGTGTCGATAGGCCAAATACATCTTTGATGCCTAAGGCCTTCAGCTCCGCGAAGTGGTCCCTAAAAGCACAGGATTGCGGCGTGCAACCGCGTGCGCCCGGAATCATATCCCAGCCATCGAAACTTGGTACCCCCGGCCGGCCGGTGCGCGGATAAGCATACGCCACCACCCGCCCCGGCAACTTTGAGAGATCAATCGGCCGGCCATCGGTCGCAAGCAGTGCCAGGGATGGCATGGGCGTACCGAGGAGATGACGCATGGCGCCGTCATCCTGCGGCGCAGGAATCGTCGACCAATCGGGCGCGTCCACATTGCCGCTCATTGGAAAAGAAGATTTAGATGGCGAGCCGCGGCGGAACGCTGCCATAGCCGCAGTCGCAGTCGTCCGACGGTTTGGACAGCCGCGCGACCAGAGGCGAGCCCTTCTCGGTCGGGATGCTTGGCTCCCAACGGAATTCGGCTTCGCATTTGCCGCAGACTTGCAGGGGCGGCAATTGCGGCGCGTTGGGCTTGGATGGAACTTTAGGCGTCATAAACTTAACCTCGCGCAAAGCCGGTACACGACCTATCTTACCTCAAATCACGGCAAATGGCGCGGCTCCTGACATATGGCTTTAGGCTTTTTTGATTTCTTCGGCTTCGGCAGCAAGCGGCGCTCGGCTTTGCAGCTGTTCGACCGCACGCTCGCGGCCTTGGAAGTCAACCCGGCCTACGTCGATGATGGCATGCGCTTTGCCATCTACAAATGGGCGCTGGTCTTAGAGGCTAACGACGGGCGGCCCAGCATGGTCGATCACGCCATGCGCGAAGCCGCCGCGCTGATTTCTTTTTGTGTCCTAGGGCCGGCGGAGACCGAAGCGCTGTGGGGCGAGGCCGTGCGCGCGGAGCGTGAAGCGCGGTTGGAGGCCGTACTCAGCAAAGACGAACAAGACAGCTTCGACGCCATGCTGATCAAGCTGGTGCTGGCGAAAGACATTGCCGCGCCGGACATCCGGGCGAAAGTCAATCTGGACATCGCCGCGAGCTGAAGCCCCGCACGCGCTCGCACATGAACGCGCGCGGGGACTCGGACTCTAGTACCACTTAAGGCGTCGAACTTCGACGCTGTTACCCACGCCCTTCTCGAAGACCGAAAGATCGGATTGCCCGTAGTGGTAGGGATAGACAATCTTCGGCTTGAAGCCGAGCACGGCCGTGGCTGCCGCCTCCGGAGTCATCGTGTATGGGAGATTCATCGGGATGAAAGCCGCGTCGATGTTCTTCAGCGCCAGCATCTCCGGGACGCCCTCGGTGTCGCCGGCGATGTAGATTCGCTTGCCACCCATGTTCAGCACATAGCCGTTGTCGCGGCCCTTGGGATGGAACTGCAGCTTATCGGCCGAGACGTTGTAGGCCGGCACGGCCTCGATTTTGACGCCGGCGATGTCGGTGGACATACCGTTGGCAAGCACCTTCGCTTTAGCCTTGAGATCGGCCGGCAGCTTGTCGGCGATATCCTGCGGCACAACCAGCACGGTATTCGCGCTGACGAGCTTCTGCAGGGCCGGGACACTAAAGTGGTCGCCATGCTGATGGCCAACAAGAATGAAGTCCGCGGGCGGCAGGCCTTGGAACCCGGCGGCTCCGTCGGCGCCAGCGGCACTGCCTGGCGCCGGAGCCGGGTCGACATAGATCGTCTTGCCGTTCCAGCTCAACGCCATGGTCGCATGGCTCACCGGGTGGATCACGAGGTCACCGTTGCTGGTCGCCATTTTGTCGGTGCTCGCGGGCGCGGCCGCCATCACAGGGCTGGTGGCCGCAAGCGTCACGCCTGCGATCAATCCGACCAACGCGCTCAAGACTGCATTCTTTCTCATAGTTGCGCTCTCCTCCCAAACGGTGTCCAACACTGCCATCGTGGCAAGTTCTTGGTTTTAATGCGGGACGATCAACCTGACTAGCAATAATGTTAGATCATTTCAGACCCGCGGCAGCCGGTGAATGTCCTAAGATCGACGCACCGGCCTCTTTCGACCGTAGCCGGACAATCGCGGCGCCTCGAAACTATTAGCCCTTCCGTTCGACCAGTTTCGCGCGCTCGCCAAACGCGAGCGCCACGCATTCCACGCCCATGTCGCCTTTTTTCCCCTGCTTGGGAATGCCCATCACCACAGACGGCGTCTCGGCGTAAAGCCGGTAGACGATCTGCGGCAACCACATCTCCTGGCTGGGCGGGCTGCTGCCGACCTTTTCGTAGGCCGCGCGGCTGGCAAAGAAGTGCGCAGCGCCTCCGCCCACAGAAACCTTGCCGACAATCAGCGCCAGCGGATAACCGGGATGCTCGAGATACTCGTGGGCATCGCGGATGACGATGCCGCCGCTTTCGCCGCCTTTGCGCGTGATGATGATGACACGCGGCATCTTGCCGGCGGCCGCCTCCTTGGCGAACTTTTCCCGCACCGCCGCCGCAGCGATCCAGCGTACGTTGTCGCGGAAATATCCTTTGCGTTGCGGCTTGCTGAAGTAGCGCCAGAGAAAATCGTAGGCCAGTTCGCGGCGCTGCTCTGCGTCACTCACGTCCACCTCAGCGAATTTCACCGCCGGCAGCATGAAGTGATCGGCGGCATAATCAAAATCTTCAGCCGACAAATACGTAAAGCCGAATCCTTCGCCTTTAACAACCTGAAGGAGGACCAAATCGGGATGCCGCCGCGCGCGTTTTGCCACCGCTTGCCTTCCCCGGCGGTCGCCGGATGTTCTGGGATATAGCCAAAAATCTAAACCTGCCAAAGACTTGGGTCAAACTGCGCCATAAAAATGGCGGATTCCCTGGGTTTTTGCTGCAGCGCCGCGGCAACCGGACGGCGCTCAGGCACGTTTATGAGCTAACAGAACCACTTATGAGCTAACAGAACCACAATATTTGGTAGCTCACATGTTTGCCGATGCCATATCCCCGAAACCCATCATTGAGCCGAAGGCGGCGATCGCCGCCTTTCTCAAGGACATGGTGAAGGTCGCAAAGCGCGGTTTTCCGGCGTGGCACAAGACGCTCACCACCGGGATCGAAGAGTGTCCGCTGGGCTACGACCAGCGCCGCGCCGTACTCGAAGTTCATCCGCTCGACGATTACTACTTCGCCGGCGTGGTCGCGCTGGAGGCGTCGAAATTCGTGTGCTGTTCGCGCCCGATGAAGCCAGCGAACTGCTGGGCCTACTGGCCGAACAGGTCGATGCGAGCGCCGAGCGCAGCGACCGCGCGGTTTCCGATCTGGTGTTTTTCATCATCAACCGCATTGAGTTGGTGCGCGGGATCGACAAGTCGAAGATGCCCTACGACCAGGTGGTGAAAGCCATCCTGCAGCGCCTCGGCGTCGATAAGCTTGAGGCTACCCAGCATCTCATGACCGAGACGGTCTATCGCCACACCTTGGGCGAACCTTTGGCGCTGGGCGTGCCGCAGTGGTGGAAAGCGTTCCAATCGAAATACAAATTGCCGGGCGACATCGAAGCCGCGCCGGCGGAGATCAGGGTCGACGGGCCCAAGCGCACGGCAGCACCACCGCCGCCCCGCAAACCCCGCCGCGCGGTAGCGTTCTAGCTCTTGGCGTTCTAACTTTTCTTGAAATGCGCCCGCGCCGCGACGGCGAAGGCTTCCATGTGTTCCAGGCGTCCCATGCTGACACGGGCCCAGGTATTGAAGGGCTCGGTCATCGGCTGCACGTAAATGGACTTGGCGCGCAGTGCGAGCGCGAAGTCGACGCTGGAGCCGCCGGTGTCGAACATCACAAAGTTGGCTTCGGTGGGGATGTAGGGCAGCTGCATGGATTTGAGAAATTCGCAGGTATAGGTGACGCAGCCCCGCACCATGGACCGGCTGTAGTCCAGGAATTCCGAATCCTGATAGCTGGCCATGGCGGCTTTCAAACCCATGCGGTTGGGCACCGAGACGCGCATCTCCTCAAGCCGCCGAATAACATCGGGCCGCCCGAGGCCGTAACCCACACGCAATCCGGCGAGCCCATGAATTTTGGAAAAGGTGCGCGAGATCAGCACATTCCGGCCCAGCTTCACCTGATCCACCATGGTCGTGCGATCGGGATCGTCCGCGAGATCGATGTAGGCTTCGTCCACCACCACCAACGCGCGCTTTGAAACGCTCTCAACGAAGCTGCGCAGCCGCCCTGAGTCCACCACGGTGCCGGTGGGATTATTGGGATTGCAGATATAGACCGCGCCGGTCGCACTGCCGACCAGCGCTTCCATGGCGTTGAGATCGAGCCGGTGCGCGGCATCAAGATTGGCCCACTTCACCTGTCCGCCGTTGCGGGAGGCATACTGCGGCATGGCGAGGAATGTCGGCAGGCCCGCCACCATGTCCTTGCCGTTGCCGGCGTAAAGTAAGGCAGCGACTTTCAGCAGCTCCGTCGAGCCTTCGCAGATAAATATGTTCTCGGGCTTCAACCCTTCCTTGGCGGCGATCACACGGCGGAGCGCCAGGGCATCCTCGTTGTCGTAGGCCCAGCCATCATCAAGAGCGGCGCGCATGGCTTGCTTGGCGCGATCGGAAGGTCCGTGAGGATTTTCATTCAGGTGAAGACGTATCAGCGTTCTAACACCATTTTGGTCCGCAGCACCCTGCGCGGCGATGGGTAACGCCGACAACGCCGCGGCGCCCGTGGAGCCTTGCATCAGAATGCGTCGTGAAATCGGAGCAGGCATATGAGACCCTAAGGCGAGATCGCAACCGGGATTTCGGCAAAGCCATCGATATCGTGAGTGTGGCGGAAGGCTTTCGGCTGGGACGCAGTGCCAGCGGAGGCCGCCATAACCACCCAAATCGCCTCGGGATCATAAGCCATGGCCAAGTCGTGTGAAGACGGTATCGCACGGCCGTCGGGATGGGAATGATAGTGACCGACGACGCGGCCTCGGCCCGCGCGGACGCGCCGCAACAGATCGAACTGCGCCTGGGGATTGATGCTGAAGCCGCGCCTGGGATCGTCCGCCGTGTTCGTCGTCGGCACGATCTCCGTGATTACGATGGCGCTTTCCCCCTCGCCCACCAGCAATCCGCAACATTCATGCGGATAGGCCGCCGCAGCAGCCTGGCGAAGAATGTCGGCCTGATAGGCGGAGAGATGCAGCTGCAAGGATTCGGTCATGTGCCTATTCTAGGGCAGCGGGCCATCGCCTGAAACAGTCCCGGATATATAATTCCATTTAGAATATGGCCTTTGAATGGTAAAGCTCCGCTCATGAAGGTCGCACGCCCTACAGGTAAAACCATCGCGGTGCCCGATACCGCGGCGGGCGCGCGCCTGGACAAATGGTTGTCGGACGCCGTGCCGACTGTCTCGCGCTCGCGCCTTAAACCCCTGATCGAGGACGGCGCCGTCACAATCGACGGTAAGCCCGCGCTTGATCCGGCCTATCGCTTGCGCGCCGCACAGATTGTGCGCTTGACCATGCCCCCCACCATCGATGCGACGCCGGTAGCACAAGACATTGACCTCGATATCGTTTTTGAGGACGCGCATCTCATCGTGCTCAATAAACCCGTGGGCCTCGTCGTTCATCCGGCTCCCGGCAATCTCGACAAGACACTGGTCAATGCTCTACTCGCCCATTGCGGCGATAGTCTGGCGGGCATCGGCGGTGTGCGCCGACCAGGCATCGTTCACCGCATCGACAAGGACACCAGCGGGTTACTGGTCGCGGCCAAAACCGATGCCGCCCATGCCGGACTGTCGGCGCAGTTCGCCGCCCATACCATCGAGCGCACATATGATGCGCTGGTCTGGGGCGTACCCAAACCATCCGCGGATCAGATCATCGGCGCCATCGGCCGCAGCCGGCACAACCGCAAAAAAATGGCGATTCTGCAACGCGGCGGCAAAGCGGCGGAAACCGGATACAGCACCGAGGCAAGCTTCGGCGAAATTGCTGCCCATGTGCGCTGCCGGCTGAAGACGGGACGCACACATCAAATCCGCGTGCATATGTCCAGCATCGGACATCCGCTGATCGGCGATTCCACTTATGGCAGCAACCGTCGCCGCTCCATGAAGGGCGTGCCGCCGGATGTGGCGGTGGCGTTGAAAGGCTTTTCGCGCCAAGCCCTGCACGCGACGACTCTAGGCTTTGAGCATCCGGTCACGGGCAAGAAATTGAAATTCGAAAGCCCGCCGCCGACGGACTTCACCGAATTGCTGGAGGCGCTCGAGAGCCTCGCCGACATGGAAATGGATTAAGCCTTAGCGCCTGGCGCCGGGTTCCGCGGTCGCATGATTATTCTTCTGCTCGGCGGCGGCCTTGCCACCTTCGGGCTCATAAACCGACTCAACATCCGGTCCCCACTTTTGCACTAACTCGCGCTGCTGCCCGCGCATGGCAGTAATGCGTTGGCTGGAGGTCATGGTCATGAAGGCGCTGACCGCGGCAGGCATCGTCGAATAGATCGCCCAGCCGAACAGCGCCGCGCCGTAGAACATCATCCAGGCAAAAACATTGGTGATGATGCCGAGGGCTACGCTGACCGTGTGGCCTTGCGACCATAGGTCGGCGAGATAGGGCGAAGTTCCGGCCAGGTTCATGGCGCCCACGGTCAAGCCGCCGTAGTAGCCCTTGCCGCGCTCCATGATGAAGGCAACGCCGGTCGGCACCAAGGCCACCGCCAGAACGATGACTGTTGGGATCATCATCAGCGCGATGGGAATGGCCAGCATCACATAAAGGAAAAGCGTGCTGCGTTTTTTCATCACAGCACCTTGCCCAGCAGGACGACCAGGAAGGTGACAAACATGATGATGGTCGCAGCCGTCGCGCCGACTTGGCGGCCCATCTTGATGGCCGATTCCTGGCGATCAATCTGGCCGTGCTCGAAGTCATAGACCATCTTTTCGGCGGTGGCGTATTCGGCCTTGGCCCACGCGAAGCCTTCAGCGTCCTTCTGACGTTCCTCAGGATTGTCGAGATAGTTGTAGAGCTCGGCGAGGTTGCCCTTGCGCACCAGCTTGGGAATTTCCTTCTCCAAATCCTTGCGCTTGTTGCGGTTCTGATAGCTGTTGATGACCGGGCCCATGAGGCCGCCGACCCAACTCGCGAGACCAAAAAGTGCTTCGGGTCCCAAGCGCCACTGCACAATCGCCAGCACGCTGAGCATGCCGATGGTGGCGCGGTCGGGCCTTGGATCATTCATGGAATCGATCTGCGTGCCGGTGCCTTTGGCGTAACGCGCGCGCAGGAAGGCGGCGACGTGACGGTCCACCGGCCACAGCTTGGTATTGGCGTTCTTAGCCATGGCGTCCAGCGCCGGCAGCACACCCTTCACTTCCATGACGTACTGACTTTCGATCAGCGGACTCATGCAAGGCTGCCACTCGTTCAACTCGTAAACGCAACGCTCGACGCCGGCGCCCGAGTTGGGGTCCTTGAGATAGTTCTTGAGATCGCGGAACACCGTTTCGAATTGCTGATTTTCCGCCGCGGCTTTGCCTTGGGCGCCGATCCAGTGCCGCCACAGATCACGGTTGATGAAGTCCGAGAAAGGTTGAAGCTTTTGCTTGCGCAGCATGGCGATAGCCAAGGCTTGGCCGAAACCGTCGATGAAAACCCGGAAGTCCCGGTACCGGATCGGCGCCAGCGGATCCATCAGCATCAGCACACGCGCGATGATCACGTCTTCTGAATCGCTTTTACCATTGCCCATCATTGCCATGGCGCCGGTGCTTTTGATGGCCGTGGCAATACCGTCGGCAAGATCGTTGATTTCGTGGCCGCGCCGGATCCAAATTTCCAGCGTACCATCGGTGATGATGGAACTCGCTTTTTCCCAGTTCTGGTACATGGCGTAGGACAGAGGACGGATCGAATGGAATTCCTGGTCGGCGAAACGGATCGGGCGCTGCGCCTGTGACTCGGATTTTGCTTGAATTGGCGTGAGGCGCTTGCCGTTTAGCCATAGGTCGATGTTGGTCGCCGCCCAGCGTTGTTCTTTGTCGTCGGTCAATAGGCCGCGCAGACATTCGATTTGCGCCACGGGCATGCGCTCGTCGCCGACCAGCGCGGAGTAGGAGCCCATCTGAATTTTACGGCGGGTGATTTCCGCGTCAGGCACGCCCTGCAATGGATTGCGACCGATGGCGAGTATCAACACCGTTGCGCCGAAGGCATACATATCGTCGGCGTAACTGCCACCGCCGCGCCCCGAAGGCATGGCCATCCCGGACTCGATGGTCTCCAACACGACAGGTTGGTCATGGGCCGGAACCGAAGTCACGCAGTCGCCGAGCACGATCTTGGTGCGCTGCTCGTCCATGTAATAGAGGTTGTCGGGGCGGATCGCGCGGTGGGCGACGCCCTTCAGACTCAACTCCACCAGCGCGTCGGCGATCGGTTTGATGATCGCGCGCGCGAACTGGTGATCGGGAACGCGCTTGAAGGTCGACGCCAAGGAGTCCATGACGCGGCCGCCCAGCGGCCGATGATAGATAACGATCACGCACTTGCGGTCCACCAGCGGCCATTCGGCCACGCCCCAGTCGACCATGTGCAGCACCGCCGGGATCTCGGTGCCCTTCAAGACGCGCATCACGCTGATGCGCGCCGGCATCTCCGGCTTTACGACCAGCGCGTAGAGCGGGCGGCCCTCCTGCTTTTTGTCGGCGACTTCGTAGGCCAGCGCGTTAGGCATATCGAGGGACGGAATCGGGCGGTCGCAATAGAGCGTGAAGCGATCGCGCACAACAATGAAACTGCCGCCGCTGGACTGGCCGGGCGGCGGTGGCGGTGCTGGAGCGGTGGCGGCTTGCGGAACTGGCGCCGCTGCGGCCGCAGGAGCTGCGGCAGCCGGAGCAGGCGCGGGCGCCGCCGGGCGTGGAGGTGCCGGCGCCGGTCTGAGGTCCGTAGCCGCTTCGGCCATGGCGCAACAGTCCTTAAAGAGTTCTAGACAGGCTTCTGCCGGTCCAGCGGGCATTGTACGGGACATGAAAGCCCGGCACAACGCTGTAAAATCAGCCGAATTGCCCGGTTTTGGGCCTTTCGGCGGGCTAAAAGGTTAACAATCCCCGCCCCATAGCGCCCGCGAGCGCCCTGATCGCCGCCCTAATCGGCGAATGGATCGCGGACTAGAATCGTATCGTCGCGCTCCGGACTGGTGGACAGCAGCGCCACCGGCGCCTCGATCAGCTCCTCGATGCGGCGGATATACTTGATGGCCTCGGCCGGCAACTGCGCCCAGCTGCGCGCGCCCCGGGTCGAGCAATTCCAGCCGGTCATGGTCTCGAATACCGGTTTGACCGCGGCTTGCTCGGCCATGGCCGAGGGGAAACGGTTGATGCGCTTGCCGTTCAAGTCGTAGCCGATGCAGACCTTGATCTCGGTCAGCGTGTCCAGCACGTCGAGCTTGGTGAGCGCGATGCCGGTAATACCGCCGACCTTGATGGCCTGGCGCACCATCACCGCATCGAACCAACCGCAGCGGCGCTTGCGCCCCGTCACCGTGCCGAATTCGTGGCCGCGCTCGCCGAGCTGCTGGCCGACGGCATCAGTAAGTTCCGTCGGAAACGGTCCCGCACCGACGCGGGTGGTATAGGCCTTGGTGATGCCCAGCACATAACCAACGGAACCGGGGCCGACGCCGGCGCCGGCGGCAGCCTGGCCAGAAACGGTGTTGGACGACGTGACATACGGATAGGTACCGTGATCGACGTCGAGCATGGCGCCTTGGGCGCCCTCGAATAGAACGCGCTGCCGGTCTTTGCGCGCATCGGCCAAGATCTCCCACACCGGTGCGGCGTAGGGCAGAATCTTCGGCGCGATTTCTTTGATCTTGGCGATGAGTTCGGCGCCGTCCACTTCCGGCTGACCCATGCCGCGATACAGCGCGTTGTGGTGCACCAGCATGCGCTCGACCTTGTAAGCGATGGTGGCCTCGTCGCCTAAATCGCAAACCCGCAGCGCGCGGCGCGCGACTTTGTCCTCATAGGCCGGCCCGATGCCGCGCCCGGTGGTGCCGATCTTACCTGCGCCGTCAGCGCTTTCGCGCGCCTGATCGAGACGCCCGTGCAAAGGCAGGATCAGCGCCGCGTTGTCGGCCAACTTCAGAATGTCGGGCGTGATCTTGATGCCGAGATCGCCAATGCGCTTGATTTCATCCAGCAGCGCCCAGGGATCCACCACGACACCGTTGCCGATGATCGACGGCTTGCCGCGTACGACGCCCGAAGGAAGTAGCGAGAGTTTGTAGGTCTTGCCGTCGATGACCAGGGTATGGCCGGCGTTGTGGCCGCCTTGAAAACGCACCACCATATCGGCGCGTTCCGAGAGCCAATCAACAATCTTGCCTTTCCCCTCGTCGCCCCACTGAGAGCCGACGACCGCTACGTTACCCATCTGAATACGCGTCCTTATTTCTTCGCTGAAATCTCTTTAGCAGCCTCGCCCACAATCAAATGGCTGCAGCCCAAGCGCTGCGCCTCGGCGGTATCGTCGCCGACTTTGGCCAGACCCGCAACCACACGCCAGCCCTTCACCTGCCACGACGCAACAACGCTGCGTGGCGTGCCGAAGGGCGCGAACAGCGTCCATGTCGCCGCCGGGCGCGGCACCACCGCCAACAGCGCATCAACCAAAAGCGTGGCGCCGGTGGCGGGCTCGCCGCCGTTATTGCCTTGCGCGAGCGCATAGCGTCCGCCCCGGCCCAATTCCCGTTGCGAGCCGCGCGCGAACACCGAGAACGTAATTCCGGTGTGATATTCGAAGCCACGGTTCTCGACAGCGTCGAAGGTGAGTGCCAGCGTCGGTGCCGCCGCCTGCACGGCTTCGGCGACTTGCGCCAGCGCTTGCCACGCGGCTTTGGCGGCTGCCGGTAATGTGAGCTTGGCAATGCGCTTTTGGGCGTCGCTAAAGGGGCCCGAGGCTTCCACTAGCGCCGTCAGCAAGCTACCAGCGGCACCGCCGGCGACTTTGATCTCGGCGACGTCCTTGTGATCCAGCGCCGCACGCAGGCGTTCGGGATGGGTCGCAGGGTTCGCCGCCAGAATCGCCGGCACCAAGGTCGGCAATGACAGGTCGATGCTGACCCCTTCGACGCCTAAGGCCTGTAAGGCTTCGGCGACGACGAGAATTGCTTCGGCGTCGGCCGCCCCCGCTTCGGCGCCGATGAGCTCGAACCCCGCCTGGCTGAACTGGCGCTCGGGCTCAAGCTGTGTGCCCTTCACCCGCAGCACCTGGCCCGCGTACATGAGGCGCAAGGGCCGGGGCGCGCCCGCCAACCGTGTGGCGGCGATGCGGGCAATCTGCGTGGTCATGTCGGCGCGCACGCCCAAAGTGCGATGGGCAACCGGGTCCAGCATGCGGAAGATGCGATGGCTCAAGGCCGCGCCCATGCCGGCCAGCAGCGTTTCTTCGAATTCCACCAAGGGCGGCTTCACCAAGGCATAGCCGTTGGCGCCGAAGCTCTTCTTGAGCTGGTCGACGACCGCCGACTCAAAGCCGGCGTCCGGCGGCAGCACATCGCGCAGACCTTCAGGCAGCAGTGTTCGTGAGGTGGCGTCGCTCATTAAATTGCTCGGATTTGGGGAGAACAGCCGGTTTTTTGCAAACGGGCGGTTATACGCTCCTGGCCGCCCAGCAACAAGTGTCCGCGCGCTCATAAATCTTGGTTAATCAAGGTGTTTGGGATGCTTTAGCTGCGCGTCTTGCGGGTGGGTATGCGAAAGCGTTTCGATTCATAGAGGTCCCGCGCCCGTTTCATGTCGCGCTGGGCCAATCCTAAGACGAGTAACAGGCCGGCAACGGCGATGCCCAGGACGGGTGCGGCGTCTTTCACAATGCTGACGACGAGGGCTACAAACCCCGCCTCCGCCGAGAAATCGTAATTGGTCTGCACCAGGCCAACGACGACAATACCCGCGACAATGCCCAGCCGCGTGCGAGCGGCGGCGTGGACTTTGGCAAGTTCCGCTAGGAATTCCTCTTCAGCACGGCGTGGGTCGGGAAGCATGCCCCCGAGTTTAACGCGAACCGCGGCGATCTTCCACTCCGTCGGCCGGTTTAGAACGCGAGACTTTGGGCCAGTTTGACGTGCGGCAAGGCTTTGACCTTGGCCAGCAATGCGTCGTTCACGGCTTGGTCCAGCTGCAAAAGCGCGATGGCGTCGCCGCCGCTTTTGGCGCGGCCCAGGTGGAAGGAAGCAATGTTCACCCCCGCCTGCCCCAAGGTCGTTCCGAGCGCGCCGATAAAGCCCGGCTTGTCGGTGTTGGTGACATAGAGCATATGCGGGCCGACCTCGGCCTCGATATGGATGGAATCGATGTCCACCAAACGCGGCGCGCTGCCGCCGAAAAGCGTGCCCGAGACACTGGCGGTGCCGCGGTCGGTGACGACCGTGAGCGTCACCAGCGTCTGATAGAAATCATTGTCGTCGCGTTTGATCTCGGTGATCTTAATGTCGCGCTCGCGGGCGATGGCCGGCGCGTTGACCATGTTGACGCTTTCCATGAGCGGGCTCAGCAGGCCCTTGATCAGAATCGACGTCAGCGGACGCGTGTTGAGCGCCGCCACATGGCCGGAATATTCCACCGTCACGGCTTTCAGGCCCGACTGCACCAGTTGGCCGGCGAAGCTGCCGAGTTCTTCGGCCAATCGCATATAAGGCTTCAGCTTGGGCGCGTCTTCGGCCGAGACCGACGCCATATTGAGGGCATTGGTGACCGCGCCCGACAGCAGATAGTCGGAAATCTGCTCGGCGATCTGAAGGGCCACGTTTTCCTGGGCTTCGTTGGTGGAGGCTCCCAAGTGCGGCGTGCAAACCACCTTCTCCATACCAAACAGCGCATTGTTTTTAGCCGGCTCTTCCTCGAACACATCGAGCGCGGCGCCCGCTACGTGGCCGCTTTCAATGGCCGCCTTCAGATCGGCTTCCACCACCAGACCGCCGCGCGCGCAGTTGACGATGCGAACGCCCTTTTTCATTTTGGCGAAGGATTTGGCGCTGATGATGCCGCGGGTGTTGTCGGTTAACGGCGTATGCAAGGTGATGAAGTCGGAGCGTGTGAAGATCGCGTCCAAGTCGGCCTTCTCGACCCCGAGATCGCGCGCGCGCTCCTCGGAGAGGTAGGGATCGTAAGCCAAAACCTTCATCTTCAGGCCGAGCGCGCGATCGGCAACAATCGAGCCGATGTTGCCGCAGCCGATGACGCCCAGCGTCTTG
Organism: Fidelibacterota bacterium; assembly: GCA_947475295.1. Lineage (GTDB taxonomy): Bacteria > Pseudomonadota > Alphaproteobacteria > Rhodospirillales > Rhodospirillaceae > SHVO01. The sequence goes on from CANJLF010000004.1 coordinate 77,962, forward strand.
CCGTAGAGCTCGACCCCCATGAACTTGGACTTTTCCCACTTGCCGGCGTGTGTGGAGGCGTTGGCGGTGGGAATGTCGCGGGCCAGCGCCATCATCATCGAAATAGCGTGTTCGGCGGTGGTTATGGCATTGCCGAAAGGCGTATTCATGACCACGACGCCGCGCGCAGTGGCGGCTTCGACGTCGACGTTATCGACGCCGATGCCTGCGCGCCCCACCACTTTCAAATTCGGCGCGGCGGCCAGAACGGCGGCATTGACCTTAGTGTTGGAGCGGATCGCCAGGCCGTCATAGTCCTTGATGATCGCCAGCAGTTCCTCGGGCTTGAGGCTGGTTTTTACATCGACATCGACGCCGCGATTTTTGAAAATTTCAACGGCCGCGGCGCTCAGTTTGTCGCTGATCAGGACTTTAGGTTTTGACACGTGCAGACCCCTTCTGTTGGCGGCCTTTTCTATATAGCCGCCGCATCTATTTCAAGCTGTTCTAGCCCTAGAAAACCGTCCCTCAAGACCCACAATCACCAGGGCCGTCCAGATACAGCCGAAGGAAATCAGATCCACGTTCGTAAAGGCTTCGTGGAAACCAAATACCGCCATCAGCAAGGTGATAGAGGGCGCTAAGTATTGCAGAAAACCCAGGGTGGTCATGCTCACGCGCCGCGCTCCGGCGGCAAACAATGCCAGCGGGAGGGCCGTTGTCGGCCCTGCCCCAAGCAGCAACATATCCTTGGTAACACTGTCGGTGGAAAATGCCCCGACGCCCTCGACCTGCCACCACACAACCAAGCCGAGCGCGAAGGGAAAAAGCAGCGCGGTTTCAACCGTAAGACCGTCCATCGCCGCGACTGGTGCGCGCTTGCGGAGGTAGCCATAGAGGCCAAAGCTGATCGCTAGCACCAGCGCGATCCAGGGAACACGGCCCAGTTCCCAAAGCTGCAGCACTAGCCCCAAACTGGCGACCGCGATGCCCGTCACCTTCACAGGTGACAGCACCTCGCGGAAAAACAGCAAGCCCAAGGCAAAAGATACCAGCGGCGTGATGTAATAGCCGAGGCTGGCCTCCACCAACTGATGGGTTTCGACGCAGTAGATGTACAGCGTCCAATTGGCGCTGATGAACAAACTGGTCATTGCAAGCGTGCCAAGCGTACGCGGCGTACGCATCACGGCCAGTGTTCGTGCGAGGTTTCCGCCCGCTACGGTCACGATGGCCGCGAAAACCCCGCACCACAGAACGCGATGGATCGTGAGCTGAAACGACGGCACGTCGCCCAGCAGCCGCCAGTAAAGCGGCATGAGTCCCCAAATCGTATAGGCTAGAGCGGCGTAGGCTGTGCCGGCGCGGACTTCTTCTTGGGGCGTTTGGCTCACGCTGCGGTTTGCGCCTCGGCATAGGCCCAGGAGAGCCAGGGCATCAGCTTTTCCAGATCGGACGTATCCACCGTCGCCCCGCCCCAAATACGCAGGCCCGGAGGCGCATCGCGGTAGGCGCCGATATCGAGCGCGACCCCTTCGGCTTCCAGCAGCGCCGCCATCTTCTTGCCGGTCTCGCCGGGAATGGAAAGACAGATCGACGTGCAGGAGCGGATGTCCGGCGTCTCGGCCAGGAATTTGATCCAGTTATGCGTGGCGACGAAGTCCGAGATGACTTTGAGGTTGGCTTCGGAGCGCGCGATCAGCGCCTTCAATCCACCGATGCTCTCGGCCCAGACCAAACCATCGACCGCGTCTTCCACGCAGAGCATGGAAACGGTGTTGATGGTGTCGCCTTCAAAGATGCCTTCGCTAAGCTTGCCCTTGGACGTAAGGCGGAAAATCTTCGGCATGGGCCAAGGCGGCGTGTAGCTTTCCAGGCGCTCGACGGCGCGCGGCGAAATAATCAGCATGCCGTGCTGGGCTTCGCCGCCCAGCACCTTCTGCCAGGAGTAGGTGACGACATCGAGCTTGTCCCAGGGCATCTCCATGGCGAAGACCGCCGAAGTGGCGTCGCAGATGGTCAGGCCCTTGCGGTCCTTCGGTATCCAGTTGCCGTTGGGCACGCGCACGCCCGAGGTGGTGCCGTTCCAGGTGAAGACCACGTCGTGATCGAAATTCACTTGGGTGAGATCGGGCAGCTTGCCGTAGTCGGATTTCAGAACGCGGGCGTCCTTGAGTTTGAGTTGCTTCACCACGTCGGTAACCCAGCCTTCGCCGAAGCTCTCCCAGGCCAGCATGTCCACGGGGCGGCCGCCCAGGGTATGCCAGAGCATCATTTCAACGGCGCCGGTATCGGACGCTGGAACGATGGCGATCTTGTAGTCGGCCGGCACGCCGAGAATGGCGCGGGTCTTGTCGATCACCTGCTTAATGCGCGCCTTGGCGGGCTTCGCGCGATGGGAGCGACCGACGAGCGCGCCTTTAAGGGCGTCGAGCGTCCAGCCAGGACGCTTGGCGCAGGGACCTGACGAAAACTGGTTGCGCGCCGGTTTAACCGACGGCTTTTGATTGGCGGACATTGGCAATGAAATCCTTCGCGGGGGGCCGGAAATGACCTTCGGACTCGGCCGAAGGGGGCGGAGTTTAGGAACCGAGGCCTATGGCGTCAATTGCGGTATGGGCATAGCTGATACCCGCAGAATTCCGCGATTTTCGACCTATTTCCGCGGCACGAAAGGCCCGACGGTATGGCCGTGGTTGAGGGGACCATGGCCCTTCCCCAACCCTGGCGCCGTTAGAATCGCTTCACGAACGTAGGCGCGCGCGCGGGCGACCGCATCGGCCAGCGGCATTTTGTCGGCAAGGCCCGCGGCAATCGCCGAGGCCAGCGTGCAGCCGGTACCATGGGTGGCCTTCGTCTCGATGCGCGAGTCTTCAAAGCGCACAACGTCATTTGTGGTGATGAGGAGGTCGACAAGACGCGGACCTTCAAGATGGCCGCCTTTCAACAGAACGGCTTGCGCGCCGAGGACACGCAACGCCGGAACCGCCGCTTCCATCTCCGCGATCGTCTTGATGGAGCGGCCTGTCAGCACTTCGGCTTCGGGTAGATTGGGCGTGATGATGGCCGCGCCGCGCACAAGCTGAGCCACCAGCGCCGCGGTGGCATCCGCCGCGAGCAAGGCATGGCCGCCTTTGGCGACCATCACCGGGTCGACCACGCGCGGTATGCTCGGGCCATATTTGCGCAAAGTGGCGCCGATGGTCTCTATGATGCCGGTGGTGGCCAGCATGCCGGTCTTGATGACGTCGGCGCCGATGTCTTCAAGGACGGCGACGATCTGGCCGGCGACCACCTCGCGCGGAACACCGTGTACGCCGCGCACACCTTGGGTGTTCTGGATGGTGACAGCGGTGACGGCGGTCATGGCATAACCGCCCAGCGCCGTGACGGTTTTGATGTCCGCTTGAATGCCCGCGCCGCCGCCGGAGTCAGATCCTGCAATGATAAGAACGCGGCCGATCATTTTGTCCAAGCCTCGACGTATCCTGTAAGCCCCTCCCCTTCGAGGGGAGATTATTTAAGCCGCCGCCTTTGTGATCACCGCCGCCAGTTCCGCAACTACCGTATCGACTTCCTTGGCGTCGTCGCCTTCGGCCATGATGCGGATCAAGGGCTCGGTGCCGGACTTGCGGATCACCAACCGTCCCCGCCCGTTGAGGCGTTGCTCGACATCGGCGATGGCTTGCCGCACGGCTTTCACTTCGAGCACAGAGTCGGCGCTGATGCTGCCGGTCAGCTTGATGTTGCGCAAAAGTTGGGGCACCGGCTCGAACAGGCGCAAGGTTTCGCTGGCGGCCTTGCCGCCATCCACCAGCGCCGCCAAGACTTGCAGCGCGGCGACGATGCCGTCGCCGGTGGTGGCGTGATGTCCCATGATAATGTGGCCCGATTGCTCGCCACCGAGGTTGTATCCGCTCGCCCGCATCTCCTCGACGACGTAACGGTCACCAACTTTGGTGCGAATCAGTTTCAAATCTTTGGACTGAAGATGACGCTCTAGACCAAGATTGCTCATGACGGTGGACACCACCGTGCCGCCGCTCAGCTGCCCGTTCTTCTGCAAGTGGCCGGCAATCAGCGCCAGCACTTGGTCGCCGTCGACCATGCGGCCGTTTTCGTCACAGAACAGAACACGGTCGGCGTCGCCGTCTAACGCCAAGCCCAAATGTGCTTTGTTGGCGATCACCAGTTCGCGCATGCGCGCAGGGTGAAGAGAGCCACATTCACGGTTGATGTTGAAGCCATCGGGCTCGACACCAGTCTTGATGACTTCGGCGCCCAATTCCCAGAACACCGTGGGCGCGACTTTGTAGGCGGCACCGTTGGCGCAATCGACCACGATCTTCAGGCCGTCCAGCTTCAAGCCGCGCGGGAACGTGGTCTTGGCATGTTCGATATAACGCCCGGCGGCATCTTCCAGGCGTTTGGCGCGGCCCAGCTGCGCCGCAGGTGCACGGGCCTCGGCGAGACCGTTGTTCATCATGGACTCAATTTCAGCTTCGATGGCGTCCGAGAGCTTGTACCCGTCGGGGCCGAATAATTTGATGCCGTTGTCCTCAAAGGGGTTGTGCGAGGCCGAGATCATCACGCCCAGATCGCAGCGCATGGCGCGCGTCAGCATGGCAATTCCGGGGGTCGGGATCGGTCCCACCAGAATCACGTCCATGCCGACGGAAATGAAGCCCGCTACCAAGGCGGGCTCCAGCATGTAGCCCGACAGGCGTGTATCCTTGCCGATCACAACGGTATGTCGATGTTGGCCGCGCGTGAAAAGTTTGCCGGCGGCCATGCCGAGGCGCATGACCGTATCGGCGGTCATGGGCTCGCTGTTGGCCAGGCCTCTGACGCCATCGGTTCCAAAAAGCTTACGGCCAGACATATCGGCTCCGGGGATTGGGTCTATTTCAGAGGTAAGTTTTGGGCCTTCAGGGCCCCTGAATCAAGCGCCTCCCGCAGCGCGGCAACAATATCGGCATTTTACCTGCGCCGAAGCGGGCTCAAAAATCAGCCGCGAGCCTGAACGACACATTGCGCACACCGCTGGGCGTAAACCGGCCTGAGGCGCCGTCGACTGTCCAGGCATAGGCGCCCATCACGTTATTGACTTGCACGCGCAAGCTGGCCTTAGCATCCAAGACCGTGAAGGGATAGCGCGCGCCCAAAGCCAGGGTGTTGAGCGGCGATACACGCAGTGTGTTGAGCCGATTGGCGAAGCCGCCTCCGTCACCATTGAGTTGGGCGTCGACAGCGAGGCCGCCCCACGACGGCGGTCCGTATTGGACATTGAGATTGAAGAGCCGCGGAGTTGTTCCCGTCGGCACGGGGCCAAGCAAGCCCTGATCCACCGGCGAGCCGCTGACGCGCGCGCGCAGGAACATGGCACCGGCCACGACATTCAAACCCTCGGCGACCTGCCCGGCAAAGGAAAGCTCTATGCCGCGATGGCGCAAGGCACCTACGTCGGTATAGATGTTGGCGGCATTGCGGTCGAAGTAGGGTTTGGTCACGTCGAAAACTCCGGCGACGATGCTCATGCCAGGATAAATTTGATAACGTACGCCGGCATCAATCTGTTTGGTGACGCCGGCCGGCATGGGTTCGCCGCGGTTGGCCGCGTTGTCGGGCGCGGTGCCGAACTCTTCCAATCCGCGCGTATAGCCGGCGTAGACCGTAAGGTCACGCGCCGCGAAGACCGCCAGTGTTCCGTTGTAGAGCCACGGCCGGCTCTGGGTTTTCGCGGGTGCGCCGCCTTCCTTTCCGTAGTCGCGGTCGTAAAAGGCCTTTTGCAGACCGACGCTAGCTTCCGCGACGCCAACCCATCGGCCAATGTAGGAAATCCCCGGCGCGATTTGGCGCACGTGATCCTTGTCGCGCGTTGTCGGATTGAAGGTCGGTTCCGGTAGAGGCCGATAGACACCGATCTTGGCGGGGCCAAAGGATATGGTATCGCCGCCGCCGAAGAGCCGGTCCGTCAGGCGGCCGCGCACAGCAAGGTGAATTGTCTGCCGCCAGGCCGTGTCTTGCGTATAGAGGCCCGTGGCGCGCACTTCTCCCGAATAGGAGGCGGAATCTTGTTCCGGATACCGCAGAATATCGAGGTTGGCCGTGCCGTCCGCCTGCGTGTTGCGATAAAAGATCACGTCACCTGTGGGGCGGTCGGATGTGGAACGGAACAGCCCGCCTTGCAGCAACCAGTTGGCGCCCACAGGCCGCGCCCGCGCGAACAAGCCATAGTTTAGGTCAATGGTCTGCCGGTCGGCCCATCCCTGACCGAAGAAGGTGCCGCGGTCGTATTTCGGCGGCAGGAAAGCGCCGGACGTATAGACAAAAGGCTGCACTTCCTCATTTTTTCTGCTCTGCCGATAAAAATAAGGTATGAACTCGAAGGTGTCATTGGGCGTGAAGCGCAGCAAGGCTGCACCTGTCAGCGACAGCGAATGGCCCCGCCAGTCGCTGTTTAGGTTCAGGGCGTTGACGCCAGCGACCAGCCCCAATTTTTCTTTGATGAGCGGCGTTTTTACATCGACGCCGAAACTGTTAAAACCCGTCGGCGTTTGATACTGCGTGGTCACGCTAACGACCGTGTCTTCTCCCGGAAGATAGAGGCCCAAATCCACAATCCCGGTCGGCGCCGGAAAAGGAAAGGATTGGGCCGCCAGGCCGATCCGCATCGATGTCGAGCGTACAAGCCGTGGACCGAAAACACCCTGCTGGTCGAAATACAGGCCAAAGAGCCGCACATTTCCGGCCTGCTGCGGATTGAATCCGCGGGCACTCATTTGGCCGTAAAGTCCGGTGTTCTCGTTGCCGACCCGCGTGCCGAAGGCGTCGTCGGCATTGGTAATGGCGACTTCATTGGCCCGTTGGGCCCGCGCGCTCCCGCTCATGAGGGTGAGCACGCACGCCGCAAGGACGCAAAACCTAAAACCGACTAACAAAGCCTGTCCCCCGGTACAGCAAACGATTCAGCTTACTATCAGAATCGCCTCATTTTTCCCAAGGAAAGGCGGCATGTCGCCTGAATGTGATGGAGAGTCGGACTGGATATCTATGTCAAGGGTCCATGGGCGGCGGAAAGCTGGCGCGCGACGGCTAACGCCTGACGGGTTTCGGCGACGTCGTGAACCCGTAAGATTTGCGCTCCCTGCCCGGCTGCATGGAGGGCCGCCGCGAGCGAGCCCGCCAAGCGGTCCTTCGCCGCCTCGCCCCGGCTCATGCGGCCGATGAAGCCTTTGCGTGATGCGCCCACCACAAGCGCGCAGCCGAGGCCGTGAAACATGGCGAGGTGGTCCATGATCGCAGCATTGTGGTCGTCGGTTTTGCCGAAGCCGAGGCCCGGGTCCACGGCGATGCGGTTCTTCGCAATCCCGGCGGCGACACAAGCCGCGATCCGGCTCGCAAGGAAGTCGTAGATATCCCCCGGCGCCCAGACATAAGTCGGATTGTCCTGCATGGTGCGCGGCTCGCCCTGCATGTGCATCAGCACGACAGGCAAGCCGGACTTGGCGGCGGCCGCGAGGGATTTGGCATCGGCCAGCGCGCTGATGTCGTTGATCACCTTCGCACCCGCCGCGACGGCTTCGGCCATGACTGCGGCATGGCGCGTATCGATCGACACCGGCACGCCGCGCGTGGTCAGCGCTTTCACCACCGGCACGACGCGCGCGATTTCGGCGTGCTCGCCGACGGGAACAGCACCGGGCCGCGTCGACTCGCCGCCGACATCGACCAAAGCCGCGCCGGCTTCAAACAGCGCGACACCATGCGCGACGGCGGCCTCGGCGCTGTCAAAGCGCCCGCCATCGGAAAAGCTGTCGGGCGTGACATTGAGCACACCCATGAGGATCGGTTTGGAAACATCGAAGCCTGCAAAAGCACCGCGCTTTGAGGCCAGCGCCGCCATTTGCATCTCGATAGACGCGCGTAAACCCTGCGGAATAGCCGAGGCGTCCTTGTCGTAGGCCGTGCGGACGATCGCACCCAGCCGCGTGACGGAACCGTTCTCGCGCGTCGATACCTCCATGGCGGCATAGGCGCCCTCGCCCAGCAGCGGCCACGCCCAGCCGGCAGCGACGGCTTCGCGCGCTGCTGCGCCCGCCAACAAAGCGCGGGGCGTCACGTAAGCGGTGGCTTGAAGCGACTTGGCGGACACAGGCAGATTCCCAAAAGCAAAGACCCCGCCTTTTGGGCGGGGTCTTATATTACTGCTTATTATGGCGGGTTTAAGCCCCTGGTTGCGGGGTCGGCTCCTGGCCGAAGCCCGGCGCGGGGCGGGCCTCGGAGCCCGACGTCGGCACGGAACTGCGGCGGCCCGGCTCGCGCGGACGCGGCGGGTTCTTTTCTTTGTCGATCTTCTCGCCGCGCAGCAAGGCTTCGATCTCTTCGCGGGAGAGGGTTTCGTGTTCGAGCAGACCCTGGGCAATGATTTCCAACTGCGGACGGTGCTTCTCCAAGATCGCACGCGCGGTTTCTTCGCCGGCTTCGACGAACTTGCGCACTTCCTCATCGATCAGGCGCGCCGTGGCGTCCGAGACATTCTTGGTTTGCGTCACCGAGTGACCCAGGAAAACCTCGCCCTGGTTGTCGGTGTAGCGCAAGGGCCCGAGCTTCTCGGAGAAGCCGTATTCGGTGACCATCTTGCGCGCGATGTCTGTCGCGCGGCGGATGTCATCCGACGCACCGGTGGTCACGCGGTCCATGCCGAAAGTCATTTCCTCGGCGACACGTCCGCCGAACAGGCTGGCGAGCTGCGCCTGCAGTTCGATCTTGGACATGCTGTACTTGTCGCGCTCCGGCAGGAACATGGTCACGCCCAGCGCACGGCCGCGCGGAATGATCGTGACCTTATGCAAAGGCTCGTGGCTCGGCACGTGCAGCATGACCAGCGCATGGCCGCCTTCGTGATAAGCCGTCAGCTTCTTCTCGTCCTCGGACATGACCATGGAGCGGCGCTCGGCGCCCATCAGCACCTTGTCCTTGGCTTCCTCGAATTCCTGCATACCGAGCACGCGCTTGGCCTTGCGGGCGGCCAGCAATGCGGCTTCGTTCACCAGATTGGCGAGATCGGCCCCGGAGAAACCCGGCGTGCCGCGCGCAATGACTTTCAAGTCCACGTCGGTGCCCAGCGGAGTCTTTTTGCTGTGGACCTGCAGAATGCGCTCGCGGCCGACGATGTCGGGGTTTGGCACCACGACCTGACGGTCGAAGCGGCCCGGACGCAGCAAGGCCGGGTCCAGCACGTCGGGACGGTTGGTGGCGGCGATCAGGATGACGCCTTCGTTGGCCTCAAACCCGTCCATCTCGACCAGCAGCTGGTTCAAGGTCTGTTCGCGTTCGTCGTTACCGCCGCCCAGGCCGGCGCCGCGATGGCGGCCGACGGCGTCGATTTCGTCGATGAAGATAATGCACGGCGCGTTCTTCTTGCCCTGCTCGAACATGTCGCGCACGCGGGACGCGCCGACGCCAACGAACATTTCAACGAAGTCGGAGCCCGAGATGGTGAAGAACGGCACGTTAGCTTCGCCGGCGATGGAGCGCGCGAGCAAAGTCTTGCCGGTGCCCGGCGGGCCGACCAGCAGCACGCCCTTGGGGATCTTACCGCCCAGGCGCTGGAATTTCTGTGGATCGCGCAGGAATTCGACGATTTCTTCGAGTTCTTGTTTGGCTTCCTCGACGCCCGCCACGTCGTCGAAGGTGACACGGCCCTGCTTCTCGGTCAGCAGCTTGGCGCGGGACTTGCCGAAGCCCATGGCCTTGCCGCCGCCGGACTGCATCTGGCGCATGAAAAAGACCCACACGCCGATGAGCAGCAGCATCGGGAACCAGGAAATGACCACGCCCCAGAACGACAGCTCGTTGTCACTGCGCGGGACGGCCTTGATGGTGACGCTATGTTCACGCAGGGTCGGCACCAGGCCCGGGTCTTCGGGCGCATAGGTGCGGAAATCCCCGCCCGACTTGAAGGAGCCGGAGATATTGTTGCCCTGGATGGTCACGTCCTGAATTTCACTGCGCTCGACAGCGGCCATGAAATCCGAGAAGTAAATCTCGCGGCTGGCGTTACGCGGTGCCGACCCCTGGAAGAGGTTAAAAAGGGCCACGACGCAGACCAGGATAATGGCCCACAGCATGAGGTTGCGGCTGATATTCAAATCGGACCCCTACTCACAAAAATTGGAGCGCAGTTTGGAATGGTTGTTACCTAAATAGTGCGCCAAAGCCTTAACGCAAGCAAAGCGTTTGTAGCCCTCAAAATTGTGACCATACGAGAGTGTCACAATTTGGCATCACCGCCCGCGGAATCCGCCAGAGGGGCGGAAATGCTAACAACGCCAAGGCTAAAGCCCGGGAGGCGGGCGATGTCGGCGCGGACATACCCGGCGTGCGGGACCGCCGCGAGGCCGCCCGAGTCATACAGCGCGGGTAAAGTGCCGCGAACGCGCGCCGGCAAGTCGGCCAGCACCGGCTGTGCGGATTTCGAACTCTTGAAGCGCGAGACCGTGAAAACCGACGATAGGCCTTCGACCGCAAGAGTGAGTTTGTAACGGCAATCCCAGATCACGGAAGTGTTACCAGCGAGCGTTTTATCCTCGGTGATTTGCGCCGGCTCACGGGCGATGACCAGATCGGCGCCATCGCGGCCGATGAGGCAGCCGTGCAAGGTCGCATCGCTCCAAGGACCCGCCGCAAGGCGCGCATAAAGGCGAGTGAGACTCTCGAAACGCGGACCAAAGGCCTGTCCGCCGGCCGCCGTGAGCAATCGTGCCAGGGCCCGGAGCGCAATCTCGTCGGGGGCCGCCAAAAGGTCGGCCACCGGCAGGCGCGCAACGCCAAATTTGTCCCACGACCCCCGCGCCAGCAGGGCCGCCACCGCATGATCCAGAGCCGCCCGCGCCCGCTGCAGGTGCCCGACCGTCGCCAATAGGCGCTCTCGCGTCAGCCCTTCCCGCGCCAGAACCTCCTGGGCCTGGCGAAAGCGCACGCGCGCGCTGGCGCTGCTCAGATTCGACGGGTCTTCGATCCAGGGCTGATCCAATTCGCGGCAGATCGCCGTCAGTTGCGCCTTGGTGAAGCCCAACAAGGGCCGGGCGATGACAATGCCGTCGCGCGACGACGCCGACGCCATGGCGGCCAGGCCGTCGACGCCGCTGCCGCGCGCAAGGCGCAACAAAAACGTCTCGACCTGATCGTCGGCATGATGGGCGACAAACAGATGCGTGCAGTCGTTGGCTAGGCACCAATCCGTCATCAGACGATAGCGGGCTTCGCGCGCGGCACTTTGCGCGCTGCGGGTCAGCGTGCGCGCGTGAGGTCCGTCGTTCCAGCGCAAGATCACGTGGGGAATGTTGTGGGGTGCGAGCCAGGCGCCGACCTGGGCGGCTTCCACCGCCGCGGCATCGCGCAATTGATGATCCACCGTCAGGCCGAATACCGCGATCTGGCGTTGGCACGCCCAGGGCGCGAGCAGACGGATAAGCGCGAGACTGTCCGCACCGCCCGAGACTGCCACGGCGATACACGCGCCCAACGGCAGCCGAAACTGCGCCATGGCCGCCGCGAACTGCGCCGGCGTGACCGCGCCGGAGGAGACGGCCTCAAGACGCATGTTATTTACACTTAAGTTTGGTGCGCTCGGTTTTGGCGGAGGTCAGCACCTCGGCGGGCGCGTCGGGATAATCCTTGGCGATGCGGCTCAAAGCCGTGCAGGCGCCCTGCGACTGATTGAGCTTGGACATGGACATGCCGAGCTTCAGCAGATTGTCCGGGCCCTTGTTGGTCTTGGGATAGTTCTGATAGCCCGCCATGAACTCTACGGCCGCCTGCTGGAAGTCGCCGCGCACGTAATAGGTTTCACCCAGCCAATACTGCGCGTTGCCGGCAAGCGCGTCTTTAGGATGTTTCTTGAGAAATTCGCGAAGCGTCGATTCCGCTTTGGGATAGTCCTGGCGTTTCAAAAACTCGAAGGCGAAATCGTATTGCTGCTTCGGCGTGCCGTCGGGCAAAGCCACGGTGGCGCCTGGCAGCGAAGCGACTTGCGCGGACGACACCGGGCCGGGCCCAGGCGCTGCTTTCGGCGCCAGTTGCTGCGGCGAAGGCTCGGGTGCGGCCGGCGGTGGAGTCTGCAGCGCATTGGGATCGGGCGGCAGCGGGCGCCCTTGCGCATCGGTGCGAATCACAAAGCCGCCGTTGGTGGCGACGGCGGCGGCTCCTGGCGCGGGAACCTGAACCGGCGTGCCCGCAGCTGTCGCTGCGGGCTGCGGCGTAACAGGGGCCGTCGCGGCGCGCGCGGTCGGCTGCGACGCCACCGGCTGCGAGATCGGCGCGCCGGCCGAAGGCGTGCGCAATTCCGGCGGGACCGTATTGTCCGTCGGCGCGGAGGCGACAACCGGTGCGGTCGCAACCGCCGCGGCGGCGGCAGGCACACCTGGCGGCACCTGGTTCTGTGCGGAGGGCACGCCGCCGGTTAGCCCCCCTGTTAGTCCGAGGGACTGTTCCATCTTCGCCACGCGCAGGCTGAGGTCGTCCTGCAGCACTTGCAATTGGCGGGCGGTGCGGTCCGACGTGAATTTGGCTTCTTCGACTTGGCCGGTGAGTTGTTCAAGGACGCGCTCGATCGCCAAGATGCGGACAGTCATGTCGCCGCTGTTGTCGTCGGCCACCGCGCCGGCCGCAGGTGTACCCTTGGCCGCCGGCAGCTGCTTTTGCAAGCGCTGCAGATCCTGTTCGATCTTGGTCAGGCGATTGGCGAGATCCCGGTCGCTTTGCGCATAAGCTGTGCCGCTAAACAGGAATACGGCAATAGCGGTTGCCGTGAGGCCTCTCAAAACCTGTTGCATAAGCGTGTTCATCGCGACATTCCCAAAAAGCCGACCCATTCGAGGGCCGCATCAGCGTTACGCTGAACCATTATCCGGGCAAGAATAAGGCGCATGCAACTGTCTGGCCAAAAGCCTCACAGTCGCCATGCGCCTTAAAAGAAACAACACACCCCCGGCGCGAAAACCGGGGGCGTATCGAATATCTTACTGCACAACCGAGGTGCCGCGACGATTTCTGCCGTAGCAGGTTTCGTCGGAGGACACGCAGATCGGGCGCTCTTTGCCGTAGGAAATGGTCTTGATGCGGGCGGTCGGTACGCCTTCAGCGATCAGGAACGTTCTCACGGCGTTAGCGCGGCGATCACCGAGGCCAAGGTTGTACTCGCGCGTACCGCGCTCGTCACAGTGACCTTCAACCGTAAGAGTGCGCGCCGGGTACTGCTTCAGCCAAGCGGCTTGGCCCCGGAGCTTGGTCTGGGCGGCGGCGTCGAGGTCATACTTGTCGTAGGCGAAGTTGACCATGTTGCCGACGACGGTGTTGAAATACTCGAGCGAATCCGGAGCCGGACCTCTCGGCGGCGCCGGAGCAGCAGCCGGCGGGGGGGCAGAAACGGCCGTCGCGGCGGTTTCAACGGGCTTTTTCGCGCAAGCTGCAAGCAGGACCGCAACGGCGATCACGCTTAAAAAACGGAGTTTCATTATTATTCCCCTAAGGTTTAGTGACTTAAATGACGAGCACTGAACGGACGACCCCAGGAGGAGTCCAGCGCAATTTCGCCCTTCTTTTACCAGTTAAACGACAGGAATCAATAGCCTACCGCACCGCACGCGCACGTTATGAGCGGTAACTATAGGGCGATTCCCGTAGCATGGGCTAGCTGTTACAAAAAAGTCCAATAATCCCAAGGCTTAAGACCAGCCTTTGGCCGTTTCCAGCAGCCTGACTTCCGGGACTCCGAGACAAAGACTTTGGCTGATTAGGGCGACAGCGGCGACCACGCCGGGTCGGACGCATCCTGCGGTGTCAGGATTTCTCTTTGGTTGTAGCCGCTTAGATCGATGGAAAAGAGCCGCACTTTGCCGCCGTTTGGCGCCTGCGCGTCATACATCAGAACTCGGCCGTTGGGCGACCATGTGGGGCCTTCCACCAGGAAGCCTTGCGCGAGTGTGCGCTCGCCGGACCCGTCGGGCTTCATGACGCCAATATAAAAATTGCCGTCGGTGCCGTAGCGGGTGAAGGCGATCAAGTCGCCGCGCGGCGACCAAACCGGCGTGCCGTATCTGGCTTTGCCGGCACCGAAGCTAATGCGCTGCTGATTGCTGCCGTCGGCATTCATGACATAGATTTGCTGAGCGCCGCCGCGATCTGACGCGAAGGTGATCTGATCACCCTTCGGTGAAAAACTCGGCGAGGTGTCGATGGCCGGATTGTCGGTCAACCGCACCATTTTGCGCGAGCGCAAGTCCATCGTGTAGACATCGGAGTTGCCGTTCAGGGACGCGGCGAAGGCAACCGCATTTCCATCGGGCGAAAACCGCGGCGCGTATTGCAGGCCTGGAAAATCGCCGAGAACTTCCTGGCGGCCGGTGTCGATATTGAACATGTACACGCGCGGCACGTTGCGGAAATACGAGAGATAAGTGATCTCCGGTCCCGACGGCGAGAAGCGCGGTGTCAGCACCAGTGCCGAGCCGTCGGTCAGATAGCGATGGTTGGCGCCGTCCTGATCCATGATGGCCAAGCGCTTGACGCGATTAATCGCCGGGCCGCTTTCGGCGATATACACGACGCGTGTATCGAAATAACCGCTTTCACCGGTAATCGTGGAATAGATCAGATCGGCGATCATATGCGCGACGCGGCGCCAGTTGCCTGAGTCCGTGCCGTAGCCCTTGCCTTCCATCTGCTGGCCGCCGAACACATCCCACAGGCGGAAAGCGATGCGGATCTGGCCGTTGGGCTGCATGTCGACGGAGCCTTGCACCAACGCCTGGGCCGCAAGCGTGCGCCAGTCGGCAAAACGCGGCTGCACGTCCAGCGACGTCAAATCCTGCAGGAAGGCCTTCTGGTCGATAGGGCGGAACAAGCCCGAGCGTTCCAGGTCCTTGGCGATGACCTCGGAGACATCCTTGCCCATCTGCTTGAGTTCTTCGGTATTGCCGGGAAACAGCGGGATCGCGATCGGCATCGGTTCGACGCGGCCGCGCGTAATGTCGATCCGGGCCTGGGCATAGACGTTTGGCGCATGGGCCGCCGCCAGAAGTACCACGGCGCAGACCAAGAGGACCTTCTTCAAAGCATTCCGCATCACGATATGTCCGTTTCCCGAATGTTGCCGCAAGAGCCCAGAGGGCCAGCATGTGCGGAGATTGTGGCGATGGCGTGTCAACGTTGCAAGCCGGCCCTGCTCTAGTGAGCCCTATCAACCCTTAACGATACTGGCCCCTCAGTTGATCCGCCCCTAGTTGATACGCCCCCTAATTGATGCGTCCTTGGGGCGAGAAGTTCATGATGATCTCTTTCAGCTCATTATAGTGTTCCGGTGAAATCGGAATGTTGCCGCAAGCTAGCACGGCGTTGCGCGCTGAATTGGCGAAGGTCCGGAACGCGGAATCGACAAAATAGCGCGTCATATCGACGATCTCGGCCCTGGCCGAACCATCCGGGTTGATGAAGACCTTGACCTCGGCCGAAAGGTTTTCGTTGCCCTCTTTGCCCGGATCGATGCGCCAGCAACCCTCGATATGGCGCCGGATGGCATCGAGCTCGGTCATGGACGCCCGATCCGAGAGCGTGGGCGCGATGTTGTTGGTCGGCGGCGCCTTGTTGTCGGCGGTCTGCTGCGGCGGCTTGGGCGCGTTCTTCTGCATGTCCTTCAAAAGCTTTTGTAGCGACGCGATGTCGTCCTGCTTGGTCTTAGGCGGCACCGGCTTAGGCGGCGGCGGCTTCGGCTTCGGCGGCACGACCTTTGCCGGCTCGGGCTTTGGTGGATCGGGCGGTGGCGGCGGCGGCATGGTGTCGGGCGGCGGCGTGTCGGCGGCCGGAGCCGGCTTGGGCGGCTCCGGCACCACCGGCGTCGGCTCAGGCGTGGGTTCCGGCGTCGGCGGCGGTGCCGCGGACGTGATGTCCTCGATCGGCACAAGGTCGACGATCAAGGGCGGCGTTGGTGGAATTTCGCGATGGAAAAACGGCACGCCGATCCAGGCCAGCGCGAGAATGCCGCCGTGCAGCAGCAGCGAGAATGCATAGCCCTGCCCGGTATAGCGGCCGCCCGAAAAACTGCGTTCGGTGACGACGCGCTCGACCTTGCCGTCCTTCGAGCGGCTGGGTTTGATCGGTGTGGGTGTTACGGAATCGCGCGACATAACGGCGGCAACGGTCCTACAATTCTGGCGTGGGCAATTCTAGCGTGGGGCTCTCGGGTTTAGTCTGGGCTCGGTGACAAAGGCAACCTGGGTGATGCCGGCAGCGGTCACGCCGGCCATCACCTCCATCATGATGCCGTAGGCCACATCTTTGTCGCCTTTCACATAGACCCTGATCTGCGGATTAGCTTCGCGCACGGCAGCGAGGCGTCCGACCATGGTGTCTATATCGAGCGTCACGGCATCTTGCTTGACCGCGCTCAAAGTCACCGTGCCATCTTTTTGGACGGTCAGTGTGAGCGCGGTGTTGTCCTGGGGCAGCGAGCGCGCGCGGCTGGTTTGCGGCAAGTTGACGTTCACGCCCGTCGTGAGCAACGGCGCCGTGACGATGAAGATCACCAAGAGGACCAGCATCACGTCGACCATAGGTGTCACGTTAATTTCCGCGACTGGTGCGAAGGATCTGCGGCTGGTCTTCGTGCCCGACGATGGTTTTATGAATGAGGCCATTATTTTGTGTCCAGTTGCCGGGACAAGATCGCCCCGAACTCGCCGGCGAAATTCTCCAGACGCAGTGCGTAGCGCGCGAGGTCGCTGGAAATCTTGTTGTAGAACACCACGGCCGGAATGGCGGCGATCAGGCCCAGCGCCGTCGCAAACAACGCTTCGGCGATGCCGGGCGCAACCGTTGCCAGACTGGTGTCGGCAGCGGCGCCGATGGAGGTGAAGGTGTTCATGATGCCCCAGACCGTGCCGAGCAGACCCAGGAACGGCGACACCGATCCGGTGGACGCGAGGAAAATCATGCGGCGGTTGAGGTGGTCCATCTCGCGTTCAAGACTGATCTTCATGACGCGGTCCATGCGTTCGGCGACCTGAACGGTCCCCGTGGCCGGCGGCAATCCGCCCTTACTCGAAGACCTGCGCCATTCCTTCATCGCGGCGACGAAGATCGACGACATGGGATCTTTGGGGCGCTGCCCGACGCGCTCGAAGAGTTCCTCGAGCGAACTGCCCGACCAAAAACGATCTTCAAACTGTTCGGCCTGATTGGCCAGCGAGCGCAGCCGAAAGATTTTGTCGAAGATGATTCCCCAGCTCCAGAGGGAGGCAAACACCAACATGGCCATAACGGCTTTGACAACCGGATCGGCCTGCAAGATCAGGTTTGTCACCGAAAGGTGGATGACGCCCGGCGCGGCTATGGCCGCTGTTGCTACGGTACTTTCCATTCGACTCTACCCCGTTTCACGTTTCGTTTTATTTTCCAGTCTCGCTCACATAAGCTTCCAGCGCCTGCCGCAAGGCCTGGGGCATGCGCATGGGTTTTCCGTCCAGACCCGTACATGCCACATGGGCCATGAACCACGCTACTTCTTCGTTGCTCTCGCCCTCACGTCTAATGACCTGGCGCATCCGCACCGACGCAGCCCCCAATTCGACCAGCGCGGTTTCTACCAGCAGTGCATCGTCGAGGCGCGCCGGGCGTCGGTATTTCACCTCGCCGTCGCGCATAACGAATTGCATGCCGGACTCTTCCCGTAGACGCTCCTGCCCTACGCCCAAGGTACGCAGCATTTCGGTGCGCCCGCGCTCGGCGTACTTCAGGTAGTTGGCGTAATAGACGATGCCGGCGGCATCGGTATCCTCGTAGTAGACCCTGACCGGCAGTACATGAACGCGCCCGCGCAGGACTCCCGTGGTCGGCATCAAAAACTGCGTGGTCGACGAGGCGGGGGTCATGCGTTCTCTCCGCCCCGACTTTCAACATTATCGAGCAGATTGAACTGCGCCGGATCACGGCGCGGCGCCGGCAGACCCATCTGCCGGTAGCCCGCGTCGGAGATCACGCGGCCGCGCGGCGTGCGCTGGATCAGTCCCTGCTGAATCAGAAAAGGCTCAATGACGTCTTCGATGGTGTCGCGTTCTTCGGCCAGCGCCGCCGCCAGCGTTTCCACGCCGACCGGGCCGCCGCCGTAGTTCTGCGCGATGCAACTCAAATAGCGCCGGTCCATGGCGTCGAGCCCAAGAGCATCCACATCGAGACGGCGCAAAGCTTTGTCGGCCACTGCGGTGGTGACCTTGGGTTCATTATCGACGGCGGCAAAATCGCGCACGCGCTTCAGAAGGCGTCCCGCGACACGCGGCGTACCGCGCGAGCGTTTGGCGATCTCAAGCGCGCCGTCGTCACTGATATTGACGCCGAGCACGCGCGCGCCGCGCTGCACGATCTCGACCAGTTCCGGCGCACTGTAGAACTCCATGCGCAAAGGAATCCCAAACCGGTCCCTGAGCGGTGTGGTCAGGAGACCCGAGCGGGTAGTGGCGCCGACGAGGGTGAAAGGCTGGAGTTCGATGCGTACCGAACGCGCCGCCGGACCCTCGCCGATGATGAGGTCCAGTTGGTAGTCCTCCATGGCCGGATAAAGGACTTCTTCTATGGCAGGATTGAGGCGGTGGATTTCATCAATAAAGAGAACGTCGTTGGCTTCGAGGTTGGTCAGGATCGCGGCCAAGTCCCCGGCCCGTGCGATCATTGGACCTGAGGTCGCGCGAAATCCTACGCCCAATTCGCGGGCGATAATCTGCGCCAGGGTGGTTTTGCCGAGGCCCGGCGGCCCATGTAACAGCACGTGGTCGAGGGATTCCTTGCGCTCGCGGGCGGCGGCGATGAAAACGCTTAAATTCTCGCGCACCGCGCGCTGGCCGATAAAATCGGCCATGCGTTTGGGGCGCATGTGAGCGTCGGCGTCTTCTTCCTGCCGAACAGCGGAAACGGCGCGGGCGACATCATCATTAGCCACCGGCCCCTCCTAACTCGCGCAACGAAGCTTTGATCAAAGCATTGAGTTGGGCGCTTTCGCCCATGATCTGCGCTGTGCGCGCAACGGCGCCGAAAGCTTCCATGCGCGCGTAGCCCAAATTCACCAAGGCCGAGACGGCGTCCTCGCGCACATTGCCGCCGGCGGCTTTGCCGGCACGCGTCGTACTCGCGGGCGTGAGGCTGGGTGTTGTGAAGGCGAAAGCGCCGAGCTTGTCCTTGAGTTCAACTACCAGCCGCGCCGCGAGCTTGGGTCCGACGCCGCTCGCGCGCTTGAAGGCGGCCTGGTCGCCGGCGGCAATGGCTTGTGTCACCTGCTCCGCCGATAGCGCCGACAGAATAGCGAGCCCGACCTTTGCGCCGACACCTTGCACGGTCGTCAGGGTACGAAACATCTCGCGGTCGGCAATTGTCGAGAAACCATAGAGGTGAATGTGATCTTCACGCACGTGGGTTTCGACCGCCAGCTCCACCGTCTCGCCGACCGGCGGCAGCGCCGCCAGTGTGCGTGAAGCGCAAAACAGCAGGTAGCCGACGCCGTTCACGTCGATCACGGCCCAATCATCACCTGTGGAGTCCAGCCTCCCGCGCAGTTTGGCGATCATCGCGGCGGCCTTTTGGCGGCGACCAGCCGCAAAGCCGATGCGCGATGGTGCGCATGACAGACCGCGACCGCCAAAGCATCGGCGGCGTCCTTGGAGCCAGACTTGCTGCCCGGCAATAGCACGCGCATCATCGCCACCACCTGTACTTTGTCGGCGTGACCGGCGCCCACTACCGACTTCTTCACGAGATTGGGTTTGTACTCCGCCACCGGGACACCGGCCACAGCGGGCGCCAGCATGGCGGCGGCGCGGGCATGGCCCAGCTTCAACGTCGAAACCGGGTTCTTGTTGACGAAACTCTCTTCCACTGCGCATTCGTCGGGCGCATAAGCCGCGACGATGCCCTGCACTCCCAGAAACAGCGCCTTCAGGCGTTCGGCCAGCGGCAACGACGGATCGGGCTGCACAACGCCGTCGGCGATGAAACTCAGGCGGTTGCCGTCGGCTTCGATCACGCCCCAGCCAGTGTGGCGCAAGCCGGGATCGATCCCCAGAATACGCACAGTTCCAGACGCAGCCGCGCGCTTTACGGGGGGCATAGGGGTGGCGTTGCCGGCGGGCTTGTGAGCCGCCAAGGATTCAATCGCTGAGATTGGCCATGACCTCATCTGACATTTCATAATTGGCCGCGACGCGCTGAACATCGTCGTTGTCGTCCAGCACATTGAGCAGGTTCATCAGGGTTTCGGCTTTGTCCGCCGCAATGTTCACAGTCAAAGTCGGGCGCCAGTCGAGGCGCGCGGTTTCGGCTTCACCGAGCTTGGCTTCAAGCGCCTTCTGCACGGCGTGGAGATTGTCGGGTGCGCAATAGATGTCGTGACCGCCCTCGCCCGAGGCCACGTCATCGGCGCCCGCGTCGATGGCGGCTTCCATGACTTTGTCTTCGCTCCCCGCCGCGACCGGGTAATGAATCACGCCCAGCCGCTGAAAGTTATGGGCGACGCTGTTGGTCGCACCCAAGTTGCCTTCGTGCTTGTTGAAGGCGATGCGCAGCTCCGAGGCGGTGCGGTTGCGGTTGTTAGTCAGCGCCTCGATGATCAAGGCCACGTTCCCCGGTCCATAACCCTCATAGCGGGCTTCTTCGTAATTTTCCTGATCGGCGCCGCTGGCTTTCTTGATGGCGCGCTCGATGTTGTCCCTAGGCATGCTCTCGGCCTTGGCGTCGTTGATGGCCGCCCGCAGGCGCGCGTTATAGACCGGATCGGGCAGGCCCAGCTTGGCCGCGACGGTGATTTCGCGCGCGAGCTTGGTGAAGATCTTGGCGCGCTTGGCATCGCGCGCGCCCTTACGATGCATGATGTTCTTAAACTGCGAATGGCCGGCCATCTCACGTCCCGTTATCCGATTTGGACCCCCGCCGCACCCTCGCCGATGAGGGCGTGCTTAAAGGGCCGCTTACACAATAAGCGGCTGATAATCTTAGCGCTTATACCAAATGTTGGGGGAAACGCATAGAGTCGGCGGCTAGCCGGGCACGGACTGCTTCAAGATCCCACCCATGCGCACCGGCTCGGCCCGCAGTGCCAAGCCCGTGCGGTCGTCGGTCTCGACATAAACCCCGCACAGCGTGCCTTCGCCGTCGGCCGGCTCCAGCCGCTCGGTCGGCATTTTCGTCACAAAGCGCTGCGTGGCCGTGTGCTTCTTCATGCCTATAACCGAATCAAAGGGCCCGCACATGCCGGCATCGGTCTGAAAGGCCGTACCGCCCGGCATGATGCGCGTGTCGGCGGTCGGGATATGGGAATGGCTGCCCACGACCATGGACGCACGCCCGTCGGCGATATGGCCAAGGGCGCCCTTCTCGCTGGTGGCCTCGCCGTGAACATCGACAATGATGGCGTCGGCGGCATCGCGGAGGGGATGATGTTCCAGGCAGCCTTCAAGGGCGCGGAAAGGATCATCCAGCGCATCCATGTACAAACGGCACATGACCTGCACAACGATCACGCGGCGGCCTTTGGCGGTGGTGAACAAACCCATGCCGCGGCCCGGCGCTTCGGGCGGATAGTTGAGCGGCCGGAGCAGACGCGGTTCGGCCGAGATATAGGTGATGATCTCGCGCTGGTCCCAAGCGTGATTGCCGAGCGTGATGACATCGACGCCGGCGTCGAAAAAGACCTGGCAGATGGCGGCGGTAATGCCGAAGCCGTGGGCGGCGTTCTCGCCGCAGGCCACGACAAAATCCAGATTCAGATCGCGGCGCAACTGCGGCACATAGGTGACGATGGCGTCCCTGCCCGGACGGCCCATGATGTCTCCGCAATAAAGAAGACGCATGTCCTATCCAGACCTTACGGTTTGAGCGTTTGATTGAACCATAACGTCCGCTGGTCGGTTATGACCGCGTCCATCCGCTGATCATGGCCATCCACCGGCAGGGTGGGAATCTCTTGCTCGTCATAAGCAATGCCGACGGTTAGAACCTGCCGATCCCGGCGCAGCGCCTCCACGGTGCGGTCGTAATAGCCAGCGCCGTAGCCAAGCCGAAGCCCCATACCGTCGAAAGCCATCAGCGGCAAAAGCAGAACATCGGGCTTCACCAACGCCGCGCGCACCGCCGGGTGCATGGTCCCGAAGGGGCCTTGATCAAGCGTGTCACCGGGAAGCCAATTGCGGAAAATCAGCGCCTGTCCCTGCCCCGCCACCACCGGCAACGCGACCTCGGCGCCGGCGGCTTTGAGCGCTTCCAGAGCCGGGCGGCAATCGAGCTCGGTCCCGATGGGCCAATAGCCGGCTATGGTTTTGCCAATAGTGGGAAGTCCGTGAACGAGGCGCTGGGTAAGGGCGGCGGCGGCTTGGTCATGGCGCGCGGCATGGACGAGTTTCCGGCGTGCCAGGGATTCACGGCGTAACCCAGCCTTGAGAACTGCCGCACGGGCAGACGGCGTCGTCATGGGAAAACCAAGGAGAGACAAAACCCCAAGTGGTGAGAGTTAAGTGGAGCCGCCGAAACCGTCGGCCTAGCGTGACCTCCCAATGGGCCACAGGTAAAAGTGGGCGCCATATCACCGGACGTTAAGCGGCATCCGGTGAGAGACAGCTCCCGAGCGTAGTTTATCGCCCCTGGGGGTTCAAAGGTCTAACCTGTCCAGCAGCTCCACCAGCAACTTAGGTCCCCTCAAGGCGCGCGGCAATACGTTCAATGCGCTCGGCGAGGCCATTCATGGCTTTAACCGCATCTTTCTCAGCTTCTTCACGCGCAGTTCTCGCCTGGGTGGTGTTCCCGCCGGCGGCATTCAGACTTTCAAGTTCAGCCGAGGTGTCGGCCAGTTCGTCGGCGACCATCAAGGACACCATGACCAAAAGCAGCGCATCGCTGACCGATCCGGCGGAAGCCGCGACCTGCTCCGCGCGCTGGTCGAGATAGCGTCCGAGCCGCGCGAGATGGGCCTCCTGGCCGTCGTCGCAGGCGATCTGATACTGACGCCCGCGAATGTGTATGGAAACCTGTCCCACGGCCGTGTCCGTCCCTAATCCTGTATCGACGCTGAGAGCCGGCCGATGGCGGCATCGAGGCGCTGGGCGACGCGCCCGGCGGTCTCTTTCAACGTGCCGTGGGCCTCGGTTAGCTGGTCGAGTTTTTTCTCGAGCGCTGCGTTCGGCTTAGCCGTGCCCACCTTGGCCGCGGCGGACTCCAGGCGCGCCAAGGCGTGGTCCAGCCGTTGAAGCGCATCCTGGACCGGCGGCAGCTTAGAGTTTTCAATATCTTTCAAAGAAATAGCGCCCCAACCTCGAATTCTGCATGAAGCATAGGAAGGAGTCTTAGGGACGTCAACACGCTCGCGGCCGCCCGGCCCTTCCCGCCCTCGAAAAAGGCCTCGGAAACGGGTCACTTCAATCGCCCCCTAGGCTTTAAAGATCGGGGCCTTTATATGTCGCGGCCAAGCTCTGTTTTCCGACCCCCAACGTCTCAGCCAGAGGATACCCCGTTCATGAAGATCACACCCCGGGTGAAGAAGATTCTTGGCGCTTACGACAGCGACAACCCAGGCACCAAATCCAAGCTCGCCAGCATCCTCATGAACGGTCGCCTCGGCGGCACCGGCAAGCTGGTGATCCTGCCCGTGGACCAAGGCTTTGAACACGGGCCCGCCCGCAGCTTCGCCCCTAACCCGCCGGGCTATGAGCCGCACTACCACTGGCAGCTGGCCATCGACGCGGGTCTTTCGGCCTTCGCCGCGCCGCTGGGCATGATCGAGGACGGCGCCGGCACCTTCGCGGGCGCCATTCCCACCATCCTCAAGGTCAACAGCGCCAACTCGCTCAACGGCGAAAAAGACGCCCCGGTGCAGGCGATCACGGCCGGCGTCCAGGATGCGCTCCGCCTCGGCTGCGCCGCCATCGGATACACAATTTATCCAGGCTCCGAGCGCGCCTACGACATGATGAACGACCTGCGTGAGCTGACCGCCGAAGCCAAGGATGCGGGCCTGGCCGTCGTCGTGTGGTCCTATCCGCGCGGCAAATATGTCACCAAGGACGGCGAAACAGGGTTTGACGTCATCGCCTACGCCGCTCACATGGCGGCCCTCATGGGCGCGCATATCATCAAAGTGAAGCTTCCAACCGATTACTTGGAACCCGGCGAAGCTAAGAAGGTCTACGAGGCCCAGAACATTCCGCGCGCCACCCTCACCCAACGCGTTTCCCACATCGTGCAAAGCTGCTTCGGCGGACGCCGCATCGTGGTGTTCTCGGGCGGTGCCAAAAAAGGCGAAGAAGCCCTTTATGAAGAAGCCAAGGCCATCCGCGACGGCGGCGGCAACGGCTCGATCGTCGGCCGCAACGCCTTCCAGCGCCCCCTGCCCGAAGCCAACAACCTCTTGGGCAAGCTGATCGACATCTATAAAGGCAAGGAAGAGTAGCCGGGGCCGTGTCACCCGCCAACGATGGTAAGCCCGGCTGCCGGCTTTATCTGATCACGCCGGATAAAATTCCCGATTCGCAGGCTTTCGCGCGCGTTCTCGACGAAGCCCTGGCTGCAGGCGACGTGGCTTGCGTGCAGTTGCGCCTGAAGGACGCTGGCGATGACGCGGTGGCCGCCGCCGTGAAAGCGCTAATGCCGGTGTGCCACCGGCACGACGTCGCCTTCATCCTCAACGACCGGCCCGATCTCGCCGCCCGGCTCGGCTGCGACGGCGTTCATATTGGGCCCGACGACATGCCCTATGACGAAGCGCGGGACATCATGGGACCCGATGCGACGGTGGGCGTAACTTGCAAGGACTCCCGCCACCTCGCCATGGAACTGGCCGAAGCCGGCGCCGATTACGTTGCTTTCGGCGCGGTGTTTCCCACCACAACCAAGGACGGCGCGACGCCCGTTGACCTGGAGGTCATCGAGATCTGGGCCGAGACCACCAACGTGCCCTGCGTCGCCATCGGCGGCATCACGGTTGAGAACTGCGAAGCCGTGGTCAAAACCGGCGCGGACTTCATCGCCGTGTGCACCGGCGTTTGGAATTACGCGAGCGGACCGGCGGCGGCGGTGCGTGATTTCAATGCGGTGTTTGTGCGGCTTGCGTAAAGCCGTCACGCCTTTTTAAAGTGGGCATAGAACTGGTCTAGGCTTGCCGAGCACAGCTTAATACGCTGATCGTCACTTTTGGCTGCGGCGCAGACGCCAGAAATCATGGCTGCTAAGCCCGCCGTTTCCGGCCGTTCGTATCGACCATCTTCGATATCGAGGTCATGGACAATCTCGCCGATTGCACGCAAGGCAGGATTAGATTCTAAGCCCGCATGACGCAGCAGCGTCTCGAAAGTGCATCTGTCGCCTTCATGTGTGTATTCGGCATTGGCCATGTCGAAGCGCAACTCCCCGGTAACCGGCTTATAGGTCTTTGAATCGACGAATTTAATGATTCCGGCAGGGTCGATAAACCGCTGGATCAGCCACGCTGAAGCGATACGGTCAATATGGACGTCGCGGCGCGTCACCCAGGTGCGTTTTTTCAGTTGTGATCGCTTCAATCGCGGCGCCGCATCACGTCGGCTGACGTCTTCATGGCGCATGAGCCTGCGGTCGAGATCGGCGAGCGCGACATCGGCGCCTTGGCGACCACGGGCGCCGAAGAAGTCGATCTTGGAAATCTCCTCGCGCCGCCTACGTATCCGGCGAACATCCGTGGCCGACAGCTCGGTCGCCTTTAACAGCGCTTGCGCTTCCGCGATCAATTCGTCGTAATCGGCGTCACGGCTCGCATCAAACAGCTGGCGAACCTCAGCGTCCGTCAGGCCATCGGTGAATCGCGACTCACAGACAAAAGCCTCGCCGCCACTTTCGACGATTTCCGCCGCCAGCGTTCGAAAAGCCGGTACCGTCGCCGCATTCACCGGCAGCGCATGGACAGCGTTCTTGACCGCGATCGCACCCAGGGCCTGCAGCTTGCGGCCGACTTTAACCCGGCCGTAAGCAGGCTTTGCAGGCAGCTGATGTATCATCAGCAGCCATCTGACCTTGCCATTGTTGGCATTACTCATGATACGTATGTATCAATTTATATGAAAAAAAGTAACCCATATGTATCATTTTTATTGTAACACGCGCAACCGTACGTCTAAGGTCCAGCAGTGCTCTATGGAATTCGGAAGAGGCATGATGGTGTCGTGGATATATGCGGCTGGCGCTCTGCTCATAGCGACCACGCTCATCAGCTGGCCGCAGCGCGCCCTCGCCTATAGGCCCTTCGATTCCACCGATGCCTCAGTCGCCGATAAAGGCGAAGTTGAAATCGAACTTGGGCCCATCGGCTACGTCAAAAGGGGGCCCGAGAAGACGCTCGTTTCGCCGGCCCTCGTCTTTAGCTACGGCCTTACCGAAAACTGGGAGCTGGTAGCGGAAGGACGCGGCAATACCGCCTTAAGCGGCGACGCGCGGCAAACAGCTTTCTCCGACGATCAAGTGTCTCTCAAAGGAATACTTCGCCAGGGTAGTCTCCAGGAACAATCCGGTCCCAGCGTCGCCGTCGAAATTGCTGCGCTGTTGCCGGAGGTCCGAGGCGAACACGGCGCGGGGGCATCCGCAGCCGCGATCATCTCGCAGCAGATGACATGGGGCACGCTGCATTTCAACGCCAAGACAACATGGGTTCGCGCGCATAAAGCTGAAATCTCTTTAGGCGGCATCGCCGAAGGGCCCGCACCTTGGAAAGTTCGTCCGGTGGCGGAGGTGTTCTATGAACGCACCAAACGTGAGCCGCGTACCGTCTCGGGCTTGGTCGGCGCCATCTGGCAGGTAAAAGACAATCTCGCCCTTGATGTTGGACTGAAGCACACACGCTCTGCCGGCCCGTCAGCGAATGAAATTCGTCTGGGGCTCACCGTCGCCTTTCTCGGCGCCTAGGAGGAACACTCATGATCCGCAAACGTCACGTCGTCGCCGCCTTCATTGGAATCGTCGCTGTTCTGGGATTGGCGCTGGTTGCTTATCATCTGGTGCTTCCGGGTTTGTCGGTCGCGACACAAGAACCGCCGGCACTGGAAGTAAAAATCGCAACATGGCTGTTGCATCAAAGCGTGCCCGAGGACGCAAGAAAAGCCGTCAATCCCTTGGGCAAAGATGTCGCCGACATTACGGCCGGGCGCGATCTTTACCGGCAGAAGTGCGAAATCTGCCATGCCAACGACGGCAGCGGGCGAACGGCTATAGGTTCCGGTCAATATCCGCGTCCGCCCGCGTTGCGGACGCTTGTGCCGTCGTTATCGGACGGAGAGATTTTCTATCACATCCGCAACGGCATCCGTAACACCGGGATGCCGGCATGGCCGGAACCGGACCAGCAGATCTGGCAGTTGGTGTCCTATATTCGCACCCTGCCCGCCACGACGCCCAGCACAGCGGATATGGCGAACGTCACGGCGCAGCCGGGTCCGTCGCATACGGCAGGATTCGTTGGATCGGCCGCGTGCAAAAGCTGCCATGCCGAAGTCTATGATCGCTGGGCCAAGACCAAAATGGCCAATGTCGTGCGTGATCCGAAGGAGCATCCCGACGCGATCATTCCCGACTTGTCCAAACCCGATCCCCTGGTCGACTTCACCAAGGACGACATCGCGCTGACCTACGGCAGCCTCTGGAAACAGCGCTACTTCAAGAAGGTCGGCGACGACTATTATCCGTTTCCCGCGCAGTGGGACGTTACCAATAAAATCTGGCGAAGATATTTCGTCGCCGACAACACCGATTGGTGGGTCCCGTTCTACCCTAAGGATAACTTCGGGCGGCCCACCGGACCGTTGTGCGACGGTTGCCATTCAGTCAACTACAACATTGAAACCAAGGCCGTCACGGAATGGAACGTGGGCTGTGAGCGCTGTCATGGCCCAGGGTCCGAGCACGTCAAGAACCCGGTTCTGGCGAATGTATTGAACCCCGCCCGCATGGACTTTGTGCACGCCAACGACACTTGCATTCAGTGCCATTCTCAAGGCCAACCCCTTAGCAATCCTAAAGCCGGCAGGTACTACGACTGGCCTGTTGGCTACCAGGTCGGCTTGAACCTCAAGGACTTCTGGAAGTTAGAAGAGCACAAGCTCGGCGAAACCACATTCACGCACTATGCCGACGGCACGGCGCACAAGAACCGCATGCAAGGCAATGACTTCGTGCAGAGCCTGATGTACGAGCGCGGCGTGACCTGTTTTAGCTGTCACGATCCGCATGGCAGCGATAACACCGCGATGCTGCGCAAAACCTCGACCGAAACATGCATGATGTGCCACGGGCCGAATACGCAAAATGGCCCGCATACGGTTTCAATAGAGGCGCACACTCACCACAAGGCGGGAAGCACGGGCAGCGAATGCGTATCGTGCCACATGCCGAAAATCGCGCAGACAATCGCCGACGTGAATGTGCGCAGCCACACATTTAATTTCGTCACGCCCACGGCTACGGACGAGTTGAAGATTCCCAACGCCTGCAATGTCTGTCACAAGGACAAGGACACGGCTTGGGCAAGAGATGCGCTCGGGACATGGACCGATCGCTCGCCGTGGCGGATGGCTAAGTAAGCGGCGCCCACAGCACGTCGGTGATGTCGGACGCGCCCGACGCCAGCATGACCAGACGGTCAAACCCGAGTGCTGCCCCCGCGCAAGCCGGCAGGCTTTCAACGGCTTTCAGGAAATCGTCGTCCGGCGGCGGGGCGCTGCCGTAAAGCCGCGCATGCAGGGCGCGGTCGTGATCGAAGCGCGTGCGCTGTTCGGCGGCGTCGGTGAGTTCTGAATAGGCGTTGGCCAGCTCCACGCCGCAGGCATAAAGCTCGAAGCGTTCGGCGACGCGCTCGTCGCCGGGCTTCTTGCGCGCGAGCGCGGCGAGGTTGGCCGGATATTCGCAAAGGATGGTCGGTCCGCCGATCCCCAAATGGGGCTCGATGCGTTCGAGCATGACGCGGAAGAACACATCCTCCCAGGTATCGGTGTCGCTGACGTACAAACCTTGTTCGCGGGCTTTGGCTTTAAGTTTTTCCGCCGCCGGTGCTGGACTGGCGGGATCGTCAATCGTGGCCAAGAGGTCAATGGCGGCATGGCGCGCGAAGGCGTCCTGCACTGTTAAACGCTCGGCCGGCTTGGCGGGATCACACACGCGCCCCTGCCAGCGCAGGCTTTCGCCTTGCTGAAGCGTGCGTTCGGCGGCTTTGGCGACGCCGCGCAGCAAAGCTTCGCAATCGGCCATGACCACGTTGTAGTCGGCACCGGCGCGATACCACTCCAGCATGGTGAATTCGGGATGATGCAGGGGCCCGCGTTCGCCGTCGCGCCAGACGTGGCAGAGCTGGACGATCTTGACCATGCCGCCGGCCATGAGCTTCTTCATGGCGAATTCGGGCGAAGTGTGGAGATAGCGCGGCACAGCACTGCCCTCCTCCCCGCCCGGCTCGCGCAAGGTGGTGGCAAAGGGGCGGATGTGGCGCTCGACGCCGGGCGAGACCTGGACGGCGGGGGTCTCGACCTCGATAAAGCCTTCGGCCTGAAAATAGGCGCGTAACGCCTTGGTCGCGGCCCGGCGCACATCGAGATAGGGCCGGCGCCGCGCCAGGCTCTCGGGGCTCCACCAGGACGGGGTTGATGCGGGCGTCATTAACCCCTGTTAGACCATCGGCGGGAGGCAACCAAGCCCTTTCAAACCGGGGCCTTGCGGATACGCCGGGACGGTTGCCAACTGGTTGCCAGTGGGGGGCCAACCTGATACAAGCGCGCGCGATTTCAAGGCTTCTCCCCCTTCCAAACAGCAGCGAATAGACGGGCTTTTTCCCATGAAGATTTCAGCCAACGGCATCCGCCCCGGCATGGTCATCGACCACGAAGGCAAGCAGTGGATGGTGCTCAAGAATCAGGTCGTGCAACCCGGCAAGGGCGGCGCCTTCATGCAAGTCGAAATGCGCGACATCAAATTCGGCAACAAGAGCCAGGCCCGCTGGCGTACGGCCGATACGGTTGAGCGCCTAGATGTGCGCGAGCTGGATTGCCAATATCTGTTCAAGGAAGGCGACATGTTCACCTTCATGGACAGCACGACCTTCGACCAGTTCAGCATCCCCGCCGAAATGCTGGGTGACCAGGCCGCCTTTCTGCAAGACAACATGGAAGTGTCCGTCAACTTCATTGAAGGCGTGCCGGTGGGTGTGAAGCTGCCTTCGACCGTGGTGCTGACGGTTGTGGAAGCCGACCCGGTTGTGAAGGGTCAAACCGCCGCTTCGTCCTACAAGCCCGGCCTGCTCGAGAACGGCCTGAAGGTCTTGATTCCGCCGTTTATCGAGGCGGGCACCAAGATCGTCGTCAACACCGAAGATGTGTCCTACGTCGAACGCGCGAAATAGGGATTTCACATAATGGCGTTGCGCTCGGCCCTATGGACGGTAATGACGGGCGCAGCCCAAAAAGCGGCCCGGGCGCTTAAACGCGACTTCGGTGAAATCGAGCAGCTGCAGGTTTCGCAAAAAGGCCCCAGCGACTTCGTCAGCGCCGCCGATCTTAAGGCCGAAAAAGTCCTGCGCATGGAGCTGGCCAAGGCCCGCCCCCGCTTCGGGTTCCTGATGGAAGAGAGCGGTGAAGTCAGCGGTGAGGACAAGCACCACCGCTGGATCATCGACCCCATCGACGGCACGACCAATTTCCTGCACGGCATTCCCCATTTCGCCATCTCCATCGGCCTGGAGATGGACGGCGAGATCATTGCCGGCCTGGTGTTCAATCCGATTACCGATGAGACCTATTATGCCGAGAAGGGCAAAGGCGCCTTTCTCAACGACAAGCGCTTGCGGGTTTCGTCGCGCAGCAATCTCGCCGACAGCGTGATTGCCACCGGCATTCCCTTTAACGGCCGACCCGGGCATAAGCCGTTTTTGAAGCAGTTAGAGCGCGTCATGGGCGCGGTCGCGGGCGTGCGGCGCATGGGCACGGCCTCGCTCGATCTGGCTTACGTGGCCGCCGGACGTTACGACGGCTATTGGGAAACCGGCCTGCAGCCCTGGGACATCGCCGCAGGCATTATCCTGGTGCGTGAGGCCGGCGGCTTCATCACCGAAGCGAACGGCGGCAAGGATATTATGAAAAGCGGCGACGTCGTGGCCGCTAACCCCAAGATCCATAAGCAACTTTTGGACATTGTCGTGGCCGCCTAGGCGGCGCGGCCACACCCTTTGTAGGCCGCTTGGCAGCCCTTACCCGGCGTCATCCCCGTTGTGCGAAGCAAACCGCATGTTGTACGTTCGGGGCTTGGGAAGACGCGCAAAGCACCGAAATTTCAAAGACTTTGCTATACTTCGTGGAGCTTCGCCGATGGACGGTGAGCCGACGTAAGACCGGGGTGGAGACGAAGGTGAAAAATACGACGCAGCGGCGGGTTGGGCACGTCCAGTCCGGCCAACGTTGCCAACCTTGGAAGATGTCGTCCGTCGCTATGACGGGACTGGCCACGGTCCTCGCGGCCGGGATGGCTGTCTCTGCCTTCAGCGTGGCCTTCAGCTCGGGGGCCCGGGCCGATGGCGTCCTGAGTGGCAAGCCCAAATCGGAGGTCGCCAAAGCCCTGTCCCTCCGCCCCTCGAACGACGTTTCGGTCGATTTCAGCGTGCTGAACTCTCTGTCCCGCGCGCCGCGGCTGCTGGTCCCCGAAAGCGGCAGCGCCTTTGATGAGCCGCCCGTGATTCTGCGCCCGCCCGCAGGCGTAGCGCCGACTTTGATTCCGCCGGCGGGTCAACGAACCGCCGCCATCAAGCTGCGGCCCCCCGCCGGCATGCGTATCGCGGCAGCGCCCAAACCCGTTGAAACCAAAATCGCCGAGGCCAAGCCGGCGGAGGTCAAACCAGCGGCGCCGAAGCCCGCAGCCCCCGTCCAGACCGCCAAGGTCGAAGAGCCCGCGCCGAAAGTCATTGCGCCGCTAGCCGCCGTGGCACCGGCGCCAGCGCCGAAGGCGGCCGCACCCGTAGCGCCTGCGCCGGCTGCGCCGCCGCCCGCCGCTGCCAAGCCGGCGACCACCGCAACGACGCCGCCACCGGCAGCGCAAGCGCCCGCGCCCGTTGCGCCGCCGGCTAAGGTTGTCACCGCACCACCAGCTGCCGTGACGCCTCCGGCACCGGCAGCGAAACCCGCAGCCCCACCCGCACCTACCGTTGTCACGCCGCCGCCCGCCAAGCCCGCAGCTGCATCACCGCCGGAAGTCAGAACCGCAGTGGCAACGCCGCCCGCTGCAACCCAAACTCCCGCGACGCCCGCGGCCAAACCGCCGGCTGCCGTTGCGCCAGCACCCGCACCCTCTCAAGCGCCAGCCGCAGCGAAGGCGGTCGCGCCACCCGTGGTCGCGCCGCCGCCCGCCGCCGTTACGCCACCGCCGGCCGCCACCGCGCCGCCCGCACCGCCGAAGGCCGTTGCGGTTGCGCCGCCGCCTGCTGCCGCACCTTCTGCTCCCGCGCCGGCCACATCCCCGAGCGCCCCGCGCTCTTTGCTGACACCGCCGGAAACCAAAGTCGCGGTTCTGCCGCCGCCGGTTGAAGCCAAGCCCGAGATTAACGCCGAAGAACCGAAGCCCGCGGAGCCCAAAGCCGCCGTGCTGACGCCGGCTCCGGCCACAACGCCGACCACGGCGCCCGACACGTTCTCGATCTCTTTTGCCGTGGGTGTGCCGGATGTTCCGGCCGATGCCAATGCCGGCTTGAGAACTTTGATCGCGCGCATGAAAGCCGATCCGGCCTTGCGCGTGCAGCTGCTGGCCTTCGCGTCGGACCCTGAAAAAAGCATCAGCCGCTCGCGCCGCCTTTCCACGGAGCGCGCGGTCAATGTCAGAAAGCAATTTTTGAGCGCCGGTATTGAATCAACGCGCGTCGATGTTCGCGCACTCGGCGAACTGTCCGGCGACGGCCCACCCGATCGGGTTGACGCCGTTATGTCGCGGCGCTGAAGACGCTCCTCAGCACGCGCCACCGCTTCGCCATAGGACTGCCACACTTCGATAAAAGTATGGTCGATAAAAGTATGGCGCAGCTGGATACGCAAAGGATTCCATGACCGATACCAAAACCTATCTGACGCGGATGGTGCTGTTTCTGGCGGTGGTCGGCGTCGGCCTCGCGTTCATCGCGCAGGCTTTGGCGACGATCTTCATGGTCAATCCGCTGCTGAACGGATTCATCTTCGCCATCATCATCACCGGCATCGCCTTCAATTTCCGCCAGGTGATCATGCTTGGCCCCGAAGCCAAGTGGATCGAAGGCTTTCAGGGCGACGGCGCGGCCAAGGAAAATCCTTTGGGCGAGATGCCCACGGTCTCGGGCAGCAGCGAACTCAAGCTGCTGTCGCCCATGGCGCGCATGCTGGAGGAAAAACGTTCGCGCGGCAGCAGCGGGCGCATCACACTGAGCGCACCCGTCATGCGCACGCTTCTGGACGGCATCGGCGCGCGGCTTGAAGAAAGCCGCGATCTCGCGCGTTACCTCACCGGCCTTTGCATTTTCTTAGGCCTGCTCGGCACCTTCTGGGGCCTCTTGGGCACGGTCGGCTCCATTGCCGACGTCATCAAAAACCTGACCGTGTCCGGCGAAGACATGGCGGTGATGTTCGCCGCGCTGAAGCAAGGCCTGGAAGCGCCGCTGGCCAGCATGAGCACGGCCTTCGCCTCGTCGCTGTTTGGCCTGGGCGGCTCGCTGGTGCTGGGTTTTTTCGATCTGCAGGCGGGACAGGCTCAAAACGCGTTTTACAACGAGCTTGAGGAATGGCTGTCGGGCCTGACGCGGCTTTCGTCCGGTACCGGGCCCGGCGACGGCGAACAGGGCGTGTCGGCTTATACCGAGGCGCTCTTGGAACAGACCGCCGAAAGCCTGCAAGAACTTCAGAACATCATGGCGCGCGGCGAGCAGACGCGCAGTTCCGGCAATGACCATCTGGCCGAACTGAACGCCAAGCTGTCGACCTTCGCCGATCATATGAAGGCGCAGCAGCAAGTTCTGCTCCGCGTCGCCGAGACGCAGCGCGATCTGGGGCCCCTGCTCCGCAGCATGGGCGACGTGGCGGCGGCTTTGAGCACGCCGACGTCCACCGGCGGCATCGACGAGGCAACGCGGAGCCACATCCGCAGTATCGATACCGGCCTTACGCGTCTGGCCGCCGCGCTGGAAAGCGGGCGCAGTGAAAGCGTGCGCGAACTGCGTAACGAAATCAAACTGCTGGCCAAGACCGTCGCCGCAACCCGCGACGGCGCCGCCGGCGACGGCGGCGAATAGCAGCACCCATGGCCGCCTTTGCCCGACGCGCGCGACGCACCGTCGATATCTGGCCCGGCTGGGTCGACGCGCTGTCGACGCTGCTGATCATCATCATATTTGTGCTGCTGGTGTTCGTCATCGGCCAGTTCTATCTCGGCCAGGCGCTGTCGAACCGCGACCAATCGCTTGCCGCGCTCAACAAACAGGTGGCGCAGATCGGCGACATGCTCAACCTCGAGCGCAAGGCGCGCGCCGATCTGGAATTGACCATCGGGCGTCTGTCCAGCGACCTGCAGTCGGCCAACCAACAGCTGGAGGTTCTTGGACAGGTCCAGGCCGCCAACGCCGATCTGACCGCGCAGCTGCAGGATAGGACCACCGAGAACGCACAATTGAAGGCGCAGCTGGGCAGTGCCGCCCAACTGGCCGAGCGCGACCGTCAAGCCATCGCCAAGCAGGTTCAGGACCTGTCCCTCTTGCAGCAGAACATCAAAGCCATGGAGGCTTTGAAGGTCAGCCTTGAAAAGCAGGTGACGGAGTTGGGCGCCAAGGTCGCCAACAGCGACAGCGAGATCGCCAAAGAGCGCGGCCTGACGGTGGAGGCGCAAGCCCAAGCCGCGCTGATGAGCCAACAGCTGCAGGATTTGCAGAGAGAACTCGAGAAGCTTTCGGCCACCCTGGATGCCTCGGACAAACTCACCGCCGAACAGAAGGCGCAGATTTCCGATCTCGGCAAACGCATGAATCGGGCGCTGGCCGGCAAAGTGCAGGAGCTGCAGCGCTACCGTTCGGAGTTTTTCGGACGCTTGCGCGATATTCTCGGCACGCGGCCCGGCGTCACCGTGGTCGGCGACCGCTTTGTGTTCCAATCGGAAGTGCTGTTCGCTTCGGGCTCGGCGGAGTTGGGCCTCGACGGCCAGCGCCAGCTAGGCCAATTGGCGCTGACGCTGCTCAATATCGCCAAGGATATTCCGCCGGAAGTGAATTGGATTTTGCGCATCGACGGGCATACCGATACGGTGCCCATCGCCACGGCCCAGTTCCGCTCCAACTGGGAGCTTTCATCGGCGCGGGCGATTTCAGTGGTGAAATATCTGGCCTCGCAGGGTGTGCCGGCCGAGCGTCTGGCCGCCGCCGGCTTCGGCGAATTCCAGCCCCTCGAGTCCGGCAACAGCGCTGACGTGCGTGCGCGTAACCGCCGCATCGAACTCAAACTGGATCAGCGCTGATGGGCACGGTTCTGACCTACCGCAATAACGGCGAGCGGCCCTTCTGCGAGGTGGCGCTGGACAACGGCGACCGCGTCCAGCTTCACCTCGACAAAGCGGGCGTCATGATCGAACGTCAGGCCTTGGAAGGACGACCCGCGGAAATTCTATTCAAAGGCGATCCCGATCTCGTGACCGGCATGTGCGTGGCGTTTCTGGGCAGGACGCCGACCGACAATACCACGCCGCTCGATCTTTTGATTTCCATCGTCACGCAGATCCCCTCGGCCAAAGAGGTGCGTGAGGCTTGCCGCGCCGCGGCGAGAGCATTTTAGGCGTCCGCCCAGAGTCTCAGCAGATTGTGATAGACGCCGGCGAGCTGAACCACAGCCGGGTGCTGGGGCACGTCGCGGCCCAGCTGCTGAATGGACGTGTCGAGATTGAACAGCAGCGTGCGTTGGGTATCGTCGCGCACCATGCTTTGAATCCAGAAGAATGACGCGAGCCGCGTACCGCGCGTGACCGGCTCGACGTGGTGCACGCTCGTGCCCGGATAGAGCACCATGTCCCCGGCCGGAAGCTTGATACGGCGCGGACCGAAGGTGTCTTCGATGACCAGCTCGCCGCCGTCGTAGTCCTCGGGTGCTGTGAGAAAGAGCGTGGCCGAAAGATCAGTGCGCACGCGAAATGGCGTACCCGCCACCGGCCTGATGGCGCCGTCGACGTGGCGGCCGTAGTTCTGATTGCCGGTGTAACGATTGAACAGCGGCGGCACCACTTTCAACGGCAACGCCGCCGACGTAAACAGCGGATGCTTTTCCAGTATGCCCAGGATCATCTGGCCCAGCTGCTTGCCCACCGGGTGCATATCGGGCACCTGGGTGTTGTCCTTGACCCGCTGCGAGAGGTAACCGGCGGTATTGCGGCCGTCGGCCCACTCGGCCTTGTCCAGTTCAGCGCGGACGTGCGTTACCTGCTCGGCCGTTAGAATTTTCGGGATATGAATGAGCATGATGTGACGTCTTCAATTTGGGTTCCCCTTCACCGCCGGTCCAAACTTAAAGAGGGGGAGAGTCCGGACGGGAGTGGCGATGAAGGGGAATTACGTCACATCTTTTGGCGATAATCCAGTCTTACCGCCACACTAGTAGTTCACATTGACGGCGAACATCGCCGAGCGCCCGGCGCCCGGGACAACGTGCTGTTGATGCAACGCATCGTAATAGTACTTGTCGGTCAGATTCTTCAGATTGACCTTGAAGGTAAGGTGGTCCGAGACGTTGTACTGGGCCATGGCGTCGAAGGTCCAATAGCCCGGCACTGAGCGGATCGGGGCTGTATTCTGGGCGTAACGCAGGCCCACGCGCTGACCGCCGGCGCCCACCTGAATATCACGCGTAATCAGGTAGGACGTCCAGAACGAGAAGGAATGCTTCGGTGCGTAAGGCAGCGGCGCGCCCACAGCCGGAGCACCGGTTATGGCCGGCGCCTTGATCACTTTGCCGTCGAGGTAGACGTAGCCGGCGATGATCTGCCAGGCGTCGGTTATGCGGCCGGTGACGCTGACATCGACGCCTTGCGCCCGGAAGGTGCCGCCCAGCGTGTTGAAGCCCGGGGTCGACGGGTTCGGAATGCGCGCGTTTTCCTTGTCGGTACGGAAGAGCGCCAAGTTGGCGGCGAGCCCGCCCCCCAGAAGATCCCACTTGGTGCCGAACTCAAAGCTCTTGTTCTTTTCCGGATCGAGATTGATGTTGGCGGTGGGGAACGCGCCGCGCGCGCTGGTTACGAACGTCAGCGTTTCAGCGGACGGATTGAACGAGTTGCCGAAACTGGCATAGACCGTGCCCTCTTCCATCGGCTTGAAGATAACGCCGGCCTTATAGCTGAATTCCTTATCCGTATGGAGATAGCGCTCGGCACCCGTGAAGACACCGGTGGCAGCGACATAGCGGGTGGCGCCGTAGTTGACGCGGAAGCCATCCCACCGTAGGCCGCCGACGACCTGGAACATGTCGTTGATCTTGATGGTATCGAGCGCATAGATCCCAATGCCGTCGCCGGTGGTGTCGGCAATCAGGTTGGGTGGGGTGCCGGTGGACGAGAAGAAGGCGTTCTTCGCAGGCGTCAGCAAGTTGGTGCCCGGCACGCCTTGGGCGAAACCCATCCACGGCGCGGAACGTTCGCGACCCGCTTCAAGACCCGTGACGATCTTATGCGTGAGCGGGCCGGTCTCGAGTATGGCGTTTAAATCAACCTGGCCCTGCAGGAAGGTTTCGGTGGCAAAACCGGCGAAGACGTTGCGATTTACGGTGACGCTGGCGACCGCTGTGCCCACCGCCGCGGCGATCTGCGGTTCGGTGATGCGATTCTCGCGGCTGTAGTGGCCGTAGCGCAGTTGGGTATGCAGTTTCAGATTGTCGCTGAAGTCATGGTCGGCTTTGGCCGTGACGATGTCGGCGTTGGCTTTCTGATAGTCGCTATTGAAGCCGTAGAAATTGTTGCGCGGCACTTGGGCCACTTGTGTCCCAAACCACGGCAGTCCGTAGTCGGGCACGTCGTTATTGGACTGATGCACATAGTCGATCACCAGGCGCGTCGGCGTGCCGAGGCCAAGCGCAAGGCTGCCGGCCATGCCCCAGCGCTGCTGTTTGCCGCCATCGCGGCCCGCGACCTTGCCGTCGTTACCCATGGCGTTGAGGCGAACCGCCGCACCCTCGCCCAGTTCCGGCAGCAGTTCATTGATGTCGGCCGCAACGCGCTTGGTGCTGTCGGTGCCGAAGTTGACCGAACCGAAAAGGTGCGGCGAGAGGTTGGCTTCTTTCGACACGGAGTTGATCACGCCGCCGGTCGAGCCGCGGCCGAAAACCATGGAGGCCGGGCCTTGCAACACGTCGATCTGCTCGAGGTCGAAGGGGTCGCGGAAGTACATGCCGAAGTCGCGCATGCCGTCGAGGAACATGTCGGTGCGCGAGTTGAAGCCGCGGATATTGGGGTTGTTGCCCTGCCAGTTGAATTCACTGGCGCCCAACGTGATGCCGGGCACGTTGCGGAACGCGTCCTGCATGCTGGTGATGTTGCGCTCTTCGATGACTTCGCGGGTCACCGTGCTGATGGTCTGCGGTGTATCGCGCAACGGCTCCGTCAATTTATTGAGACCGGAATTGTCGGCCTTGAAATCGCTCGGCGCACGGCCTTCCACGGTGATCGTGGGCATCTGGCGCGACTCAGGCTTGGCAGCCGCTGTCTGATCGGCGGCAGCGACCTGCTGCTCAGCGGGCTCAGCGGCGGCGGCGAACTCAGGTGCGTTCAGCACAAGCGCGATGGCGGTGCCGGCCAGAAGTTGGGTGGAAAAGCGCGGCGAAAACATAACAAACTCTCCTAACATCAGCTGCAATAACGCGCCCGCGGTGCGGACAAAGCTCTAGCGTGCGGGACTTCTGCATCCCGTTTTAGGCATTTTTAGTCGAGGCTAACCGGTTGCTTTAGCGTACCCGCACCTTCATTAGCCGGTGGGCATCAGCCGGTGGGCGGCGCGAGGAACCACGAGCGTTCGGTATAGATACCGCACACGAGAATCACGAACGGCAGAACGTAAAACACCGCGGCCGGAATCTTGTTGTCAATGCGCTTCGGAACGACGACGGCGGCAATGACGCCGGCGATCGCAGCGTAGGACATCCAGCCGTACCAGTTCATGGACGGCCCGTTGGACAGATCGACCAGATCGGTCAGGGAGAACTTGCCGACCAGCGGATAGTAACGCCACAGCGGCATCTCCAGGAGGTGCGCGACGGTATAGACCAGTCCGAACACCAACGAAAAAACGCGAGGTGAAAAGCTCATTATACCAACCCCTTGGTGTTATTAAGGATGTGACCGACGACCAAGTTCCACCACACGGCAACCATGATAACGGTCGTCACGAAGCGGCGGATTCCGGTGTCCTCAGTCAAAGGAACTGTGCGCCAGTAATGCCAGTACACCGGCAGCAGGGCGAGCGCGACGACGGCCACATGCTCTTTGATCTGGAACAGGCCGACTTGGCCCGATAGACCGGCGGCGAAAAGTGAGCTTTTCACGTCAAGCACATAGGGCGGATAAATATAGCAACCTAAAGCAAAGGTCACGAGATACAGGACGACCACGGCATTGGCGTAGCCGGGCCCATTTACGGCGCGAAAGCGGTCGATAAAGGCCCGCGCCGGCGCGGGCTTGCGCCAGACCGACAGCCCTTGGTGCGTCACCGCACCCAAAAGTAGCATCGCGAATATCGCGTGCAGAACATCCCAGAACGCAATCATGTATCCCCCTTCGAAGCAGCCCAATTCGGCAGGCTAGATTAGCAAGCTAAGCCGCCGCCACAAATGCTACAAATTATCATTGGATTAACAAAGCTGAGAGCTTTGGACAGCGGCTTTAATGCAACAGCCAGCGGGTCTCATAAATAAAGGTAAAAAGTGTGGCGAAGGCCGGCACCAGCCAAGACCAGCCGGCCCACAGATGCGCCGTCCAGCGCGACGGCACGACGGCCGCCGCCACCGCAGCCGCGAAGGTGGAGACAATAATCCAGCCGTAATAGATCATGGCCGGACCGAAAGTGGTCGGCTGGATATTGAGGTGCAGCTCGCCCACCAGCGGGTAAAAGCGGAACAGCGCCAACTCATTATAATAGAGGACGACGTAGACCACCGGAAAAACCAGCGAGAATACGGTCAGCGCCGAAAACAGCCGCTCGGAGGGGGAACGCGACAGTGTGCTTTGCGGATCAGCCATCACGGCAACCCATGAATATTATTGAGCACGTGGCCCACCAGGAAATTCCACCAGATATAAAAAGCCAACAGCAGCGTGACGTACTTGCGCTCCGTCGAATGGTTGGTCAGCGCCGGCGCCTTCCAAAACAGCCAATAGGCCGGCAGCAAGCCGAGCCCTAAAGCCGCCAGATGCTCTTTGGTTTCGAAAGACCCAGCCGCGATATACAAGTCGGCATTTTCCAGATAGGGGCGCACTTCAAGGCGGTAGGAGGCATAGATGATGGCCCCCAGCAAAAAATCGATCGCGTAAAGGATCGCCACAGCGTCGGCGTAGGAACCGGCCCGCACATTCCTGAGACGGCCGAAAAAGGTGTTGGGCGTCGCCGGGGCGGTGCGCCATAGCGCCAGAACCTGATGCGTGATGGCGCCGATCAAAGCCACCGCCACCAGTCCGTGCGTTATCAGGAGAACCGTGCTCATGGCGCGGTCCTAACCCTGACTTACGGTCTGCAAGGTCAGGCGCGCGCGCAAGCCCGGATGGTTATTGGCCAAAGTCAGACTTCCCCCATGCAGCGCGGCGATGGCCGAAACCAGGCTCAAGCCCAGACCGGCGCCGCCGGTTCCGCGCGCCGGATCTCCGCGATAGAACCGCGTGGTCACTTTAGACTTCTCGGCGTCGGGAATGCCAGGGCCGTTGTCGTCCACCAGGATCGCGGCCCCCCCGTCGACACCGGTGCTCAAGGCCACCCCAATACGCCCGCCGCGCGGCGTATACTTGATGGCGTTGTCGATGAGATTGCCGACGGCCTGGGCGATGAGCGACGGATCACCGGTGACGTCAAGCCGCGGCGGAATATCGGCGGTAAGGTCGAGGCCCTTCTGTTCGGCCACATGCTGATAGAATTCCACGGTCTCCGAGACGACGCTGGG
This sequence comes from Fidelibacterota bacterium, assembly GCA_947475295.1. GTDB lineage: Bacteria > Pseudomonadota > Alphaproteobacteria > Rhodospirillales > Rhodospirillaceae > SHVO01. The sequence continues at coordinate 119,145 of CANJLF010000004.1, forward strand.
CAATTCCACGCTCCTGAAGCCCGACTGGCGCGCGCCGGTTTCAATCTGCGCAAGGCGCATAAGCGCGTTGAAAGTACGGATCAGCTTATCGATGTCGGCGATACCGGACTCAATTTCCTTCTTGGCGACTTCGTCCGAGGACGGCCACTTCGCCAAGAGGCCCTCGAAGCGCGCACGCGCTTCGGCCAAGGGCGTGCGCAAATCGTGGGCGATGGAGTTTGAGACATTTGTGATGCCGCCGACCAGATGCTCGGTGTGATCCAGCATGCGGTTGATGGTGGCGGACAAAAGGTCGAGTTCGGTGTTGTCGCCGCGCTCGGGAACGCGCTCTTTCAGATTACCGTGCATGATGGCGCGGGCGGCGTCGCTGATGGCGTCGATCTGACCCAGGAGCGAACGGCGGATAAAGAAGCCCAGCAGCAGCACCGTCACGAGCAAGGGGATCGAGACGCCGAGGAAGGCCGCGACGAAGGCTTTACGTCCGGCCAGGAAGTCGGTGAGATCGTAGCCATACAGGAAATGCGAGCCGTCGGACATAATGCGGTGAAGAACCCGGGCCTCGCTGGGCCCCGGTTCGCGCATGATGTTGATGGTATACCACCCAGGAACGTCGCCGATTGCCTCGGGCCACTCATTCAAGTTGCCCGCCAAGGGCTTGAAATATTCGTCGGTCAGCAGCGCGACTTGGTTCTGGATGGACTTGTGGTCGAACCGGCTGCCCACTTCGTGAACGGTGTTTTCAAGGCCGCCGTCGCGCACCGCGACGAAGATCGTGTAGGACTCGCTTTCGATCAGCTGTGTCAACTGGGCGTCGACCTGCCCGGCCGTGATGCTCCAGATCCAGGCCGCAAGGCCGACCAGCATCAACAACGCCGCACCCGCGTAAACGAAGGCCTGTCGGAACGTACCGGGTGGCAGAAATCTAATCATCTGCGGTCAACATATATCCAACGGTGCGTATGGTGCGCAGCAAGGGCTTGTCGAAGCCGGCGTCGATCTTATTGCGAAGCTTGCTGACTTGCACGTCAATGACATTGGTCTCGGGGTCGAAATCGTATTCCCAGACGTTCTCGAGCAACATCGTGCGGGTTACAATCTGGCCGGCATGGCGCATGAGGTATTCCAGCAAGCGGAATTCGCGCGGACGCAGCGTGATGAGCTTTCCCGCGCGGGTGACTTTGTGCGTGCGAAAATCGATGCGCAGATCATGCATCGATAACTCGGATACCGCCGCCTGCGGACTTGAGCCGCGCCGCGCCAAAACCTCGATGCGCGCCATGAGTTCACCAAAGGCAAAAGGCTTGGTGAGGTAGTCGTCGCCGCCCGCCTTAAGCCCGCGGATACGCTCGTCAACATCGCCCAAAGCCGAGAGAATCAAGATCGGAGAACTATTGCCGGTGGAGCGCAACTGTTGAATCACCGCAAGGCCTTCCAGATCGCCCGGCAGCATACGGTCGATGATGATGACGTCGTGCCCGCCTTGCGTCGCCAGGGCCAAGCCATCGCGGCCATTGGTGGCCGCCTCAAGCGTGTGGCCTTCCGCCGCGAGACGATCGCGGACGAAAGCGCTCAAACGCTCGTTGTCTTCCACCAGCAGGATTTTCATCGATGACCTGTATCCGGGTCCCGGGCGATGCTAGCGGATGCTGCGAGCGCCGTCTTGTCGGGGAAGGCGGCGAAGGGGCTAGGTAATGCAATGATAATGAAGACGATTTCAAATATCCTCGCCGTCCCCGGGGCGGAAATAAGTCACCTATCTACTAATTATGGGTGCATAATTACATTATACATCTATAAGATGCATTTCCGCCGGGTTGAGGCCTATCCGGGACATCTTGCGGGCTGCGGGCGAAGTCGCTATACACCCGCCTTCCCGCGCGGAACCCCGGATTATTCGGGCGCCAACCCGCCCGCGTATTTATGAGGCGTGCCATGAAGAAAGAAGGTCACCCGGATTACCACGAGATCACTGTGGTGATGACCGATGGAACCGAGTTCAAGACCCGTAGCACCTATGGCAAGGCGGGCGATACCATGCGTCTTGAAATCGACCCCAAGACCCACCCGGCTTGGACCGGCGTTCATCGCCTGAACGATGCCGGCGGCCAGCTCGCTAAATTCAACAAGCGCTTCAAGGGCTTCGGTTCGTCGAAGGCCTAAAACGCCTCACCTCGCGCCTGAGACACAATATCTAGTAGCCGCGTCGGACACGACGCGGCTTTTGTGTTATTAGTTGATGCTCATATTGGCGGACTTTAGCAACACCTTGCCCTTCTAGCCGTTAATGCGGCGAGCACTGACGCCGTCGGCGCGACCTCCCAAAAATGTCCCCTTTAGAATAAAGGGTACATAGGGCGGATAACACATAAGGCTGAATGGGCCCTCATGTTAGCCATCACGCAGTTTGAAGTTCACGTGCTTCAGAAGGGACGCTGGACGATTCATGCACGCTATCCCGGCGAGGAGCGCAACCAAGCGATCCAAGATGCCCGGGCCACGGAAGCCGGAACCGGCTTCGCCACCAAGGTCATTCGCGAGACCTACTTCCCTGAGGTCAACGAGAGCGAACGCATCACGGTTTACGCCAGCCCCAAGGCCAAGGAGCAAGATAAGCCGCTGCTGGCCAAGCAGCGCCGCAAACCGCTGGCCAGCGTGGCGCGCGCCGCGACCGGAGTCGTCACCCGCCGCAACCGCCAGACCGTCGCCCGCCAACCGTTGACGGCCTCGCAGATGTTTTTCCGCGTCATTGTCGCCGGCGGGTTCAGCCTCGCGGCGGCGACGTTAATGACCGGCGTTCTGGTCTTGACCCTGAATCTGTTCGCCAGCTCCGGCGTGGAATTAGCGCCCGATACGCGCACGATGCTACTGACCTATGCCTACATTTTGATGTTCCTATTTTTCTTCCTGTCGCTATTCCGTTCGCGGCTGCCGCTGCACCCGCTTCTGGCCGAACTGTGGCAGAAGGCCTCCAAGGCGGCCACACCCTCGGTCGTGGCGTTAAATGACGGAAAGCCACCGCGTGTCAGACCGAAGCACGAGCGCGCACCTTCGCCGGAGACATTGCGCGAGTGGGAAGACCTGAAGGTCAAACGCGGCGATCTTGATCCGCTGAAACTCCAAGAGATGGCGGGCCCGCCGCCCGTGGCCGCGCCGGCGCCTGCCGAACCGCCGCCGATTGGGGACGTGCCGCCGCCACCCGAGGTCGCGAAAGCCGACGCTAAGAAAGCCGAAGCCGAGAAGGCCGCGGCTAAAAAGGCGGCCGATGCTAAGAAGAAAGACGATGACGCCAAGAAGGAAGACGCCAAACAGAAAGAGGACTTGGCGCCGGCCCCTGCTGCGCCCACGGAAACCGCGCCCGATACCTTAAATCTGGAACGTATGGTCTTGCGCCGCTTCGCGGTCGACGTCGTCAAGCCGGCCATCATGAGTTCCATGCCCGACGATCCGGTGGCCCGTCGTGGAGCCGCTGTGGTTTTGGCCGGCGGCGCTGCCGGCGTTGCCGCGACCGCGCAGTTGACCCCTGCTGGCGAGATGGAGCTGCTGACCGATGTCCTACATCATATCGGCATGACTCAGGGCGCCATCGATTCATTCATGAGTCAGCACGACCAGCAAACCACCGCGCCCGCCAATGCCGGATTGCTCGGCGCCGGACGCAGCGCGCTGGCTGCCTATCTGGAAGGCGGCGTCAATATCTCCGCCGTGCTGGCCCGCGTTCTGACCAGCTGGCGGACACCCATGGGGCAAAACAATCTGCCAGACCAAGCGTTCGGTGGCGGCGACATCAATGCGGTACCTTTGCTCGATGTCTATATGATGACCGAATTGCGCGAAGACGCACGCTTCGAGAAAAACGAAACCGCCGTGGAGGCCCTGCACGATCAGGCCATGGGCATGCATAACGGCGTCGTGCGCGCGGCCATTACCGCGCACGGCGGTCACGAGGTGAAACACACCGGCAAAGGCATTTTCGCGCGCTTCGCGTCGGCGCGCGAGGCCGTCGACGCGGCGGTGGACATGCAGCGCGCGTTCACCGAAATCGGCTCCAAGCTCGCCATCGGCCTCGTCGGTAATAACACCGCCGGGAATGACCCGATCCTGTCGGCTAACCTGGTGCACCAGGCGCAGGCGGTCGTCGCACGCACCGGCGCCGGCGAGATTCTCTGCGAAGCCCAGGTTCAAGCGGCCGTGCGGCGTCAACGCGGCATCACTGAGACCGGCGACCTCGATCATGTCTCGGAGGAGTTGGACTTGGTGCGTCTGGGGACGGCAGCGCCCGACTTTGAAGCCCCTAAACACAATGCCGGCGCCGGTTCCGTCAGCCTTTAAAGGCGGACCCGGCGCGATACTCTCAGAACCGCAGTTACACTTTTCACGGGAGTAATTTGATCATGCGCCAAAAATGCGCCTATCGATTGAAACTGTCATGCCTTGTGTGTCATTTTGCGCCCGATTGGGCTTCCTGGCCGCGGTTGAGGCCGCCACATTTAAGGTATCTTTAGGGAATCCCTAGCATTTTCTAATGTGCGGACGCGTGCGTGGCATGACGCACAGGGCTAGCCCGCCGTCGATTTATTTGCAACCGCCGGCGGCGAAAAGGGGAAGTGCGAGGATCGGGATACGCCGCGTGAGGCGACCCGGCGCGCTATGACGCATGGCTCGGGAAAGTTACGAAGTCTATTATCAGCAGAACGGACGCTGGCAGCTTCATGCCAGCTACGAAGCTAATCAGCGCGAACAAGCGATCGAGGACGCCAAGGGTATCGAGGCCAAGGAAGGCTTCCCCTCGCGCGTCGTGCGCGAGACATTCTCGGACGACACCAATACCTCGGAAGAAGTTGTCACCTGGCAAAGCGCCAAAGCCAAAAATATCAACGACGCCGATTCCATGTTCGGCGAGAAGAAGGCCAAAGCGCCGAAGAAAAAGCGCCAGCCTCCGCCGCCGCAACCGGCGCGCCCAGCGCCTGATCAACCGCGCCCTTAGCAACCCAAAACCAAACCGTCGCCGCCCAAGCCGACGGGACAAAAACAGCGCAAGCCCAAGAGCAAGAAAAAGCGCAGCGGTTTTGTCCGCTTCCTACTAGCCATCGTCATCAGCCTTGCGCTGGCCATCGTTTCGATGGTCACCGCGTCATTGATTGTCGCGCAGGTGATGAGCATGGGCATGCTGCCGCCCGCGAACTATACGCAGCTCATCATTGGCGCCTCGGTGCTGGTATTCTTCCTGGCGCTATTCATCAACCTCCAGCGGCAGTTTAACATTCTGTCGATGCTGCGCGGCAGCGGCAAAGCGAAGCAGGCGCAAGCACCGGGACCTGGGCAGATGCTGGCCGCGGCCAAAAAGAAGGCTCCGGTCCAGGACATCGAATTCGACCAGGTTGAAATCGAAGATTTACGCGCCAAGGTCGAAGCCGACGATGCCGCCGCAGCGATGGACACCGAGGAAGCCGAAGCTCAGGGCGAACTCCAGGTGCTCGACGCTGACATGGGCTCGGAGGTTTACACCAGCGAGCCGGTTGCCGAAGAACCACCGGCTATGGAAGAAGCACCTCCGCCCCCGCCAACACCTCAGCCCGCCGCCAGGGCCGAGCCCAAGGCGGAGCCGCCGCCGCCCAGACCCGAAGAGAAAAAGCCCGCAGCACCTAAAACGCCGGAGAAATCGCCGGCGGAAATGGAAGCGCGCAGCGGCCTGACCAAATTCATCAGCGATGCCTTACGCACCGCCAAACCTGAGCCGACTAATGCCTTCTCCAAGTTCGGCATGAATCTGTATTTGGCGGGCGGCGCCTCGGTCATCGGCCAGTCGAAGAAGCTCGGCAAGGACGCGCAGCTTTCGGTATTGAAGGACGGCTTGGTCGCGGCCGGAAATACGCCCGAACGGGCCGAGAGTTTCTGCGTCGAGTTGCCGACCTACGGCAAGAATCCGCGCTATACGTTCATGGTGCAGGCCGGCGCTAAGGCCATGACCCTGCAGATGCGCGGCGACGCCAACGCCACCCAAGACATCGGCGCCCTGCTCTCTGAATGGAACCTGCCGGAGAAGCGCCCCACGGTGCCTTCGGTGTTCACCTTTGTGTTTACCGATATCGTCGGCTCGACCGCCATGACTCAGCGTCTCGGCAATGCCGGCGCGCAAAAGGCGGTGCGCGCTCACAATACCGCCGTGCGCGGCGCGTTGCAGGCCCACAAGGGCCGCGAAGTGAAGCACACCGGCGACGGCATTATGGCGGTGTTCCCCGACCCGGTGTCGGCGGTGCAAGCCACCATCCGCATGCAGCGCGAGGTCGCCGCCCACAACGGTGCAAACCCCAATATCGAAGTCATGATTCGTGTGGGCGTCAACGTCGGCGAAGCGGTGGAAGAGGACAACGACTTCTTCGGCGCGGCCGTGCAGATGACGGCGCGCATTTGCGACAAGGCCACCAAGGGCAATATCTGGGTATCGCAAGCCGTGAAAGACGCCTGCAAAGGCCAGAAGATCGGTTTTATCCCGCGCGGCGGTTTTGAGATGAAGGGCATTCAGGGCAAGAAGTCGCTTTATGAAATCGGCTGGAGCGACACCCACAAGAACGAGCTGGCCGACCTTTAGGGTTTTCCGAGGCCCCTCACCTCGGCCTGCACGACAATCTCTCCCGCCCGCTCGAACTTCAACGTCAAGGGAACGGTTTCACCCGCCTTCAGGGGCGCCTTGAGATTCATAACCATGATATGCAGGCCGCCGGGCGAGAGCTCCACCGTCTGGCCGGGCTTGATGCTCAACGCCGGGACTGCCGCCATGGTCATGACGCCGTTGGTCGTGGCGCTGTTGTGAACATGGGCCATGGCTGCAGCCGGTGTTGATACCGAGAGCAGTTTGTCATCGGCCGAGCCGCGGTTTTCGATTTTGAAATAAGCGGTGGTGGTGGGGACCTGCCCTAAGGATGCGCGCATCCAGACGTCGCTGATAACCAAGGCCTTCGGCGCTTCGCCGGCGTACGTCAGGGCAGAAAGCAGCAGGCAGCATGCAGTGAGAATAGCTCTGATCATGGAGCGTGCGCTTTCGTTGGCCGCAACGACATGGCCTCGCGCAGGTCGGCAGTCATTTCATCGGCGCCGCGCTGCAAGGCAAAGGCCCGCAGCAATTTGCCGTTGGGATCGACAAGATAAAACGCCGTGCTGTGATCCATGGCGTAGTCGTTTGCGTCCTCCAGGGGCCGCTTGGCGTAATAGACATTGAAAGTCTTAGCCGCGGCGGCGATCTGCGCCGGCGTGCCGGTCAAACCGACGATGCGCCGATCGAAATTGGCGAGATAGTCCTTCAAGGCCGCGGGCGTATCGCGCTCTGGATCGATGGTGATGAAGGCGACTTGCAGTTTGGCGGCGTCCGGCCCCAAGCCCTCCATCAGATCGGCCGCATATGTCATCGACGTGGGACAAACATCAGGACACTGGGTAAAACCGAAAAACACCAGCACCCAACGGCCGCGATAGGTCGCCTCGGTTACGGGCTGCCCGTTTTGATCGATCAAGGTATAGGCGGCGGCGGACGGATTGGCGACCGCCACCGGCGGTTCACCCGCGCGTCGCAAGGCCACGCCGGCGGCAAGCGAAGCCGCGACGATGAAGGCCGCGGCACCAATTGTGGCCATTTGGCGTACGGGAATCATTGGCCAATTACCTGAGGTGAAAAATGCATGGTCGATGTTTTTTTAATGTGTCGGCTCAGTCGTCACAACTCAATTCAATAGGTGTATTTCAAGTCGGCCACAAAGGTGCGTTGCGGGAACGGGTGAAACACAAAGTAGGAGCGATTGGTGAGGTTGTTAATCCCGAGGCCGACCGCGACCTCCGGCGTGACTTGACATTTTATACGGGTATCAGCCACCAGATATGCTCCAAAGCCTTGATAGGTATTGGCGTAATGATCGCTGTTGTCGATTGTGGCAAAAGCGCGGTCACTGTAGCGGGCAGCAAGCGTCATCGTGAGATCATCGGTCGGCGAATAGCTCACGACCATGGATCCGCGCCAGTGCGGTAATTGAGGCAGGTTCTTGCCCACGGCGGCAGCGAAGGCCGTGTCCTTGTCGATTTTCGCGGTGACATAGGTGACCCATCCGGAAATATCCAGTCCAGGAACAACCACGTCCTTTTGACTGGCGACGAGTTCGATGCCCGTCGCATGGGTGCGGTCGATATTCTGGACATAGCTGAATAACTGCGTTGAGCCATTGAGCGACGCAGTTTGCGACAGCAGCGTGTTGTGGATGCGTTCATCGAACACCGACACGCGGACATTCCCGCCTACCCAGGTTTTTTCCACCGAGAATTCGCTCGACAAGGCCCGCTCAGGCTTGAGGTTCGGGTTCGGAACCGAAAGCACCGTGCCGGTGGTGATGGCCTGGTAAAGCTCGGTCACGGTTGGGAAGCGGTAGGCAAGACCGACGGAGCCCTTCACTGACCAATCGGGAGTGGGCGCATAGGCCAAGACGAATTTGGGCGAGAACGCATCATTCTTGACCGAAGGCTGTGCGACATTCAGCGCCGGAGTGGCGGAATAATTCACGCCGTCGTAGGCTTGCCACCTTTCGTAGCGACCGCCCATCGTCGCGGTGACCTGCGGCGTGACGGTCCAGGCTTCCTGAAGCCAGACAGCTTGAGTGCGGGTTTTTCCGGAACTGGAGGTCTGGGTTGCGCCGTCGGCGCCGTTAATCCAGTCGGCTAGGGCATAGCGCGGATTGCTGAGCTTAAAACGATCCTGATGCACGCCAAATGTGACGACATGCCCATCGCCGGGTTTCCACGCCCCTTTGGCGTCAAGCGTATACCAGCCGGTATCGTCCAGTGAAGCGACTGAGCCCGCGCCGCCCGCGAAGGCGCCCGGCAAGGTCGCGCTGGGAATGCGTTGGCGACTTTTGATGTAGTCGAACAGCGTGCCGACGATCTCAAAGTCAAACACGCCGCCGCTGTGCGATGCGATGGACAACCCTTGCGCCAGCTGCACTTCGTCGGAGTGATAGACATTATTGGAGAAGGTGCTGGCGGCGACGTTGTAGGCGCGGCGGTTAATGTTCAAAGCGCCCGAATAAAGCGTCTGCCCAGCGCCGTCGCGGAGATAGCCGTTCACCGTTGAATCGTTATTGTTGATGAACAGTCCGAAGGTATAGTCGGCGGTGGTTCTCGGCGTGATATCGTAGGTCAGCCGGCCCGAGACATTGTCCTGGACTTGATGCTCCAAACCGGTGGAGCCGAGAACCACGATAGGCACGTTCACGCGGTTGGCATCGGTGAAAGCCCCCGCGACGACGGTGCCAGCGGCGCTGGTCGCAGCCGGAACCGTGGCCGTGGCATAGCCCAGCGGCTGGCCTTTGTTGTCGAGATGATTGTAGCTGAGCCGGAAGGCAATATCGCTGAAGCGGTCGCCGACATTCGCGGCGAAGCGGCCAGTGCCGTAGGTTTTGTCGTCGCCATACTTTGCGAAGGCTTGAACCGCGCCCTGGACCTGGGCCGAAGCTTCGAAGGTCGTCGGCATCCGCGTGGTAAACGCAATAACGCTGCCGATGGAATTGCCGGCGTAGGCCGCGGCAAAGGGTCCATACAGCACATCAACGCGCTCGACGGCATCAGGCGAGACCAAGCCCCATTTGGGTGATGCGCTGGTGTTGTTATTGCCGATGAGCGAGGAGATCAGAACACCATCGACATAGATCAAGCTGCGGGCGGAGGCGCCGACGCCGGAGGTTCGTGTGGTGACGGGCGACTGAGTATCGCCGACATGTCGCTGGCGAATCAGCACGTTTGGCAGATATTTGATGGTATCCTCGGGTGTGAAGACATTGATCGTCTTCGCGATGACATCGGCCGTGACGCTTTGGGTGGTCGTCGGCAGATTTTGATCGGTCGAAATCGAGCGCCCGATGACAACAACCTCCTCGGTCCTACCTCCGGCCGGCGCATCGTCGGCATAGACGGGCAATGATGTGACTAGTCCAATGGCGCACGCACTCATGGCGGCAGCGCCGGTTTTACGGCAACGCATGAAGAATTCCCCAATAATGATGACCCGGCGGCGCCACGGGCAAACCCGCGACGCACGCATTCAGCTGTGGCGAAACAAACTCAGCCGATCAGGGGAGGAGGCGCCCGTGAAGCGTAAGGGGCATAAGGAGCGTCGGCAAGACGCTGGGGCACAACGCGCCATGAGACGGGCGTTGCAAAAACGTCGGGTACAATGACGGTGTCGAACGCAGGGACCGCGACCGCCGCCATGGAGGCAACGACACCGCATAGCGCGCAATCGGCGTGGCCTTTATGGGTATGGCCGTCTTGAGAGGGCGTATCATGCGCACCCATCGGACCGGCCATGAAGGTGCCGTCGGGCATGATGTGCCCCGGCATGTCGTGACCCGGCGCGGCGTGAAGAGTTGCCAGGAGAACGCTGGACGACAGCTGATTCTGGGCCACGCCGCCAGCCGTGAGGGCCAGCAGAGCAATCCCAAGTGCAAGTCCAAAGCGGCGAAGCCCCTTGAGGCTCATGGCAATACTCCCGCCGCGATCATACGGCACCGGCGGTAGGCGTGGCAAGCCGGGTCGGCTATACTGCATTCATAACAAATATTTCGGGGAGCTCTCCATGCCGACAATGCGCGCTGCTATCGCGACCGCCCAAGGTATCGCCTTTCACAACGATGTGCCGCGTCCGGTGCCGGGCGACAACGATGTGCTCGTGAAAGTGGCCGTAGCCGGCGTCAACCGCGCCGATCTAAATAACGCTAAAGCCACGGCGACATCGCCGTTTTTGATTGTCGGCCAGGATTGGGCGGGCGAAGTGGTTGAGGTCGGCAAAAACGTAAAGGGCATCGCAAAAGGCCAGATGGTCATGTGCTTCGGGCGAAACGGCGGCTATGCCGAATACGCCGTGACCGATGCCGGCTGGGCGATGCCGTTCAATCCGCGCGAGATCAAGATCGAGCAGGCCGGCACATTGCCGCTGTCCCTGATGACGGCCCATGACGCGTTGAAGACACACGGACAACTGACGCCAGAGAAAAAGGTGCTCGTGCAGGGCGCGAGCTCCGGCGTGGGCATCTTGGCGCTGCAGATGGCGCGCGCCATGGGCGCTACAATGATCGCAGGAACCTCGCGCGATGAAAGCAAGTACCCGCGCCTTGCCGCACTCGGCGCCACATTAATGCTGAATCCCAACAAGCCCGAGTGGTCTGATGAACTGCTGAAAGCCACCGACAACAAGGGCGTCGATGTGGTGATCGACTTCGTCTCCGGCGCTACCGTCAGCGACAGCATGAAGGCCTGCGCCGTACTCGCGCGCATGGTCAACGTCGGCCGTCTCGGCGGCACCACGGCCAACGTCAATTGCGACATGCATGCCACCAAGCGCATCACCTATACCGGCGTCTCGTTCCGTACGCGCAACATCGCTGAGATCAGCGACATCTTCACCAAAGTGCGGACTGATGTCTTGAAGGATGTGGTGGCGGGGCGTATCGCGCTTCCCATCGACCGGACATTCAAGCTGGAAGAAGCCTCGGCGGCTCATACGCTGATGAACGCCAACGGCCAATTCGGAAAGATCGCGATCATGATATGAAAACGGCCTCCTCCGTAAGGGAGAAGGCCGTCCGCATTTCTCAGCGATAGAAGTTAGTTACGGCGCGGATTGCTCGGCGAATCGTCGCGGCGATTGGAAACACCGTCGCCGTCGCGGTCTCTATCGACGCTGTTCGGAATGCCGTCGTGATCCTGGTCGCCGCGCCAGCCCTGGTTGCGTTCGCGGGTATGGCGCTTGTTGTTGTAGTTGTGCGAGTAGCGGGCGCGGTATTCGCGGGCTTCGCGGGCGTTACGCCAGGAATGCCACGTGTGGTTCCGATCCCAATAGCCGTCGCTATAGGCGAAGGCCACGCCGCCGGTATCGAAGCTGAAGCTGAAAGCTTCGCGCGCCACGGCCGGCGCCGAAGCGGTCATGGAAACGGTCGCAAAAGCGCCAACAATGGCGGCTGCGAGGATTAATTTTTTCATAGAACATGCTCCTTTGGAGATGAGGATCACCATTAGAACGTGAGCCGGGCGGTATAGTTCGAATATGATTTGGTAGGCCGGACGATTAAGTCTTAAAGAATGACTCCGCCCCGGCGCGGGCTTTGTCCTTGGACTTGATGGCCGCTTCGGCCCGTTCAATTTCGGTCTTGAGTTCGGCGATATATTCTTTGAGGTCGCCCACGGACATGCGGGTGAGATCCTTTTTCACCGGCTTCTTTTTGATGGGTTCTAGGTCATCAGTATCCATACTGTAGCTCCGCGATTTTCAGATTCAGCTAGCTTAGCCCGAGAACGAGAAAAACGCTCTCGTGTCATCACCCGCCGAGCCCTTGCGCGTGCGGGTGATCCATCGATCAACATGCACGAACTATGCAGTTGCGCGGGCTGACGAATGGATTGCCCGAATGAGCCGGGCAATCACAGAGGAAATGACGCATTGGTGGACGCTTTTCCCCAGACATTCTATACAATAGCGCATGAATATTCCTTCCTCCATGCGTTGCATTGAGATCAAAAGCCCCGGCGGACCTGAACAGCTGGTGCCGACGACACGTCCAGTGCCACAGCCAAAGGCAGGCGAGGTTTTGATCGCCGTCGCCGCAGCCGGCGTTAATCGCCCCGATATTATCCAGCGCATGGGGAACTATGCCCCGCCGCCCGGCACGACCGATATCCCGGGTCTCGAAGTTGCGGGCACCGTGGTTGCGCTGGGCGACGGCGTGACGGCGCCGGTTCTCGGCGAAAAGGTTTGCGCGCTTTTGTCGGGCGGAGGCTACGCCGAATACGCAACGGCGCCGGCGGGCAGTTGCCTGCCCCTGCCGCGTGGTTTCACCACAACCCAAGCTGCGGCCCTGCCCGAGACCTTTTTCACTGTCTGGCACAACGTGTTCGAACGCGGCGCGCTTAAGAGCGGAGAAGTTTTCCTGGTGCACGGCGGCTCCAGCGGCATCGGCACCGCCGCCATCCAACTGGCAAAGGCCTTCGGCGCGTTTGTCGTCACGACCGCCGGCAGCGACGAGAAATGCGACGCCTGCCGGAAGCTGGGCGCCGATCTGGCGATCAATTACCGCAGCGCCGACTTTGTCGAGGTGCTGGCCGCTCAAGCGCCGGGCAAAGGCGCCGACGTGATCCTCGATATGGTCGGCGGTAGCTATACCGCGCGCAATATCCGCAGCCTGAAGGTCGACGGCCGCCTGGTGCATATCGCCTTCCTGGAAGGCGCCAAGGCCGAGGTGGACTTCCTGCCGGTCATGCTAAAGCGCCTGACCGTCACAGGCTCGACCCTCAGGATCAGGGACAATGCCTTTAAGGGCGCCCTGGCGGCATCATTGAAACAGCAGGTATGGCCGCTCTTAGACCGGGGGAAGGTAAAACCGGTCATCGACCTGACCCTGCCCCTGGCCCAGGCCGCCGACGCCCACCGCCATATGGAAAGCAGCCGCCATATCGGCAAAATCATGCTGGAGGCCTTTCCGGCGCGGTAAATAGCCGCGCCGGATAAGAAAGCCTCCAAATTAATATTGGCCACGTCCTCATCGGAAAACCGGGGGGACGACTTTTCCGGGACGGGCCCTAAATCGGCTCTAACACTTAGATTTTACAATATTTTACCGGAAATGCGGCGGAACGGTTTGACCCCACCGCCGGAAACCCGATATATAGCCTGAGAATATATGCGGTTCGGCCCCGTTGCCTGCTCCGGGGCTGGGGGGATTGGTTTTGCCATTTCTCCTACCACGCGTGGACCGCCCCGAAATCCGAAAGGAAACTCCTATGTCGCTGCCTCTAATGCCGAAGGCAACGGCCGTCTGGCTGGTGGAAAACACCGCACTGTCGTTTGAACAGATCGCCGCCTTTACCGGCATGCATGAACTTGAAGTCCAGGCCATCGCCGACGGCGAAGTGGCGGTGGGCATCGTCGGCGTGAATCCGATCACCAACGGACAGCTGACTCAGGACGAACTCGACCGCGCCCAGACCGACGCGAAGTTCAAGCTCAAGATGAATAAGACCGATATCCCGCTGCCCAAGGCACGGTCCAAAGGCGCGCGTTATACGCCGGTGTCCAAACGTCAGAACCGTCCCGACGCCATCGCCTGGCTTTTGAAGCATCATCCCGATCTGACCGACGCGCAGCTAAGCCGCCTGATCGGCACCACCAAGCCGACGATCTTGAGCGTGCGCGACCGTTCCCACTGGAACGCCACCAACATTAAACCGCAGAACCCGGTAACCCTGGGCCTATGCACCGAGGCCGAGCTTGAAAAGGCCGTGGTGATCGCCCAACGCCGCGCAAGCAACGCCGCCAAGGCGAAACAGCGCGAAATCAACCGGCGCGAACGGGAAGCCAAGGCTGCGGCCGAAGCCGCAGCCGCGCCGCAAGCGGAGTCAGCGCCTGCGACGGATACAACAGCACCCAGCGGTGAAGCGCCGCCGTCAGCCGTCAACTAAGGACGCAAAAAAAAGGCCCATCCGGCGATGGGCCTTAAATTTCTGGGATCCTACCCCGCCCCGTTCCGGGCACGTCGAGTCTCCGTGCTTGCCCCGGCGGTTCGGCAATCGGCTGAGCGTATACTAAAAGCTCTAACTGACAACAGCGCGTTGCAGCTCGTCTTTTATCTTCAGCTTCTTTCTTTTGAGTTCGTGAACGAGGTCGAAGTTCGGCGGTGGTCGTCGTTCTTCTTCGATGAGAATGTGTTCGATTTCAGCGTGCTTGGTTCGAAGAGCTTCGTACCGTGCGTCCTGACCCATTGATTGCTACCTCCAATCCGTGTTCACAATCGTGTTATTTTACTCCTCGCCACCCCCCCAATTCCAGGGCTTGCCTCAAGGCCTTGAATGCAAATGAAATTGACGGCGGGAAAAAAGGTTGAAAAACACCTTTTTTGGCGGCACTGCCCCGGAGTCGGAGGTTTTGGCCGAGGGTTTGCCGCCCTATAGCAGCGCGCTAGGACGTTCGACTTTCAAGCCAGCCAGGGTATAAACTCATTAAAATGTGGGGAACGGAGCCAACACCGGTTACCAAGCCGGGCCCGGGTTCCGGCAGACATTAATATTAATAACCGCGGCGCCGCAGGCTCCCCGCGGTGATAAGCCGGACAGCGCCCGCCACGTCATGCAATGGGATCAGGAACAGTTGAAAGTTAAGCTCGCCGAATTGGAGCTTGAGCACCGTGACCTGGATGACGTCATCAATAATCTGCGCGGTCAGAGCGACTTCGATCAGATCAAGATGGGGCGCTTGAAGAAGCGCAAACTGGCGCTGAAGGACCAGATCACCTCGCTGCGCGGGAGTATGATTCCGGACATTATCGCTTAGCTATCTAATTTGTCCGCAGCTGATGATCGACACGACCCAAGGCGAGTAAGGCGCTTTCACCCGATCCTACCGCTGCCGCCGCAACCGTCATGTCCAGGGCCATGTCGATGCCGCCCACGCCGTAGCCGCTGGCCGACAAATGCGCGCGCACGGACTTGGCCACAACCGCGGTATCGAGGCTGTCTATGGGCACCGCGGTTACACCGGCGATGTTGGACCCGCCAGCATATCCCAGCAGAACAAACGGCACCGACGCCGGCTCCATCGCCGCGACCGACGTCGTAACGCTGGACGGCGAAGCAGGTGAATCCACACTGATCATCGGTTGAATGGTTGCCGTGCTGATACGCGCATCTTTGAGCCGGTGGGCGACTTCGGCCAAGGCGCTATTGGCTGCCAAAAGGCCGGAGCTGCGCCGGATGTCTTCGTAGGTTGCGACATGCACCAGCACGATGATCCAGCTGTTGCCCTCCCCCGGAGGTTGACCAAGCGTGGCACCGAGCATGCGCAGGAACGCTTCCAATTCGAGGATGGCAGCCTCAGTCTGCTGCGCCTGTCCGCTGCTGCGCTTCTCGGCCGAACGCTCGTGGCGTTTCACCTGACTCCGGAGATGATTGATCTCGGCCACGAGGCCCGCTAAGGCCGCCTGGGTCACAGGCGTGATCTGCTCGACCGGGATGCCCAGGATGGTAATGCGGTCGTCCATCGGCTTGGTGCGCGCGACCTCCTGATAGGTCGCCGCCACCTTCTTCAGCGGCTGCCCACGCGGCGCGTCGCGACCCTGGCTTTGACCTTCAAGCCGGCGCTGAACCGTAGGCATGGTCTCGGGTTGGGTAATATCTGGCATGGTCCTGCCTTACCAGCTGGGCCTTTGCAAAACCTTACCAAGAGGCGGGACGATTATATTACCCGGGTAATATTGACGCCCTATTTATACCCGGGTAATATTCAGAGATGAACAACCACCCTCAAAGCCAAAGCGGCACACCAGAAGCGGTCCAATCGCCTGGGCGGGGGCGGCCCAGACTCGGCGTGGTTGCGCGTGAGGTAACGTTGCTGCCCCGCCATTGGGCTTGGCTGAACGCCCAACCCGGCGGGGCTTCGGTTGCCCTGCGCAGGCTGATTGACGCCGTGGCCGCTTCAGACTGAGTGGCGATAGCGATCCGGCGGGGTCTTTGGCCTGGATGGCTATGTTGCCTCTGCGCCCGCCCGACTGCGGGCGCGCGCCCGTATTGAATGCAAAAATTCTGACTTCAGAAACTGGCTGACTAGAAATCGACCGCAAGGGTCAAGGAATAGCGGCGCTTCTCCTCGGGCACAAAGGCGAACTGGTTGAGATTGATGTCCCACCGGAAGGTATTGGTGATATTCCTGACCTGGGCACGCAGAGACGCTGGCGCATCGCCAACCTTGAATCGGTATCGCCCCCCAAGGCTGACGATCGCGCGCCCTTGGATGAATGCAAGATTGTCGGCTGTGGCGACGCGCTTGGAGCGATATTCAAGCTGCATGTCGGCTGAGAGACCCTTCCACGACGGCGGGCCGTACTCGACATCGAAGCGGCCGAAGCGCGGTGTGCGGCCAATGGGAATACGGCCGATTTTGCCTTGGTCCACGAGCAAGCCCGAGAGGCGCGCCTGCAGGAAGACTGCGCCGGCTGCGACATTCAAACCCTCGGCCATCTTACCCGCCAGCGAAACCTCGATACCGCGATGACGGACGTCGCCGACCGTCGTGAATAAATTGGTGTTGTCTAAACCGAGATAAGGTTTCTTGATCTCGAAGGCAGTGACGATGGCGCTCACGCCCGGCGCAACGGCGTAGCGCAAGCCGGCATCAATCTGCGATGTGAGCACGACCGGCAAAGCTTCACCGCGATTGGCCGCTGCATTAGGCGCTTCACCGTTCTCTTCCAATCCGCGTGAATAGCTACCAAACGCCGTGAGGTTATCCAGAACATGGACGGCGAGTGTCGCATTGGGCAGGAACGAACTGTCGCTGGTAGCAGTTTGGGCCCCGGTCGGCGGGTTGAGCGTCCGGTGATAAAATGTCTTTTGCAGGCCAACACTGAACTCACCGACGCCGGCCCAAATGGCGTTGTAGGCAAGGCCACCGGTGCCTTGATTTACTTTGTCGTGACTGGTTGGACCAAAGACGAAGGCCGGTTTCGGAACTTCCGTCAACTCACCCAGGACCACGGTTCCCATAGACTTGGAGACTGAACCGCCGAACACTTTCTGCGCGATGCGTCCACGTAGCGCGGCAGTGAAGGTGTGACGCCAGTCGCCGCTGGTTATGGTGTCCGACAAGCGCACTTCACTGGAGAACGAGCCATACTCCTGGCGCGGATAGGCCACGACCGAGTACTGAGTCGTCCCGTCCTGCTGCGTATTCTGAAAAAGATTGGCGAAGAATTTCTCGCGCACGACCAGGGAACGGAACAGACCCGCGCGCAACCGCCAAGTATCTGACAGCGCCGCATTTGCGATGACGCCATAGTTCGCATCGGTCTCGAGGTTTATTGTCCAAGGCTGCGTGATTAACACGTGACGGGGGATCTCTGGCGGCAAAAACGGCCCGGCGGTAAAGATGGCGGATCGGTTTCTGCGTCCGTCAGTGTATTTATAGCCGCCGAAGGGAATGATCTCGAGATCGTCGGTTGGCCGCCAGCGTGCAACCGCAGCGCCAGTGTAAACATTCGGGGAGGCAACGTCATTGGTGTCATCGCGGATGTAACCGCCGCCGAGACTAAGGCCGAGTTGGTCGGCGATCAGCGGAATCTGGCTATCAACCTCGATGGAATAGCGCTCGTAAGGTCCATAGCCCGCAACGGCGCTGGTGACCTGCTTTTCCCCCGGAATCCGCAAATGCACATCGGCAATGCCGGTGGGAGCCGGAAACAGGTAGGACTGCGCGCTAATTCCGACACGCATCGTCGATCCGCTCACCAGCGTACTGATAAAAATCTCCTGGGGACTTGGCTGTTGCCGGTCGAAATAGAGACCTTCCACGCGCACGTTGCCGGCCTGCACGGGATCGAACCCGCGCACGTCTCGTGGCGTGTATAGGCCGATGGACTCGTTACCAACCGTAGTGCCGAAGGCGTCCTGAGCAGATTCCAGCGCATTTTCGTTGGCGCGCTGGGCCCAGGCACAATGAGAACCCCCGACCAGCACGCTGAGCGCGATGATCCGCCAGACTGTAATGTTTCGCAAAAAAGTCCCCTTTAACGGAAATCGACCAATTACGTCCCGGGGGCGCAGGTCCCCGCCATTTGGAGGCGGAATGTAACCGTCATATTTAAATCAGGCAATGCAGAGCCATCGCCGATAGCGGCGCAAAGCAAAAAAAAAGCGAGAATCTGAGTGGAAGCTGAGGCGCTAATCGATGTTCAGGCGCGCCGGTGGGTCCGGCATCGTGTCGTCTTTGGTCATGACGAAGTTCATCTCATAGGCATTGCCGAGCTTGGCGTTGGCCGGAGCGCGGCTGAGGAGCCGAATCTGACGGTAGCCGCCGCGCGCCACGCCGACCGTGATGCCCTTGGGATCCACTTCGTAGCCCATGTCGGTCAAAGTTCGTCCCGCGTCCAAGGTCCGGAAGCGGCCCAGAATGTCGGAATAGGTGACGAGACTCATCGGCGGGTCGGCAATATTTAGCGTCACTTCGACGCCTTCCAGGTATTTGCCGTCATCAGACTTAACCGTACCGAAATACAGAAAAACCGGTTTGCCGGGAATTTCGTCGGCGCCGAAGAAGTCGTCGCCATTGGCAAAAGCAGCACGCGCAAAACCAGCGACCGTGCACAGGGCAACTCCACCGAGCAGGGCTTTGCGTCTCGAAATCAATTTCATGTCCAAACCTTGTGTGAAAAGCGCGCCGGACTCCCCTCCGACGACCCAACCAGCAGCCGAAATAAACGGCGGCACATTCCGGTCGGACTTATAGGAGCCAATGTAGGGTTAGGGCCAAGTCCCGTCAAATCCAACCGAGGTCAACTTTGCAACACCCTGTAACACCCGCGATATCGTGAATGGTCAAATTGAGCCAAAAAGGCGCAAAAACGCACGTTCTGGTGGAGCGCCGGTAAAGGCCCGCCTCTTTATGCGCCTAAAGATATTTAAAAAGAATTTTAATAAACGCCTAAAAGGATTTGGGCAGACCAAGCACGTGGGTCGCGACATGCGACAAGATCAGATTGGTGGAGATCGGCGCCACCTGGTAGAGCCGGGTTTCGCGGAATTTGCGCTCGATATCGTATTCCTCGGCAAAACCAAAGCCGCCGTGCGTCTGAATACACATGTCAGCCGCGTACCAGGAGGCTTCCGACGCCAGAAGCTTGGCCATATTCGCTTCCGTGCCGCAGGGCTTGCTGGCATCAAACAGCGCCGCGGCGTTGTCGACCATGGCGGCGGCGGCCGACACCTGGATGTGAGCGCGCGCGATCGGAAACTGCACGCCCTGATTCCGGCCGATGGGTGCGCCGAAGACTTGGCGGCCGGTCGCGTAGGCCGACGCGCGATCGATGAAGAATCGGCCGTCGCCGATGCACTCGGCGGCGATGAGAATGCGCTCGGCGTTCATGCCGTCGAGGATGTAGCGGAACCCCTCGCCTTCCGCACCGATCAAATTCTCGACCGGCACAGCGAGGTCGTCAAAGAAGAGCTCGGTGGTGGCGTGGTTGAGCATGGTGCGGATCGGGCGGATGGTCAGGCCCTTGCCGACAGATTCACGCAAGTCCACCAGCAGGACACTCATGCCGTCGCTGGGCTTGGCGGCATGGTCGCGCGGCGTCGTGCGCACGAGCAGGACCATCAGGTCGGAATATTCGGCGCGGCTGATCCAGATTTTCTGACCGTTGACGATGTAGCGGTTGCCGTCCCGGCGCGCAAAGGTCGTGATGCGCGTGGTATCGGTGCCGCTGTTGGGCTCGGTGACGCCAAAGGCCTGGAGCGCCAATTCACCAGAGGCGACCTTCGGCAGATATCTGGATTTCTGTTCGGCGCTGCCGTGCTTCAGCAGCGTTCCCATGGTGTACATCTGCGCATGACACGCACCGGCGTTACAGCCCGAGCGATTTATTTCCTCCAGCACGGCCGTGGCCGCGCCTAAACCGAGGCCCGAGCCGCCGTACATTTCGGGAATCAAGATCGACAGAAAGCCTTCGCGCGTCAGGGCTTTCACAAAGTCCTTTGGATAAATCCGGTCGCGGTCCAGCGCCTGCCAATAGGAGCCGGGAAATTGCGCACAGAGCCGGCGAACCGACTCTCGGATTTCAGGAAAAGATTGGTCTTGCGGCGCTTGCATGGAAAGACTAGGCCTTGATGATATAGTCGCTGAGCTTGTCTTCGCGCGGCTTGCCTTTGGAAAGCGTGGTTCCCAGATAGAGAAATGCGACGATCTGGTCGGTGGCGGCAAGGCCAAGCGCAACTTTGACCTTATCGTCATAAGCGGCTTCGCCGGTTTTCCACATGGCCCCCACGCCCAAAGCGTGGGCGGCGAGAAACATGTTTTGAACGGCGGCGCCCACAGCGACAACGCGCTCGATGGCAGGGACTTTGTGCGGGACGTTGACCCGGGCCGCAACAACGACGATGGTCGGCGCGCGCATGGCCTTTTGGCCTTCCTTTTCCGCGTCTGCTTTGGACGTCTCAGGCGACACGCGCAAGCGCATTTCCGCCCAGGCATCGGCAAGGATTTTCCGGTCGGCGCCCGTTAGCACGACGAACCGCCACGGCGAGAGCCGGCCGTGATCGGGCGCGCAAATGCCGGCACCTAAGATCGCTTCAAGCTGCTCGGGAGTCGGTCCGGGTTCGCCAAGCGCGGCGGCGGACGCCCGGGTTTTGATGGCGGTTAATACATTCATAAAAAGACATGATCCAATATCTGAGGCTGCAAGCCTACTTACCGGCCGGAGGACCCGCGAGCGAGCGGACCGTTTGATCGCCCCATGGCTTGCCGGGCACAGGCGTGCGCGGACCGTAGTGCGGAAGCGGTTGGCCGCTTTCATAGGCACCCAAGTCCGGCGCTTTGCCGGTGAATCCGTCATTGATGTTAGGCATGACCGCGCCGGCGTCTATGGCTGCAGCGCCTCGCTTTAGCGTGAAATTGAAGTCTTCCGGCGCGTAGACCTTTTCAACGTCTTTACGGTCGGGCGGCAAGGCCTTGGTGAAGATGTTGTAGTCGACCAGAACGCTGTTCTTGTCGCGCCCCGAGGCCGCCACATATTCCTGCAGCGTCTTGTAAGTGCGTTTTTCAACCTTGTCCGGTTCCCGCGCATAGGCGACATCCGGCGGCGGCGTGCTCCATTCAAAGGAACTGGCAGCGGCGTCATTGGGCCGGAAGCCGTTATGGTCCGACGTCGAATAGTTTGTCTGCGAGGTGATCGAGAAGATCGCACCGGCGCCGTTGCTGAGAATGAGATTGTTGGTGAAGTGTAGGCCGGGCGCGTTGGCGCGCACATCACCGATCAGCGTATTTTGGAAGGTCAAGGTCCCTACCGAAGAGCTGTACTTGGTCGCCGCACCCGTTGACGTGTTGTAGACCAGGTTTTGGAAAAAATAGACTGGCCCTCCGGCCAACGGGGTCGCGCTGAGCGCGCCGCCGACCGAGTTGTAGCAGCGGTTACGGAAAACGCGAATGTTATGGGCGCCGCCATCGGTTTCGATGCAATTGTCGCCCATGTTGAAGAAGTCGTTGTTGTAGAAATCAATCGAGACCGGCACACGGTCGCGGATTTCATTGGGCGTGCCGTCGGGATCGCCGTAAGTGGTGATGTCGAGGCCGTCATGCCAATTGGCAAAGTAATTGTAGGCCACGACGTGACCCTGGCCATAAACCTTGACCCCATATTCGGAACCCTCTGGGCCGCCGAGGGTTTCATAACCCGCGGCGCGCTTCAGCCATTGGCCGTTCCAGCCGACGACATTTTTCGGGTCGTGACGCCCGATGAAACTGTTATCGAGAATGGTGATATTTTTGGAGCCGGACCAGTCGGCCTGAACGCCGCGGCCGATGTCATAGAGCCGCGAATTCTTAAGGGTGAAGCCGCTAGAGCCGATGATGTCCTTGTAGCCTATGAGGAACACCAAGTTCGCATTCCGGAAAGTGATGCCTTCAAAATAGTTGTAGTCGGCGCCCATCAGGTTAAAGAACGTCTGAGCGTCATCACCGTCGAAAATTACTTCGCCGTCGCCGGCGGCTTTGATGACAATGGGCTTGTCGGCTGTGCCGTCGGCCGTGAGGTAATAGGTTCCGTCGAACAAGGTCGACAGCGCGTTGTATCCGGGATGTGGCAGGCCGTTCAGATAACGTGTGCGATCCGACTTATATTCGCCCGTGTGCACCAAAATGATATCACCCGCCACAACGCGCGGCGGGAACGTGCCCTGAAAATCGGAACTGGCCGCACCCTGATAATAAGCTTCCATCAGGCCAGTGAAGGCGGGTTGTTGCTTGGGGCCTTCCCAGCCGATCGGGTAAACGTGATAGACCTTGCCGCCCGCCGCCGGAACAGGCTCCTTGCGCGTGCGGACGGTAACGGTTTTGGTCGCCTCGCCCGTTATGCCATCGGGATCGGCCACGACAAAGCGGGCTTCATATTCAGTGTCGGGCTGCAGATTGAACAGGCTGCCGGCGAACATATTGGGCGCCGTGTAGTCCATCGGGTCGGGATGGAAGTCTTCCCGCTGCGGGCCAATGGGGCCGATGTATTCACCGGAGGACCGTACCAGGGCCATGCCCTTGCGCCACTGGGCCTCGCCCTTTTTCCGGTAATCGACGTCGACTTTGGCATTGCGATTATCATCGCCGTCGATGCGCCACTCGAACCCCAGCGAGATCAACGTGGGTGGCTCGGCCCAGAAATCGCCGAGGGTGGTGGTATTGGCCGCTTGAGCGACGGCGAACGTCCCAAACAGGGCGCCCAAGAGCACGGAAGTCCGCAAGCCGGCGGCTGCCAGCCTTCCAAAAATGGTGGTCATGGCATCACCTCAATCAGCGTTACAGTTGCCACCGCCGAAGCTGGGGCATCCCGCCCTATTTTTTCGCGGGCATCGCGCCTAGACGTTGGGGCTGTAGAATTGCACCCTGGTAGGCCGAATCCCACGCCGCGAAGCGCACCCACTTCTTGCCCCGCGCATCGAAAGGGATTTCAAAATGATGCGTTCCGAAGGGCGGCAGGTCTTTGGTGGAGATGGTCTGACGGCCGGTCTTCTTGCCGTCGCCCCAGACGATTTCAATTTCGTCCAGCGGGAAGGTCCACTCCAGGTCCGCAACGATGGTGCGGTTATTCCCTGTACCGCGGACTTCGTAGTTGGTGACAAGCACTTCACCCGTGGTGATGTACATGTCACCCTTCATCAGCGCATCGATGACCGGCTTCGGGTTCGTCGGCGGCGGCAGGTCGGCCAGCTTGACGTAGGTGATGGGCGAACTGCCGTAAATGTCGTCGCCCGGCTGCTGCCAGCGGACTTCCGAGATCGAGATCGCATACTTCAGCGGGATCGCCTTATCGACGGTCCAGTTGGACAGATCATCGATCAAAGGCAGGCAGCGGATCTCGCACGTCTTACGTTCCGATCCGTCGATGCCCATGCCCCAGCGCAGGCCGAAGCCGTGATAGTTGGGGCTTTGGAAATATTCTTTGTCTTTGATCGCATCCGGGAACCCCGTGGACCCTTTCGTGCGCGGGTGCGGCATGGAAATCAGCACGTCTTCGGCTTCAGCCATCTTGATGAAGTCGCCGGCGCTGCCGATGTGGTAAACCTTACCGTAAGGCGCAATCGTTTCTTCGAAGGGCTGGCCGGGATTGGCTTGATCCCAGAACACCGGTTTCGAGAACAACAGATCGGTGTGGCCGCCGAGCGGGCTGCCGAACACTTCCTGGTTGGCGAGCACGAGGAAGTTTTTGTCCGAACTGCGCTTGGCGCCTTCGATCGACGCGGCCGTGATCGGAAGAATGTTACGGCGCGGCGGTCCACCCGCCGCCGGCGGACGCAATTCACCGGTCATCGAGAAGCCTTGGATCTGAACCGAGTCAATCTGGCTAACGATGTTAACGCCCAGCGACTTGATGGCTTCGAGGTCCGGCAAGAACGCGCTCATGTTCTTGGCTTCTATCAGGCGCTGACCCAAGTCCATATGATAGTGGTGCTGCATGACCTGGTAGCCGGACACATGCTTGTATTTATCGTCGTGCGTGAAGGCGAGCACCTGCTTCGCGGTTTCTTCGCCCGAAGCCAGCGACGGATAGAGAAACACCGTCATCAGCTGTTGCGTGCCGGGACGCGCGCTATAGAGCGTCCAGTTGGCCTGGTACTCTTCTTCGTCCAGATCCTCGTGGTCGTTTTGGCGGATACCGATGGCGTACGTGGTGTCGCTGTCCTTGCGGTACCAGTTATAGCCGACGATGGTGGCGACTTCGCGCGACCAGAAGAACTTGTGCGGCGGCGGAAACGCTCCGATCGAGCCGGCGTTGCCCTGCTCCGCCATGACAAGGCGGTTGGAGGCCATGAGCGGCACGCGGTCTTCATTACGCTGGCCGCCGAAGCGATAGCTTTGCCAGGTGTTCGAAATGTCGCGCCAGAGCGCGCGCGAGTCCGCGTTGATCTTAAAGCCCTTCAAGCCACCGTCGTACTTGTAGGCGACCCAATTGGTTTTAGTCGTGGCCACCACTTCCTGTTTAACCAGGTTAGTGCCCTTATAAACCGTGTATTGCAGAGCGCCGTCGAACACGCCGAGCTTCACGCCCGGATATGAAACGGTGAGACGTCCGCCCTCAGAGGTCACGCTGCAGTTCGACGCCGCGAAGACCGCTTCTGAACGCTGAACTTCTTCGGCCTTACGCGGTAGGCCGGGTTGATCGGTGCCGGGCACGCCTTCGACGGGCGGCGGGTTGCCCTGGAAGCCGTTGGGTCCACGGCGCGGCTCGCGCATATCGAGGGGAGCGTCCCAGAACGGATCCCAGCGATACTTGTTGAGTTCCTCTTGCGTGATTTTCACACCCAAGCCACGCAGCGGCTCGAGCTGCTGATTGGACATGCGGCGCAAGCCCGTGGTGACAGCGAAATCGGGTGTGAGATTGGTGCCCAGCGCACCCCAGGCTCCGGTGCCGCGACGCAGGGCAAGCTCTTCAATCGTCGGCGTGCCGCCGTTGATTGACATACGCAAACGCAACTCCTGATCGCCTTCGCCGTTCCAAGTCACGACCAACGCCGAACCGTCGGCGGCCGCAGTCAACCCGGTTTGCGCCTTATAGGCGGACAAATTGCATGTGAGGGCGTCGGCCGCCCATGCGTTGGAAGAAAGCAGGAAACCGCACGCCGCGGAGGCCGCAAGGCCAAATATCACGCCAAATTTTTCCGGGGAATACTTTGCCATGACGTTTCTAGCCTCCCTGCTGAAACTATCCGTCGGCCCCATGCGATTGGAGCCGACGGTATGCTGAAAATAGAACCGGGCCCCTCGCGAACGAGGAGCCCGATGATAGACGTTAGAACTTGAAGCGAACACCGAAGTTGAAGAACTGGCCGATACCGTCGTAGACGCTACGGTTGGTCGGCTGCGAGAAGGTCGTCGGCGGAGACAAGTCAACGGGCGGCTGTTTGTTAAACAGGTTGTTGACCGTCAGATAGAACTGATTGCCCGAACCCATGCTTTCGAACAAGTTTGCCATGTCATAGGTCAGGTTCAAGTCCGAGATCCAATACGCCGGGATGTCGTTTTCGTTGGTACCCGTCGGTTCCAGGAGCGTGTTGCTCATCAAAGACGACGAGATGTAACGCTCTTGGAACTGAATTCCCCAACCAGCCACATTGTACTGAACCGATCCACTGAGACGCCAGTTCGGGCTTGTGTCGAGCCCCACGGAGCTGACCGCGGCGGCATTCGGAGCCTGGCTGTAGTCCTTCATGATGTGGTTCGCCAGCAAGTGAAAGCCCAACGGATTACCGAACAATTCCATCTTGTAGTTGGCTTCGATGTCCAATCCCGCCACAACCGAGGTGCTGTAGTTAATAGACTGGTTATAGATGATCAGCGAGCCCGGGTTGGCCGTCGACCGTACGACGCCGGCCGGCGGCGTATAGACCGCTTGCGGACAGTACGACTGGATTTGCAGCTCGTAGCAGTTCTTAAGAATGGTCGCCGTTCCCGCCGCTTGGATCGCACCATCGATCTTGATCTTGTAGTAATCGACCGACAGGGACAGTCCAGGCGCAAACGTCGGAGTGGCGACGACGCCGTAGGTCTGTGTCAGGGCCTTTTCCGGCACCAAGTTCAAGTTGCCGATGTTGGAGACAACCAGGGTCGGCGTGGTGATGACGCCGGCCGCGTTTCCGACGACTTGAGTCGTACAGGTCTGACACGGGAACGGGTTGGTGTTGTTGGCCTGCGTGGAGCTGTTGTACAGATCCAACAGGGTGGGCGCACGGATGTCGCGTGACACGGTGCCGCGGAGCCGCACATCCGGGACGACCTGGTAATCAAGGCCGGTCTTCCAGGTGTACACCGTGCCGGAGACGCTGTAGTCGGTCCAGCGGCCCGCGAGCTGAGCGGACAACGATTCAGCAAAGGGAAGATCCTTCAAGAGCGGCACGCCGAACTCGACGAAGCCTTCTTTCACGTTGAATTTGCCGCTGAAGGGCTTCGGATTATAGAAGCGATATGGTCCGACTCCCACACCGATGCGGGCCGAGGGGATACCACGGATGCCCGCGGCGACGGCCGTTGTCACGTCGGTGGGCGAAAGCGCGTCGGTGGTCTGGCCCGCGGACTCCGTATGGTATTCGAAGCCCGTGGCGACGCCGATCGGACCGGCGCCCAGTTGGAAGTTTTCCCCGAGATCGCCGGAGATGTTGGCTTGGTACACGCGCTGATTCAGGACCAGGCGCTTCCAGGAATCACCAACGACGTAATCCTCCGCCGCTTTGGTAATTGACCCATCACCGAACAAGTTCATCGGTACGCAGCTCGGGCTCACGCCCGTGCCGGCGGCGACGAAGTTGCCAGCGGCATCATAGTACTGCGAACGGCAAACGTATTTTCCGGTCGTGGGATGAACAACCACGTCGGCCGCGGCGAAGTAGTTCGGCGTAATCGGCAGGTTGGTTTCAGGCGCGTACTGGCTGGTACGGCCGTTGGAGAACGAAACGTTCCATTTCCAGTTATCCATACCGAACAGCGAAGCGCCGTCCATGCCAGCGGCTTGCCGGAAGACGCGGGTCTTCAAGTCAATGCCGATCAGGTCGAATTCCGTCGTATAGCGGCCGAGGGTGAACGACTTGATGCCGCCCGCCGTCATGGTGGCCTGGATCGGTGCCGGGATATACGGGTTGCCGCTAAAGATGGTTGCCGCGAACGCACCGGTTTGGGCCGAGACTTCGTTGCCGCTGTGGGTGAATGCATATGAATAGCCTGCTTCGGCCCACGCGGTGATGGTGTCCGTGACGACGAGTTCGCCGTGCAAGAAGTTGGCGCTACGCCGTTCATCAGGCGCGAAGCTGATATTGGGGCGCGCACCGTCGCCGCCGCTCATGTAAGTGGAACCGACTTGCGTGCCGTAATTGAAGGTGACCGGCTGGCCGTTGCCATCGAAGGCAATGCCTTTCAGCATATTAGCCGGGGTGGTCGCAGCGACCGTGCCGGCTGTGCTGGCGGTGATAAGACCGCCACTTGAACCAATCGCGTTGCGAATATGGTCGACGATGACGTTGGTGGACTGGCCGGCAACGACCGGCGAGCGCGGAATCAAGCCCTTCGCGTCGTCGAACCACTTTCTGTGTGTGGTATCGAGAGCGTCGAGGCCCTGACGACGAAACCATTGGGTGCTGGCGATAATGTGCAGACGTTCGTCGAACATGCCAAAGCCGGTCGCGAGCGAGGCCTTCATGATCGGCAAGTCGCCAAGACGCGAGATACCGCCACCAACGTCACCCTTCACACCGGAGAACTGCTTGTCGAGGACCAAGTTGACAACGCCGGCCACGGCGTCCGAACCGTAGGACGCCGACGCACCGCCGGTCACCACGTCAACGCGGCTGACCAGATTTTGCGGCAGCGTGTTCAAGTCGACGGTGCCCTGCTGGTTGCTGGCAACCGTGCGGCGGCCGTCGAGCAACACCAGGTTACGGTTGGCGCCGAGGTTACGCAGGTTCAGAATGGACTGACCGTTGTTGCCGTTGGCGGCCGTCGCGGGCGTCGAGCTCAGCAAGGAGGTCGACAGAGCCGGGGTTTGCGCCAGCGCGTCGGCGATGCCGTTCGGCGAGGCAGCCAGGAGGGCTTCCTGGCTCATGACGGTTACGGGTGTCGGTGTTTCGAAACCGGTGGTCAGACGGCTACCTGTGACGACGATTTCGTCGACGGCAGCCTGCTGGTCTTGGGCGTGAGCCGCGGTTGATATCATCGCGAAGCTGAGAGCCATCAGGCTGGTGCCGGACAAGAGCGCTGATACTGCTGTTCTCTTCATGGTTTCCCCCTCAAAAAATTTCATAGCCTTCTCCTCAAAAAAAATTGTCTGTTCCCCTCACGGGAAGAACTCACCCTCGGTCTCGCGCTTAACTTCTCCCGTAAGGTGAGCAGACGGGCCGCGCGCATGACTGCGTACGGCCCGCCATTTAGATCCTTATTACTGAGCAATCGCTATGTAGCCGATACCGTTACGAATAGTAATCGTCGTACCGAACGGCTTGCTCATCTGCTGCAAGCGGCCGAGGATTCTAGCCCCCGTCGTCGCATCCGCGATTTCAGGGATGCCGTAACGGCCTTCATTCCCCGGAACCTTCAAGCGCATCAAGATCGGCGTAAGCTTCACTTCCACGGGCTTGCCATTCTTGAAGAGCGTCTTCGCCACTACTGACTCGGACAACTCGATATTTTCATAGCCGCCGCGCGCGGCAAATCCCTCGGAGGGAGTGGTCTCGGGTCCAAGCTGATACCGATTGTAGAATTCGGTCGGCATGATCCTGACCAGATCGTTCTGCATGAACAAATCACCCAGGCTGTAGAGGATGGGCTTGCCTTTGTAGATTTCAATGCCGCGCAGCGTGTGCGGGCCGGTGCCCGAATAAACGTCCGAGCCGGCGTCGATGGCGGCATGGGCGAACTCGATCATAAAGTCCGCGGTCGTAGTCGGCACGCCCAAAGCCGGGTCTGGATTGGGGAACGGCTCCACACCGTTTTCATGGTTGTGAATGCTGGTCAGCACATAGCTGGCGCGCGCCTTACCGTCTTTGATGTTACGAGCGATCGCATCCATGTCATGCTGGAAGAGCTTTCTGACCACACCTGGCTTGTCGCTTAAGCGATAGGTCCGACCGCCGGCGACGAGAATGTCCGGGCCGCGCGGTTGCGCTTCGCGAGCGCCCCACCAACCTACAGCGCCGGTGCCCTGATCGTAGCGTCCGGCAACGCCCGGGCGGCCCTGTATCGACTTCAAGACATCGAATGTCGCCTGATCCACGTTATACGTGGTGACATAGCGTATCGGGTTGAGACCCGGCCTGCCGGGCATATCGGGGCGGGGATCGCCGGCGACGGCGTCTTCGTTAAACGAGGACGCGGCGTCGATAAGGGCGACCCGCCCGTGAAGCGATGCAAAGAAAGACGGCTGACGGGCTTCGCCCAACGTGCGTCCGACGCCGGCAAAGGCAGCAACCCCCTTGAGTTTGTCCGTCTCCTCGATGGTGTCCAATAAGCCCTGCGGGCCGTAGTCGTAGACGTGGTTGTTCGCCTGCCCGATCAAGTTAATCCCCATATCGATGAGGTCTTGGAGATGATGGGGGGACGTAGACATATATGTGTCGCCGCTCAGCGCGGCCGGCGAAGTGCCCGGCTTGGGCATGACTTCTTCGAAGTTGGTGAAGGCAGCGTCGCCTTCCTTGATCGCTTTGACCACGGCAAGGAACTTCGGATTGTCGAGTTCCGAGGTCGTCCGCGTGCTGATTAGACTATCGCCCAAGGTCACGAGCGAAAAGTCCTGAAGCGGACTGGGCGGGCCAGCGGGGGCCGGAGCGGCCGCCTGGCCGGCGAGAGCTACCATCGCAGTGGACGACAGCAGCATCGCCGCCGCGAACATCGCGACGACAGGTTTCTTCACGCGAGATGAAAAGGAATTGGAAGCATTAATGACGGTATACATGGTTGGCCCCTCCCGAAGCGTCTGTGCTGCGACACGTCGCCACTACATCTCTAAGCCTGCAGACTCGTCCTGCTCCGCAGAGTTTAGATATATCACGGTAAAACGTGCTGATATTTTTGTAACCTAGAATACACGAAAGGAAGAGCAGTAAACATCTTTTGCATACAAGGCGCCAGGGGGAAATCCCCGTCATTCATGGGCGCCAAAGCGTGATATTTGTGCACCTCGTCAAGCAAATTATAGATGCCGGAACGGCCATTTGACCCTCCGGCTTTTTTATAAAAACCGCAATTTCTTTAGGCTCCGCCTTAGGTCCGGTCTTGGTCCTCCAGCCGACGCCTTGCATCCATCTATATGACGGGCGCTTCGCATCTCTACATATTATATAATTTTATAAGGTGGGTAAGGCGGGACGAGGAGCGGCGTTCTGCCGAATGCCAAATGAATGGTTTTCATGGCGGCGCCAACGGTAAGGGGCGTCTTAATGAAGCCGTTGACGGGTAGGCGCGCCGGCGCATCCTGGCCAGGCCGCTTTCGCATTGAACCTCCATAACATGTACCTTAACTTTGCGCGGGTTCAGCGCCAGACCTGTCCCAATATATCTATCCCCTACTCCGGACATGCGGTTAGCCATGCTTAAAAATATTATCAATGGCGTCGGGGTTGCTGCGTTCGTCGTCGTTGGCCTGGGCGTCGCGGTTTTTCTCCAAACTAATCGAGACTCCGCCCCACGTCGCACCTGTTCTGACGGTATACTGTCGGTCGCCGCGGTCGGCGACATCATGATGGGAGCCGACGTCGCACCGGCTGAACGTATCGCCGGCGAGACCCGTGATCTCCTGACGGCCAGCAACGTGACAATTGGTAGCCTGGCCATGACACTTCTTGTTCAACCGGAACATGCCGAAGCCAATAGCCCGGTAGGCGGTTCTCAACATGCGCATTTATTTCGTCGCTGGGGCTTCTCGGCATTCGCACGGTCCAACACACGCTCGAATGATTTTGGACTCCCGGGTTTGGAGCAAACCAGCAATATCCTTCAAAAAAATAAGCTAGCTTCGGCGGGAGTTGGGGTCGATCTGGCCGCCGCGCGCGCGCCGGGATGGGTGCAGACACCCTGCGGCGCGGTAGCGGTCATTAGTGTCGCCACGTCCGCACGCGATCAGGATCCAAATCCGGCATTGCCGTCGCGCGCCGGAATCGCCGGGCGTCCGGGCATTAATCCATTGCGCTACAGCCAACGGGCACAAGTCGATCCGGAGACCTTTGCGAAGCTGCGCGACTCAAGCGCTAAAATCGGCGGCCCGCCGCCCGAGCAAGACGGAACGCTACATGCTTTCGGTATGATCCTGGAACTGGGTGCAAGTAATATCTCGACCACGGACGTCAACCACGAAGATCAAGCCGAAGTGCTGGCTGCGATCAGAGAAGCGCGCAAGACGGCTGCGCTGGTGATCGTTTCGCTCTATAGCAATGAAGACGGCGATACCGCCGATGAGCCGGCCGCGCTCGTAGAGAGTTTTGCGCGTGCAGCCATCGATGCTGGCGCCGGCTTGGTGATTGGTCATGGGGCTTACGGCCTGCGTCCTGTGGAAATACAGGGTGGCAGTCTCGTAGCCTACGGCCTCGGCGCTTTTATCGCCGACAGCCGCCTTGGCACGGAACCCTCCGCCGAATCATCCAACACACCATCTCCCGCAGCCGAAGATCCTGTGCCTCAAGGCGCGATACTGTCAGCATCATTCCGCGATGGCCATGTGGTCTCGGCGCGCTTGACTGCACTGGACCTTGCCGCTGCGCCAGGTTTGCCGCGGGGGTTCCCGCGCCTAAGTGATACGGCGGAAATCTTCAATCAGATCGCAAGTAGATCGGCGTCACGGGGCGCCAATCTTAACATTCAAAAGGGCGGCGCCGATCTCGTTCTGACCGCAGCGCGCGAACCCTCCAAATGATCCTGCGATTACCGCTATTTGTTGTGGCCGTCGCGATCTCCTATCTGGCAACCTTGGCATCGCGCCTGCCCGCCCTGGCGCACAGCATGGATGTCGCCTCGGCGCGAATTGAACTCGCCGGCACACATGCCGCCGTTCAGATTATGTTCGACGGCACACGCATCACTAGTCTAGACGAAAGTAACGACGGCATTGTCAGTCAGGGCGAGCTGAATGCCGGCATAGAGACGATGTTCGCGCGGCTGAAAAACGCCTTTAGCTTTACCGGACCCGCCGCGCCCGAAAAAATGACGCTGACGCGCTATGAAGTCACCGGCGATCAACACATCATTCTTCTAACGCTTGACTTGGAATTTGCGAGTCCGGTGCAAAACTTCGAGGTCACCGGCCGCATGAGCGCGCTCCTGGATCAACCGGCGCCGTTGATCGTGACTTTAGTTGGTCCCGGCGTCAACGGCGAGGCGGTGATCAAAAGCGATGGCGATGTCGCTCGTTTCCAGACGGAGCGCCCAACCCTTGACGTGCTTCGCAGTTTCTCGGGCATGGGCGTAGAGCACATTTTCACGGGTTATGACCACCTGGCTTTCCTGATGTGCCTGCTCTTGGGCGCGTCCAGTCTGCGATCGCTGATCTGGACCATAACCGCCTTTACGCTTGCACACAGTGTGACACTATCGTTGGCGACGCTCGACATTATTCGCCTGCCAGGACCGCTCGTGGAATCCGCCATCGCGGCGACGATCATTTATGTCGCAGTCGAAAATCTCATGGGCTCGCGGCTTGTGAAGCGCCCCGTTATCACCGGCGCTTTCGGGTTGATCCACGGCTTCGGTTTTGCCAGCGCTCTGCAGGACGTTGGCATTCCGCCAGGCCATATGGTTATTTCGTTGTTTTCCTTCAATCTTGGCGTTGAAGTCGGACAACTCGTATTCATCGGCGGCGCCTATTTGCTGCTTGGCAAGTTCGCAACATCAAACCGACTGCGCACAGGCGTTTCGGTGGGAACGGTATGTGTGGCCCTTTATTGGTTTATTCAGCGCGTCGCGCTGGCCATCTAGAATATGGCAACCGCTTGAATTCGATATCATGCGGGTCGGTGCTCGGATGGTCAGTGGCAGCGCTACAGCTTGGCGTGGGCCGGCAACGGGATTTTCGCGTAATCGTTCGCCGATTTGAGATGCAGCGTTCTGCCGAAAGCCAAATGAATGGTTTTCATGACGGCGCCCACCGTGATGGGCTTCTTGATGAAGCCGTTGACGTCGAGGTTCGCCGCCGCCTGAACCAATGCCGGACTGGTATCGCCTGTCAGCATGATGAACCGCATGTCGCGGGGTACGACGGTATTGCGGCCGGCGCGAATACGTTGAAGCAAGGCTAGGCCCGTCATGCCTTCCATATGATGATCGCAAATGAGGCAGGCGGTTTTGGTTTGTTGGTCGGCCAGAATACCGGCGGCGGCAAAAACGCTGTTAGCCTTTCGCACCGTTCCGACGGCGGCGCTTTGCAGCACGCCTCCCATCAGCTCGACGCTGACGGCGCTGTCGTCGATGACCAGGAAGCTGACATCCTTGAACGACGTGACGATCAGCGGCGGCAAATCATCGGGCGGTTCGACGATATTGTGGGCGGCCATATTTATCTCGACAAACACTATGAAGCGTCGAGAGGAATGTGCCTTCGCCGCAGAGGAGGGGTTCTAATATATTCGCCCGCTCCAAGCCAAGGCTTTACACGCAGACCGCATCAAATGTGGTTGCGAGACGCGACTTTCTGGGCAGGCCGGGGGCGTCACGTCTAAGGGTTTAAGACGGCGCAAGGATGCCCGCGTTGATCTGATCGACGCGCGTGATGCCGGTTAGCGCCATGGCGACACGCATTTCGGCCTCGATGAGTTTGAGGACATGGGCCACACCCGCCTCGCCTCCCCCGGCCAAGGCGTAGGCCCAGGCGCGGCCGAGCAGAACGCCCTTTGCGCCGAGGGCGAGCATCCGGACAACATCCAGGCCCGAGCGAATGCCGCCGTCGGCCAGCACGGTCAGCTTATCACCCACCGCCGCGGCAACGGACGGCAAGGCGCGGGCGGCCGACCAGACTCCGTCGAGCTGCCGCCCGCCGTGGTTGGACACGATGATTCCATCGGCACCCAGTGCGGCGGCTGCAAGGGCATCTTCGGCATCAAGTATTCCTTTGATGATGAGCGGTCCGTTCCAGTTTTTGCGAATAAACTCCAAGTCACGCCAGGTCACCGAGGGATCGAAGTTGTTGCGCATCCAGGCGAAGTAATCATCCATGCCGGTGTTTTTGCCGAGAACCGGCGCAACATTGCCAAGGCTGTGGGGCCGGCCCAGGAGGCCGACATCCCAAGCCCACCCTGGCCGGCGTAGGCCTTGCGAAAACCGCCGCAGCGCGCCGAGAGCGCCCGGCGCGCCGGCAAGGCCCGAGCGATAGTCGCGGTAGCGCGTTCCCGGCACGGGCATATCGACAGTGAACACCAGCGCGGAGCACTTTCGCGCCTTGGCTTCCGCAAGCAAAGCCTCCATGAAACCGCGATCGCGGATTACATAAAGCTGAAACCAGATCGGCTGAGACACGCCCGAACTGACTTCCACCAAGGGGCAGGCAGAGACCGTGGACAGGCAAAACGGCACGTTTGCCGCTTGCGCCGCCCGCGCCGCCTGCACTTCGCCACGCCGCGCGAATAAGCCCGCGAGACCGATGGGACCAAGCGCAACGGGCATGGCGAGCTTTTGTCCAAACAAGCTGGTCGTGAGATCGAAATTGGACACATCACGCAGAACGCGCTGGCGCAGCGCAACGGCCTGCAGATCGGACCGACTCCGATTCAGCGTGATCTCGTCGTACGAACCGCCGTCGAGATATTCAAATAGGAAATGAGGCAGGCGGTCCTTCGCCAGCGAGCGATAATCGAGTACTGAAGCCGGCTTCATGAGCTTAGCATAAGGGTAAACTCCAAACTTCGGAGTACTTCTTTGGCAGTGGATTAATAGCGGGCACGGCCAGCAGTATTGTATGAATATATACAGACTGTATTGTAAATACCTCGCACCCACGTGCCTAGTATTGAAATATGCCGATGGATTCTGATTCACTGTTTAATAGCGCTCGTTCATTTCTTGATGAAGGACACTTCGGTCAAGCCGCTTCGATCTGCAAAGGCATCATCGGACGTCAGCCCAACCACAGCGGCGCCCACTACATGATCGGGATGATTGCCTATCAACAAGGCAACCCTTCCAAGGCCCTGCCCTCCCTCGACAAAGCCATCGGACTTGCCCCCAAGCAAGCCAACATGCATTCCAATCGCGGCTTGATTCTTCATGCGCTCGGGCGGCTTGACGAAGCGGTCTTGAGCTATGACCGCGCCATTGCTTTGGACCCCAAGTATGTTGATGCCTTCTACAACCGCGGGATCGCGCTGCAAATGCTGGGACGGCCGGGGGAAGCCGTTGCCAGTTATGATTTAGCGATCGCGCTTGAGCCGCACTTTGCCGAAGCCTTCCTAAACCGCGGCAGCGCCCTACAGGATTTGGGGAAACTTGAAGCCGCCGTTGCCAGCTACGACGCCGCGCTGGTCCTCCAGCCAGACTTGGAGGAAGGGCACTTTGGCCGGGCTTTGGCCTTGAGCGGGCTCGAGCAATGGGAGGCAGCTGTCGCCGGCTACGACAGCGTGATTGCCTTGCGTCCCGACTTGGCGCCGCCCTATTTCAATCGCGGAAATGCTTTGCGGGACCTTCGGCGGTTCGATGAGGCTCTGGTGAGCTACGAGCGCGCACTGGCGCTGGAGCCGCATAATACCGATTTTAAAAGAGGGATCTTCGTCTGCAAATTCGAGCTGCGGCACGACCCGGCCATCATTGAGCGACTAAGCCTTGAGATATCTGCGGCAATCATCGAGAAAGAGTGCGCGGCCCTGCACACGCGCCGGAGTGTCTTGCATTTCCGCACGCTCCATGACCTGGAATATACCGGCTATTTGATAGCGCACGGTTACACCGACGCCGCTATCGTCGCGGCCAATGCCTTCCTTCGCGAGATTTGCGCGCGAAACCCCGTCGTCCTTACGCATTCAGACACGCCGAAGGCCATTGAGATAACCCCGGGCGAAAGCGACGCCATAAGCCGTTTCAGAAAAACTGCGCCGCGATATCAGATGCCGGCAAGACTCGCGAGCTGCCTCAACGACAGCAACAACTGGGCTGCTTTGGAAGACCAGTATCTTAACAGTCGCCCCGAGGTGACATTTATCGACAACATGTTGTCGGATGAATGTCTCGTCGAGCTGAGAAAATTCTGTCTGATTTCGCAAATCTGGCGGCGCGAATACAAGAATCACTACCTGGGCGCCAACTTTGAAGAAGGGTTTGTAAGCCCGCTGCATCTACAAATCGCCGCCGAGCTGCAAAAGCGCATGCCTCGCGTATTCGGCTGTCACAATTTAACGCAGTTGTGGGCCTTCAAATACAGCTCGACCATGGGCCGGGGCATCAATGTTCACGCCGACTTTGCCCGCGTTAATTTGAATTTCTGGATCACGCCCGACGACGCCAATCTGGACCCCGCGTCCGGCGGCCTTATTATATATGATCTGCCCGCACCGTCATC
Source organism: Fidelibacterota bacterium (assembly GCA_947475295.1). Lineage (GTDB taxonomy): Bacteria > Pseudomonadota > Alphaproteobacteria > Rhodospirillales > Rhodospirillaceae > SHVO01. Next base: position 156,206 of record CANJLF010000004.1, read on the forward strand.
CTGGTCCTATCAGGATTACAATAAGAACGACGAGCAGATTTACGCATTCCTGAAAGAGCACAAAGCTGGAAGCCGCACTGTTCCCTACAAGTGCAACCGCGCGGTGCTGTTTAATTCAAACCTCTTCCACGAAACTGATAAGATCCAATTTAAGACCGGTTACGAAAATCGCAGGATCAATGTGACCTACTTGTTCGGAAGAGGTTTGCAATACTGATAGGGAAGCCCCGCGCGTTCGGGCTAAGCCCGAACGCGCGGCGAGCTACAGAGACCTTATGCGTACTTTGCGGAACTTCACGATGCCCGCCGCATGTTGGAGCGCAATCGGCCCTTCGGCATACTTGCCGTCCTCGGCATTCACGGTCGTTACGCCATTGAGCACGACCGTCAGCTTCTTACCACGCGCCGTGATGTGATAGGTATTCCACTTTCCGCCGGCGCTAAAGGCATGCGGTTCGACCTTGGCGACGCCGGGAATCGCGCCAGTGCCCCCCGTGGGGTCAGGCCGGTTATCGGCGATATTGATCTCATAGGCCTTCCCCGAAACCGTCTTGGGGTCGCTACAGCGCAGGAAAACGCCGCTATTGGCCTCCGCTGTGACCCAAAACTCCACCTCGACTTCGAAGTCCTTGTAGCTATCGCCAGAAACCAGAAAGCCGCTGCCATTCTCAGCCTGCAGCACGCCATCGACCAGTTTCCAGTCGGCGTCGCCGATCGGGCTCCAGCCCTTGAGGCTGGAGCCGTCGAACAGCGTGACCCAATTCTTGTCGGCTGCCTGCGCGCGGAAGGCCAGCCCGATAAAGGCACACAACAACCCAAAAGCTAAAAAAGACCTGCGTTTCATAAATACTCTCCCTGTTGGCGCTAATAATCTCTCAACTTTCCTCATGAAAATGCTTGAAGCCCGGTTAGAGCGCGCCCGAGGATGAGCGTGTGAATGTCGTAAGTGCCCTCGTAGGTATTCACGGTTTCCAGGTTCAGCATGTGCCGGATGACCTGAAATTCGTCGGAAATTCCATTGGCGCCGTGCATGTCGCGGGCCGCGCGCGCGATATCGAGCGCCTTGCCGCAATTGTTGCGCTTAAGAAGGCTTATCTGCTCGGGCGCCGCCTTGCCCTCGTCCATAAGGCGTCCAAGTCGCAAACAACCCTGCAGCCCGAGAGCGATTTCGGTTTGCATATCGACGAGCTTCTCCTGATACAGCTGATTTTGTGCGAGCGGCCTGCCGAATTGCTTTCGGTCAAGACCGTATTGGCGCGCCGCAAGCCAGCAAGCCTCAGCCGCGCCCAATGCACCCCATGCGATGCCATAGCGCGCGCGATTCAAGCATCCAAAGGGGCCCTTCAGCCCGGCTACGTCGGGCAAAATCGCATCCTCAGGCACAAGCACGTCGTCCATCACGACCTCGCCCGTTACCGATGCGCGCAGCGACAACTTGCCTTCGATCTTGGGCGTACTCAGGCCTTTGAGGCCCCGCTCCAGAATAAAGCCCCTAATCGTGCCCCCATGGGATTGGGATTTGGCCCAAATCACAAAAACGTCGGCGATAGGACTGTTGGAGATCCAGGTCTTGGTACCCGATAGCCGGTAGCCGTCTGGCGCTTTGACGGCTTGGGTTTGCATGCCGCCGGGATCGGATCCCGAGTTGGGTTCGGTGAGCCCGAAACTCCCTATAAGCCGGCCGACGGCAAGAGCGGGCAGATATTTCTTGCGCTGGTGTTCCGAGCCGTAAGCGTAGATCGGATACATGACCAGGGACGATTGCACGCTCATCATCGAACGGTAGCCGCTGTCGACCCGCTCGATCTCGCGCGCCGCCAAACCATATGAAACATAGCCCGCGTCCGCTCCGCCATGGGCCTCGGGAAGGGTGATGCCGAGAAGGCCCGCGGCACCCATTTCCCGGAATATATTCGGGTCGGTGTATTCCTTTCGAAACGCCTCCAAAATGCGCGGTTGCAGCTTGCTCTGTGCGAAACCGCGCGCCGAATCCCTAATCAGCCGCTCCTCAACGGAGAGTTGAGCGTCGAGCAAAAAGGGGTCCTCCCAAGTAAAAGCCGAAAGTTCCGGTCGGTCCTTTGATTTCAGTGCGGGCGGATCCATTGACATCACGAAAGTATCCTTGCTTCGGCGCGTTGCGTTGAGCGCAAATTATGCAGCACTTGGCCGAACTCGTAAATCACAAGATCAAGCATGTGAAGTAGGTCAACGGCGCCTAATATTATTTCACATCGCGCAACGCTAGAGTTCTCTCGGCTTGGAGGCGGTGATGACGATCAAGCATGACGCCGTCGAGGGATGTGACACCTTCATGCCCGCCCGATAGTTTAGCCAATATGCGTTGGGCATGCGCGATTTCGTCTGCGTCAGGTCGGGAAACGAATAATGTTAGGCTTTTTTCCGGCTTGTCCGCGACATGATCCGTATCGGCTTGCCAAGCAGATGGTGATAGCGCTCGCGGACGAGGTGCTCGAGTTCACCAACATGTTTGGACATCGCCTTTGCTGCAGCCGCTGCATCGCGCTTCTTACAAGCGGCAATAATCCCTTCGTGAGCCTCGGTAACGTGGCGTCGGTTACCAAACGTATAACGAACGCCATGATGCTCGCCGCTCGCCAACATACTAATCGTCTGCCAAAAAGCGTTCAGCACTTCATTGCCGCTCGCGCGCGCGACAATACCATGGAAAACGCGGTTCTCGTTGACGAATTCTTCCTGATCCTGCTCGTCAACGAGCGCTTTCATTCGATCATTGGAAGCCGTCATCTCGGCAAAATCTGCTTGCGTTCCACGGAGCGCCGCTTCGGCCGCCAAAGCGGGCTCGATCACTTCGCGTGTGCTTAAGACATCCATAAACGGAATGGAATTGAAACGCAGGTAAACGGAAAAGCTCATGGCCAGCGTCTCGAGACTTGGGCGTTGCACCACGATGCCGCCACCCGGACCTGGACGCTGCCCCACGATCCCGTGTGTCTCGAGAATGCGGATTCCCTCGCGTAACGTAGGCCGGCTGACATTAAAGGCCTCAAGTAAAACGGCCTCGGTGCCAACTGTTTGCCCCGGTTCGAGGTTTGACTCCGTAATTTTCTCCAGCAATTGCTTCGCGACCTGCTCGGCTTTGCTAAGATAATTGACGCCAAACATACTCACGGAGCTATACCTCGTTAAAAATTCTGGAAAACTATCGTTATCGAACCGACGCCACCGTCCCATGCACCAACGCTCAATGATCCGTCCAAATATTACTGTCAAATCGTTTAGATAATATGTTTATCCTGTCATGCTTACAAGCTGACCCGATTAGAGGCTAAAACTTCACATCTTCTTTCGGACAATGAAGTGTTGCTGCGGCGCAAAAGACGGCTGACCACATTTATGTATCCCATTGATACACATGGTTTTGGTAGAGTGCTTTCAGGAGACAACGGCCCGTAGGGGTTTTTTCAAGGCCCAACCAAAATCTATCAGGACGAACATGAGCGGCCCGCTGGACGGCTTAAAGGTTATCGATCTCACCACCGTCGTAATGGGTCCTTATGCCACCCAGATTCTGGGGGATTACGGCGCCGACGTCATCAAGGTGGAATCACCCGAAGGCGACGCTCTGCGCGGTGTCGGACCTGGCCGTCATCCGGGAATGGGTCCGTTATTCCTGCAGGCCAACCGCGGCAAGCGCAGTCTGGTTCTCGATCTTAAGGCGCCAAGCGGCCGCGAAGCGTTGCTCAAACTTGTCGCGCAATCCGACCTGCTTATCAGCAATATCCGGCCGTCAGCGCTTGAGCGCCTGAAGCTTGGGTACCGTGATCTTGTTGGGATCAATCCGCGCCTGATCTATACCGCCTTGATCGGTTACGGACAGACCGGTCCTTATGCCGCGCGTCCCGCCTATGACGACCTTGTGCAGGGCGCGGTTGGGTTACCACGCCTGTTTGAATCCGCGGGAGGGCAAGAACCGCGCTATGTGCCGATTGTTATGTCGGATCGCGTGACCGGACTCTATGGCCTTAGCGCGGCTTTGGCGGCGCTTTGGAACCGGGAACGCACGGGAAAAGGACAGTACATCGAGGTCCCGATGTTCGAAACAATGGCGCAGTTCGTTCTGGGCGACCACATGGGTGGAGCGTTGTTCGAACCTACGGTAGGATCCGCCGGCTATGCGCGCCTGCTGTCCTCTGACCGCCGCCCCTATCGCACGAGCGACGGGTATATTTGCGCGATGGTCTACAGCGATAGGAATTGGCGTGAATTCTTCAAAGCAATTGGAAAACCGGAGTTGTTCGAGTCCGATTCGCGCTTTGCGAATATTTCCACCCGCACCAAGCATATCGATGAACTCTATGCCATGGTGTCCGAGGCTTTAGCGACGCGAACAACCAAAGAATGCGCGGACCTTTTTGAGGCGTCTGACATACCCTTTAGCCCTTTGAATACGATGGAATCCCTTCTTACGGACCCTCATCTCCAGGCGGTGGGCTTCTTCCAGAATGTGACCCACCCGAGCGAAGGCGTATTGAAAATGCCGTCCATTCCCGCTCGTTTCTCAGAGTCGCCTGCGGCTTTGAATAAGCCAGCGCCCCGTCTGGGCGAGCATAGTCGCGAGATCTTGCTAGCTTTGGGCTACGACGACCACGGTGTCGATGCGCTCATTGCCGACGGAGTAACCATGGACGCAGATAACATTTAACCTGTTCAATTCGGGGAGGATCAAATGACAATTTCTCGTCGTAAGGCACTGGGTGGTGCCGCTTCAATACTTGCTGCTGTTCCAATTGCAAATTCCGCGAGTGCCGCTGCGCCGCGCGCGCCGACAAAGGAGGATTTTGGCGCCCTGCCCAGCAAGCAAGAAATTTGGGATCAGATGCTTTTCCTGGTGAACTGCGGTTCGCGCAACACCGCCTTTCCCGGCCATGTAAAGTTCGTCAACTACATGGCGCAGAAGTTAGGCGAATGTCCGGGCGTCAAGGTTTCCCGCGAGGGCTATTCCTTCGACCAGTGGGTGTCCACCAACTACACGCTTTCGCTGCAGACGGGAAATCAGCGCCGCGATTTGCACGCAACATCGGTCTATCCCTATTCAGGTAAGACCGGGCCCAAAGGCGTCACAGCTCAGCTGATTAACCTGGGCCGCACGACACCCAATGAAGTCGGTGGATCCAATCCGATAAAAATGGACGAAAGCGTCCGCGGCAAGATCGTACTGCTTACGTCGCCGGTACACGGATTTCCGTTTGGCACGAACTTCAAGGTCTGGGGTTCCTATGAGAAGGACGTCATGCTGCCGGACCGGATTCAGGAAGCAATCTATCAGAACCGCTCAGCCCCGCCGCTTGACCAATTCAAGCAGGCGGGCGCCGTCGGGGTGATTATGGCTTGGGAGGGCGTCACCGATGAAAATGCCGAGGGGCAGTACGCGCCCTTTGGCAGAAAGTACGCCGACATTCCTTGCCTCTGGGTCGGTGAGAAGACCGGAGCGGAATTGCGCCAAGCCGCTGCCCAAGGCGGACGGGCGACGATGGTGCTGGAAGCAAAAATTAATCCCAATACACCGACCGAAACCATCTCCGGATTTTTGCAAGGCGCCTCCGACGAAACAATCCTGGTGCATACCCACAGCGATGGACCCAATGCCGTCGAGGAGAATGCTCCGATCGGCGTGGTGGCCTTGGCCAAATATCTTTCCAACCTGCCTAAGGGCACTTTGAAGCGTTCCTATCTTTTCACCATGACGGCCGGACATATGGCCTATGCGCCTGTGCCCAAGTCTTGGGAAGCGTTCAAGGAAAATCATCCCGACCTAATCAAGCGCATCGTCGGGGCCCTGGTATTCGAGCATCTTGGTTCCCGCTCTTGGATCGACCGAGACGGCGCATACGTTCCATCCGGACAGAATCAAACCACGATGATCATTACCCAGAGCGGTACTCTGGCGGATCTCGCGCTGAAGTCATGTGTCGGTACGATCGACGACAGGATGGTTGCCGTGAACCCCGTCGCGCATCGCTATACCGGCGAGTCCGGGGGCGTGATCGAAGCCGGGATTCCGACCATCGGTATCATGCCAGCACCCAGCTATCTGCTGAAGGAGAGCTCTAACTGCGGCATCGAAAGGATGGACCCGCGTCTGTATCGCGCGCAGCTTGAGAACTTCACGCGCATGTTACGGCGCATGGACGGCATGTCACGCGAGCAGTTGGCCGGTGCCAAGCCGCTCGGACTCTAGGTTTCTGGAACGGGCGAGGTTGGCCTGATAGTGAACCTCGGCAGCACCTGGTTGCAGGACACTTGCCGCGCGCGCAAGGTCGTCTGGGGTATTGAGATAAAAAAAGGGGGTCAATGGCGCCCGCCGGGTAGAAGTATTCAATTGACCCGACGACCCTCAACCAATCCCGAATGCTGCGCCTGCCGGCGACGATCTGAGTGGCCAGACGATCAGCCAAATGTATCGGCCATAACGCGATTGTGGGATGTGCGGGCGCTTAATCTGCCCCCCCCCCCCCGCGTGCCATCGCCTGATTTGAGGGCCTGGACGCCTCTAAACCAAGGTGAGGGGCCGACTAAGACCTGCAGCCCCTATTCGAACCCGGCAGACCGCAGATATGACTTGGGGCCCAGCGATTTGCTCGCTGGGCCCCGGTCTCTAAATCAAGTGATGCCTGACTACTTAGCGGCGGCGCGCACTTCCTTCGGCGACCCATTGATGTCCTCGCCGTCGGCGTTGATCGAGGTCCACCTCTGCATGATGAGAAGCCCGGTATTCTCTCCTTCGCTCATGCCAGGGCGGTCTTCAAATTTATAGGTAAAGACCGGCCGACCCTTGTAAGCCCAAGCTTTTTTGCCCGGCTGACCGGCGGCGGCGCGGACCGGCGCCCAGGTGTCCTGCAACGTAACAATGGACCACGTGGTGCCGTCAACTTTGGCGTTCTCATCCGCCAACACGGGACGCCAATGATCGGCGCATTTTACTTCATTCGTGCAGGTTGCTACCCACCATTGAGAGCGGTTATCCGGATTGTCGCACTCGGTCTGGCCGCGTTCTCCTTGAAGCCCTGGGTCCGAGCAACGCCAAGTATAAAGCGTGATGCCCTTGCTGTCACCGAAACGCGGGCCATCGACTGTTTGCGTGACCGTAATCGCGTCAGGCACACTCGGCTTCGGTTGCGCGAGCGCGACTTCCCAACCGGGTTGGCCGTTGCCTTTGTAATCGCCCGGGAAAGAGTCGCGATCGAACGTATAAACGGGCTTTCCTTGGAACGCCCACTGGCGACTTTCATCCGCGTTCTTCACAAAGGTCCAACCGCCCTGCTCTTTCACGAATTCAGGCGCCATGACGGGATGCCATTTCGTCTGACACGCCTTATCGCAGTGCGACTTGCCGTCCTTATCGGCAGCGGAGGTATAAAGCGTGAGGCGCGTGTCCGATGTCGTCAGGACGCGAAAGCGGCCGATTTCGCCAATACGAATTTCAGGAGGAAGGATCACAGGCGCCAAGACGGTCCGCCAGTTTCCGCCCTGCTGACTGTCGCCGTATGCGTTGTTCGTTTCACCGGGACGCGTGTCCTTGATGGACGTGTACAACGGCTTTCCATCATAGGCCCACTGCTTCGCGCCGTCGGGACGATCAACAATCGTCCACAAGCCAACAGGCTTACTGCCGGGTTCGACCGCCACGAGCGGGTGCTGACTTAAACACGTGGGGCGACGATCCAGGTTCGGGAACGTAAAGAGATCTCCCTTGCCGTTATCGCCGATAGTTTTCACTTCATTGGTGCAAATCGACTCGTCCTTCCGGCTATCGAACGCCGCCGTATAGACCGTCAAGCCGTTCTTGTCGGCGAACACCACACCATTATCCGTTTTCTGAAGTGTGATGCCCGCGGGCCGCGGTTCGTCCCTCACGGCCACGTCGGCGAACGCCGACGAGGCCATCAAGAGCGAGCCCAAAGAGAGAGCAGATATTGCGCCGTTTAACCGCGGCCACTGGCTGTTTTTCACGCGAGTCCTCCTGTTGTCGAAGAGTTGTTGTTAGGCAACCACTTCGCTGACGGAATTTTGCACTTTCATTGCGCCGACGCCCCATTCACCCAGCTTCAGGCCCATGGCGCGCATCGCCGTGAGACCGACGGCGCTCCCTGGTCTGCCGTTGCCGTCGACATGGATGCCGGTCTTGATGGCGCCGCCGGCGGAGCCCGCCGTCATCATCGGAACGCCGCGCAGATCGTGCTTTTGTGCGAGATTCGATTCCGTGCCCGCGAACAACAGCGAGCGGTCGAGCAACGAACCATCGCCTTCCTTGAAGTCGGCCATGGACTTGACCGTGTACGCCCACGCTTCCATAGCGCGCGCGATGAACCAGGCGTTGGTGGGTTGATAGCCCAACTTCCCGTCGATCCCTTCTTCGTGCGTCGAGGCATGGTGAGGACGAGATTCACCATGGCGCGTCGTCGTCGATTGGGGTTCCGAATAAACCATGTTGAAGACGCGGGTCTGATTGCAAGCCAGCGCCATGACGGCAATGTCGACCATCAAATTGTGGCGCTTGCCCAGGTCGACCGAGTCAATGCCAGCAGGCGGTTCCTTCGGCGCGCCAGTGGGCACTTTGCACGCGAGAGCGGGCGCGGGCTTTTCCAACTGGATCTGGAGGCGGTTTTCCAAGCCACGAACCGCCGTGAAGTACTCGTCCAACTTCGCGAGATCCGCGGCGCCCAACGTCTTACGCAGGCTGTCGCTCTGTTCTTTGACCACAGACAGCGTGCTCTTACGCGCCATAGTGTAGGCATCGGGCGTAAAGGTGGGCGAATTCGGATCCCGGAACTCCGGTCCAAAGATGCGCGTATAGAAGTCGGCCGGCGTGGTATCGGGCGGATTGATCTGATCGGCGCTGCGGAAGCTGACGCTCGATCGCGGATTGCCGGTCGCGGCAAGTCCGAGCACGGGGAAGCGCGTTGTCGCGCCGATTTCGTCTGCGATCAACACATCAAGGCTCGGCCGGGGCAGCACATCGCGCCCGGTGGGGGCTTCGCCCGACCGCGTGGCGACCCAGCCCGTGTAATGGCAAAGATTGGGCCGGCCGTCGGTGTTCACGTCAAAGTTCGTGAAGACGTTCACATGTTGTTGATAGCCCTTGAGCGCCGCGAGCTGTTCCGTCAGCTCGTAATTGGGGCCGATGGTCTTGGGGACGAAAATCTGGCTGGTGATACCGCAGCCCCAGAGCCACGTTCCGAAACGCACGGGCATCGGCTCGCCGGAGGCAAGCGCATTGCCGTTGCTGTTGAGGAAACAATCGAGGTAAGGCAGAGCCACCGTGACGGCAGCGCCATTCATCATGCCGCGAAGGATACGGCGACGGCTTACATTGGTCATTTTACCGTACATGTTTAGCTCCCTTGTTTTTGAACGCTTGATGAAGCGTTCGATGCTTCCTTAGTAGGTACTTTCGCAGAGCGATCTTCGACATTGTAGAACGCATCGTTGATCGCAATTGTTTGCATCAAATGTCTCACGCGATATCCACTATTGATGAAGTCCTCGTTCAAGCTCTTTACCAACGCCTCGTCGTTGCTGTCGAGCGGGCGGCCCAACGCATAACCCAACATGCGCTGCGTCAGGCAGCTGGTAGCTTTCGGGCTGTCGTGCAGCGCTTTCGATAAGCCAACCGCGTCGGAGAACTGCACGCCTTCCAAATCGCCGCGCGCGTCGATCGGCGCCTTTTGCTCTTCCGCGCGATAGAAACCAGCACCGTCGAAGTTCTCCATCCCAAGTCCCATGGGATCGGTAATCTTATGGCAGCCGGCGCAAACCGGATTGCTGCGATGCGCCTCCAGACGGTCGCGGCTGGTCTTTAGCGACGGGTCTGGATTTGTAAGCTTGCTGAAATCCACGTTCGCCGGCGGATCAGGAACCTTCTGACACAGAAATATTTCGCGGATGGCCTTACCGCGGCGCGTGGGTGAGGTACGTCCCGGCTGCGCGTAAAGCGCCGTGAAACTGACGTGCGTGAGAATACCCGCGTGCGGATCGTTCGCCGGGAATTCGTAAGGGACCCACTCATCGGGTTTGTCGATCCTCACGCCGTAGATGGAGCCAAGATCGTTGGTCAGGAATGTCTTACGCGTCGTGAAAATATCGCGGAAATCGGCATCATCACGGACGATAGCCGCCACCGTACGCAGCGTCTGCTCGCGCGCATCGACCGAGACCTTGTAGGTGAACGTCGGGAAGGTCGTTGCGTCCTTCGAGAGCGTCTCGAAATTTTCGAACACCAACATGTCATCGAAGAAATTGCGCACACCAGCCTGAAGACGGGGCGACGCAACCATGCGTTCAACCTGCGCCTGCAGACCCTTCGGCGTGTTGAGCGCGCCGCTTTCCGCTGCATTCAGCAGGGCGTCGTCGGGATAGGAATTCCACAACAGCAAGCTTAGGCGCGCTGCCTTGCCGTATGCGGTCAGAGTCGTTTTGCCCCGCACCGTCTGCGTCGGCTGGGTAACGTAGAGAAATTCCGGAGCAATCAACATCGCCGACATCGACACGGCCAAACCGCGATAAAAGTCGTGAATGGACTCAGCGTTTTGATTCGCGGCCTTCACATAGGCCTTGGTTTCCGCGGTCGTGAGAGGGCGCCGGAACAGCACACGGCCAATCCTTGTGAGCGTTTCTTGGGCGCAAGCGTCATCCGCCGCCGTGTTGGACTTTGGCCTACACGTGATCAGAAAATCCCGGTTCTCGCGACCGGTCACCTGGTCGGCGACGAGGCGCGCGGCATTGTCGAATTGATCGAGGGCGCCGGCCGTCATGGTCGCGTGGCTGGATCCCACGGCAACAAGGCCCTGCACGCGCGGAATGGGGGCAAACCGCGGCGCAAGCTTCAAGCCGGGGCCAAAGACGACCTTGAGCGTATTGACGTATTGGTCTTCGGTGATGAGGCGCGCCGCGGGCACGCCGACCGAAGCTACATGATCGGCGCCGTGACCCGCCGTTCCCAGCAACGCCGCGCCGAGGACCGCTAACGTACCAAATAAAGAGGCCTTGTTCATTTAACCTACTTAACCTCCAGCGGACTTTTAGCCGACGCGACCTGTACATCTGCGTTCGCAGATGACGGCGCATTGTCGCTGATTTCTTTTTCTTCCGGCGTTTCGCGAATGATGAACGCCTTCACGAGTTGATAGTCGTAGGAGGCGGAGATGGCCGTGCACTTTCCGGTCTTCGGATCCTTGTACCCATCAGCGTTCCGATGCATGGAGCGGTACAGAGAAGGTCCGCTTGCGGTCGCCGTGATGGAGTGGATGCCATTGGTCTTCGCCCAGTAGCGGTAGAGGCGCTCGACATCGTGATAACCCGCCAGCACGGCCGTGGGGTGGTCGCCGTCCTTCAGGTTGATTTTTATGCGCGCATTCATGAACGCGCGTATGCCCCAATCGCCGGGACCCGGGTACTGCGCGATGTCGAGGTTCGGCATCTCATCGCTGATGAGGACGCCATTCACGATCTTGGCCTTCACGTGGAAGATATAAGCGCTCGCTTTCTCATCCATACGTTGGCTGAGATTGGGAATGAATACGCCAGAAGGGCCTTGGGAAACTTTGTCCAGCCCGTGCGCGATCGTCACGTCAACACTTTCGTCATTCTTTTCGTCATCAACGCCGGTGACCTCGAATACAAGCCTGTTGACCATCTTTGTCAAAAGCTGGGAGTTAGCCATGGCATCCGCGTCGCCGTGGGGACGCATCCCGGTAATGCAGGCCATCGAGCGATAGTATTGGTTATCAATGCCGGTTTCGCCGTCGGGCGATGTGAATTTGCTGTGTTTGCACGTGCGATCAGTCGCGCGGCCATCTTTTGTGCCGTCAAGGTTGAAGCCGTAGCTGATCTTTCCCTGCCCTTCGGGGAACGGGATCGGATCTTCGACTAGTTCCGGCGAGTAGGTGTCGATTTCGCCGTTAGGACCACGTGCACGCATTTCGAAGCCGGCGTACTTCTTAATCTGGGCTTCCTGCTCTTCCTTGGTCTTGAATTGGGCTTTGAAATTCGCGCGGCCGTCCGAGCCGAGCCCCTGGGGGCACTCGACCTTGTTATCCGGCGTGAAGGTTCCTGAATGGTGCCAGCCTGTCACAACAAATCCCAGTGTCTTGGCACTGGCGACGCTGGAATATGACAGAGACGCGGCTGCCACAACCCCTAGACCAAGAATCTTCCAAAGATACTGTTTTGACATCTTAAACCTCCACGACTTCGCCACCTCGGGGCAGGCATACCCCGACCGGAACTCCCTGCCCAACGTATTGCACTTTCTCAAGCCAACAAGCTTTCTGTCAATTTTAAATGTGTAATTTTTGCACTGCAGCATTTGCCTGGTAGCCCAAAACCGCGATAGTTACATCGCGCTTGGGGAGCCTCGTTTTACTGCAAAATCAGCTTTTGCACGCGCCAGTTGGAGCTCTCAGCAACCTAAAGCAGATGCTCCGTGGGGCATGCGGGCTGATGGGCGCGGGAACCGTCCGAGCTGGCGGCCCACACGTCCAGTGAGGCCCAGAACCTTGCCGTTGAACGCCTTACTGGTCATATCGGGCGGCACATCGATCTGGAACTTGCGCGGGAACCTGCCGTCGGTGTTGAACACCTGAACGCGGTGGTTCGAACGATCGCCGACATGGATGTTGTCGTTCTTGGGAACTCAGCCATCGCTAGATATGAGTGGGGCCCAGCATGCTGATTTGCGTGCTGGGCCCCGGGACTCTAAATCAAAGGCGCGTAACTATCTGGAAGCGGCACGCACTTGCGTCGTCTTTGAGTGATTGATGTCGTAGCCGCCGGCATCGATGGACTCCCATTGGCCGGAGACTCGGATTCCGATTAAGTCGCCCTCCATCATTCCGGGGCGGTCTTCATACTTATAGGTGAACACCGGCACGCCCATGTAGGCCCAGGCCTGCTTTCCGGGCGTACCTTCGGGCGCGCGCACGGGCGCCCATTGGTCTTGCAACGTGACAACCGACCAGACCTTTCCGTCGCCTTTAGCGCCTTCCGCGGCCAAGACCGGACGCCATGTATCGGCGCAGGTGGGCACGTTGCCGCAGTTGAACGTCCACCAGTGCGAACGTTGGTCCGGCGTGTCGCAAGCGGTATGGAGGCCCGAACCGCCGTTCTCGTCCTTCTCGTTGCAGCTAAAGACATATAGCGTCCAGCCTCTGCTGTCGGTGAACTTCGGGCCTACAACTGTATCGTAGACCTTAATCACGTCAGGCATCGGCGTGAGCGGTGCCAAGAGCGCAACTTCCCAGCCCGGCTGGCCATTGCCTCTGTAATCTCCCGGGTATACGTCGCGGGCAAAAGTATAAAGCGGCTTGCCATTGATGGCCCATTGACGCGCGCCGTCCGCGCGCCTCGGGGCAGTCCAGCCGCCCTGTTCCTTGGCGACTTCAGGCGCCAAGACGGGATGCCATTTGGTCGCACACGCGCCCTCGCAGTTTGACTTTCCATTCGTATCGGCAGCGGACGTATACAGCGTCAGTTTCTTTTCGGCTGTTGTCAGGATGCGCGCGGTTGTGACTTGGCCAATAAGCACTTCCGGAGGAAGAATCACGGGCACCGTAAGGGCCCTAAAATCCCCACGCCCTCCCAAACTCAGTAAGTTCGTTTCACCTGGGTGAAAATCTTTGACCGAGGTGTACAGCGGCCGGCCACTGTAGGCCCATTGCTTCAATCCGTCGGGGCGGTCGATAATCGTCCACTGACCCACCGGCTTACTGTTGGCGTCCGCCGCGACTATCGGCGTCTGGCCCAAGCATGTGGGACGATTATCATGGTTTGGGAACGCGAATGGGTCGCCGTGGCCTTCGATCCCCCGAAGTACTATTTTATCGGTGCACTTCGACTCTCCCGGCTTGTTATCAAAACCCGCCGTATAGATCGTCTTGCCGTTTTTGTCGGCGTACACCACACCATCAATCGTGTTCTGAAGTGTGATGCCCTGCGGCCGCGGCTCTTCTTTCAGTTGGAGCTCGGCGGCGGACGCCGCGTTTCCCAGCAACGTCGCGCTGAGAAGGCTTATGGTAGCAAACAGAACCGACCTTTTCATGGAACTTACTGAGCCTCCGTAACGAGCGCGACTTTTACATCGGCGGGCACATCCGCAGGCGTATCGGACAGCACGTTGGCGCTAATGTCTTTTTCTTCCGGCGTTTCGTGAACGATGAATGCCTTAGTGAGTTCCCAGTCGTAAGACGCCGAGATCGCCGTGCACTTGCCGGTGACCGGGTCCTTGTAACCATCCGCATTCCGATGCAGCGAGCGATAGAACGAAGCTGGGCTTGAATTGGAGGTGATCGCATGTTGACCGACGGTTTTCGCCCAGTAGCGATAGTAGCGCTCCACATCGTGGTAGCCGCCAACCACCGCTTTCGCGTGGTCGCCGGCCAGCGTGATCTTTAAGCGCGCATCCTTAAACGCGCGCACGCCCCACTCCCCAGGACCCGACATCTGAACGACTTCGAGGCTAGGCATCACGTCGGTGGTGAGGATGCCGTTTACGATCTTTGCCTTCGCATGAAAGATAAAATCTTTCGCTTTCTCATCCATGCGCTGGCTGAGATGGGGGATAAACTCGCCGGTGGGACCCTGGAGAACCTTGTCGAGCCCGTGGGCGATCGTCACCTCGACCTGGTCGTCATTGGCTTCGTCGTCGACGCCCGTGATCTCTATAACTATTCGATTGACGACCTTCGAGATAAGCTGGGTATTCGCCATGCCATCTGAGTCACCGCCCGGACGCATCCCTTTAACGCAGGCCATGGTCTGATATATTTGGTTGTCGATCGCCGGCTCGCCCTCGGGCGATGTGAACTTGGCATGGGCGCAGGTGCGATTGGTCGCTTGGCCATTCTTCGTGCCGTCAAGGTTAAAGCCATAGCTGACCTTGCCCTGTCCTTCGCGGTACGGGAGCGAATCTTCAACCATTTGCGGCACGTAAATGTCGCTTTCGCCGTTAGGGCCGCGGAAGGTCCATTCGATGTCGGCGAACTTGTCGATATGGGCGTCTTGCTCTTCCTTGGTCTTGAACTGGGCGCGGAAATTATCGCGATGGCCGTAGGCGAGACCGTCCGGGCACTCTATCTTGTTATCCGGCGTGAACTGGCCGGAGTAGTGCCAATTCGTCAGAACAAATCCCAAGGTCTTGGCGCTGGCGACGCCGGAATACGTCAGCGACGCAGTGGCCACAAAGCCCAGACCGACTGTCTTCCAAAAATCCCGTCTCGCCATCTAATCCTCCACAACACTAGAGATAGGGCGTACCAAGCAGGCATCTCCCCAACCCATTTTACGTCGAGGGTATGGGATCCCGACACGCCAGCATCATCATATTACATTGAGTATATTTGTTTATATTAATTCCGCAAATTGTGCGCCGCAGCATCCATCCATTTTGTTGTGCGTGACCCCAAGCCGCGACGCTATATCGCGGCTTGGGGTTCCTCGTTTTCATTACTGCAGGATCAGCTTCTGAACGCGCCAGTTGGAGGTTTCTGCCACATAGATCAGTTTTTCGGACGGGCATGCGATCGCATGGGCGCCGGAGAAGGAACCCAGCTGACGGCCAGACTTGCCGATGACGCCCAGAACCTTGCCGTTCAAATCAAGTTTAAAGATGCGTCCGGGGAACGTGGATTCGCCCAGGAAGATCACAT
>CANJLF010000005.1 GCA_947475295.1 Fidelibacterota bacterium
AAAAGCTACGATCGTGAAACAGGGTGGGGCAAGTTTCGCACACTTGATTTTAGCCAGCCTATCGCATTTCAGGTTCCCGCTTATCGACGGCGTACGGAACGAGATTCAATTTTGGAAGCGATGAAGGAGGGTGAAATCGGGATGGATGTTTACTACGTCAAAGATCGTAGCGGCGTGGTAAGACACTTAATATTCGAGGAGCTACATACTTCTGAGGATTAGGTACATATGCACGACAGCCTTCCGAAGTCGTGGAGTGGGTGAAATATTGTGAGCCCGCCAATCTTTCGCAAATGCTTCCAAATTGCTTCCGAAATTTTTGTTCGGCGCATCGGCCATTGCGCCAATACGGCATAAGTCATTGATTTAGATTCGAAAAATGGTGCCGACGCGCGGAATTGAACCGCGGACCTACTGATTACGAATCAGTTGCTCTACCCCTGAGCTACGTCGGCGCCGTCATTGGCCACTAAAGGATGGGCCTCCAAACGAAGGTCCCGGGCCGGAATGGCGGCGGAACATAGGCGGTTCGGGCTTTGCGTGCAAGATCAGGTGCAAAACCCCGGCCGGGGTGCCATATCATTGGCCTCATGACAGATTTGACCCCCGGTTCCAGCAAAAGCCCCAGTCTTCAAGACAGTGGTCTTCGCGCTGAGGTCGCAATTGTCGGGGCCGGCCTTGTCGGCGGCACCCTGGCCTGCGCCCTGGCCGGGCACGGCATTAAAACCGTCCTCATCGACCGGCTCGACCCGGGCGTTGCGGTCATGCCGGCCTTCGACGGGCGGGCCTCGGCCGTGGCGTTGAGCGCGCGGCGGTTCCTTGCGGCCATCGGCCTCTGGGAGCATCTGGCCGGCAACAATGAACCGATCCGCGAGATCCGCGTCTCCGACGGACACTCGCCCTTTTTCCTGCATTACGATCACGCCGATGTCGGCGACGAGCCCCTGGGCTTCATGGTCGAGAACCGGCGCCTGCGCCTGGCCATCACCGCCCGCATGCGGAGCCTCGGCGAATATCTCACCATAGTCGCACCGGCCGCCGTGGCCGGCCTGTCGCAAAACGCCGACGCCGTCACGCTGCGCCTCGGCGACGGGCGTAAAGTCTCGGCATCGCTCGTCGTCAGCGCAGAGGGCCGCGAGGCGAAGCTGCGCACGCTGGCCGGGATCGGCGTCACCGGCTGGACTTACCCGCAAGTCGCCATCGTTGCCACCATCGGTCACGCGCGGCCCCACGACGGCATCGCGCATGAACACTTCCTGCCGGCCGGGCCCTTCGCCATTTTACCGCTGCCCGATGAGAACGGGACTCACCGCTCTTCGCTGGTCTGGACCGAGCGCGCGGAAACCGCCGCCGGCTATCTCGCTTTGCCCGAGGCTGCGTTCCTTGCGGAAATCGATGCCCGCGTCGGCGGATTCCTGGGCCCGCTCACGCTGATTGGCCCGCGCTTCAGTCATCCCTTGGGCCTGCAGTTCGCGGCTCAATACGGCGCGGGACGTTTGCTGCTGGCGGGCGATGCCGCCCACGGCATTCATCCCATCGCCGGGCAGGGTTTGAACCTGGGCTTCCGCGATGTCGCGGCGCTGACCGAGATTATTGTCGATGCCAAGCAGCTCGGCCTCGATCTTGCCCATCCCGAAGGAACCGCGCGCTATGAACGCTGGCGGCGCGCCGACAACCTTGTCATGGCCGGCGTGACCGACGTTTTGAACCGCCTGTTCTCCAACGACATCGTGCCGGTGCGCCTAGCGCGAGATGCGGGACTGGGCGTCGTCAATCGCATCACGCCATTGAAGAAGATGCTGATGCGCCACGCCATGGGTACGGTCGGCGACCTGCCGCGGCTGATGCGCGGCGAGAGTCTACGCTAGGGCTCTCTTTTAAGGCCGCGCGCCGTGAGTGCCTTGATATAAGTCTCCCAGCGCGGCGCATGGTCGCGCCCCAGCTCAAACAGATAGCGCCAGGAATAGATGCCGGTGTCGTGCAAATCGTCGAAGATCAATCGCACGGCGTAGTTACCGACCGGCTCGATATTTATGATGCCGACGTGGGCGCGGCCCGGCACAATCTGTTTTTCCGAGGGGCTGTGGCCCTGCACTTCCGCCGACGGGCTTTCCACGCGCAGATATTCCGCCGCGAGGGCAAAGCGCTCGCCGGTCTCAAAGCTCACATGAAGGATTTTGGCGGCCGGGTCATAGTCGAGGGCCGTGGGCCACGGCTCCGCAACTTGGTTCATTCGTCCAGCCGCCGGGCTTCGTCCGGCAGCATGATGGGAATGCCGTCGCGCACCGGATAGGCCAGCCCGGCCTTGCGGCTGATGAGCTCACCGGCGGTACGGTCGTATTCCAGCGGGCCCTTGGTCAAGGGACACACTAGGATCTCAAGAAGCTTGGGATCAATATCGCCTGCGGTATTGGACATAACACTTATCCTATGAATTACTGGCGAGGCCCATCCGGCGCACCGCCGGAATCGAAAACGCCCATCTGCAGCAGTTTTACAAGCGCGGTGGCGCGCTCAGTCATGCTGTCGGCTTCCAAGAGCACCTGCTTTTCGCGCGGATCGAAGGGGCAGATCATGCACAAGGACGTCACGAGTGTTGCGTCCGTGAGGCCTTTCAACACATCCAGGCTGACCGGCATGGCTTGCGTTTCAAGATAGGGCTTTAAATAGGTGAGCAGCCGCTCGCGGTCCAACTCGAATTTCGGCGGCGGTTCCATGTCAGCCTTGAAGTCGTCAAAGGCCGCGCGCACGCGCCGGTAGCCGTTAGCACCTTCGATCTCCTTCACCACGCGAAAGCGCGCGAGCCCTTTCACCATGACGAGCAGACGGCCGTCTTCGGTTTCCTCGAAGGAGGCGATGCGCCCCGCGCAGCCGATGCCGTAGATCGCGGGCTCGGTCTCTTCGGCCATCTTGTCGGTCACCAGCTTATCGCGCGGCGTCTTGTCGTAGTCGGGCTGGATCATGCCGAAGATGCGCCCGGCCTTGAGGGCATCGAGCGTCATATTGAGATAGCGCGGCTCGAAGATATTCAACGGCAGCCTCCCCCACGGCAGAAGCAAGGCGCCGCTTAAGGGGAAAATTGCCAGCTCCTGCGGCAAATCCTCAAAGCGGGTTTGGGTGGGAGTACGCATGAAGCCTTTCGGATTTTCTACGAGAATAATATCGCCGACAGGCGGCGACGCCCCGAAGAGGTCAGCGGGTCGGCGGGACCAAAGGCGTCGAAGAATTTCACCAGCTGTTTGCGCGCCGCTTGTTCGTTCCAAGCGCGGTCGGCTTTGATCATGGCGAGAAGATCGTCGACCGCCTTCTCACGATCACCGGCGCCGAAACGCGCCATGGCTAGGTCGAGCCGTCCTTGCATATCCTTGGGATCGGCGGCGACCTGGGCTTCCAGCTTTTCCACTTCGGCGTTGCCGGTATTGGCGGTGGCGGCTTTGAGCTCAAGCGCAGCCACGACGCCTTGGATGTCGGGCGTGTTCTTGATCGGCGCCGGCAGCTTGGCGATGAGATCGAGTGCCAGCTGATCTTGATTTAACGCCATGTAGCAGCGCAAGGCGCCGGCCAAGGCTTTCACATGGGCGGGATCCTCGGACAAAACCGCCTGATAAATCTCCAGCGCTTGGTCGTTGTGGCCGTCCTTCATAAGCGTGTCGGCTTCGGCGAGCGCTTCGTCCACGGGCGAACCGCCCCCGCCCGTGAGGCGTTCGATGAATTGTTTGATCTGGCTTTCGGGCACCGCGCCCATGAAGCCATCGACGGGACGGCCGCCTTTGAAACCGTAAACCGCGGGAATCGACTGGACGCGGAACTGTTCGGCGAGCTCCTGGTTCTCGTCGACGTTGATCTTCACCAGCTTGACCTTGCCGGCGTACTGCTTCACCAGCCGCTCAAGGATCGGGGTCAGTTGTTTGCAGGGTCCGCACCAGGGCGCCCAGAAGTCCACCAAGACCGGCGTGGTCTGGGAGGCCTCGAGCACGTCGGCCATGAAGCCGGGGGTGTCGGTATCCTTGATAAGGTCGGCGGCCGGTATGGCATGACCTACGTCGCCGGATTGTCCAATCAACATATAAACCTGTCCTGTTTTAACGAGAGGGCCTGCCCGCCCGCTTGGGGTCCGAGTCCGGGTCCGGGTCCGGGAACCCTCGCGTTACATGTGGCGCGAGGCTCCTTAAAGCAAGGCAACCCCCGCGCGCGCCGGGAGTTTGCCCTAACCGCCAAATCCTTGCAAAGACAGGCTTGAAATCCTCGGGACGGGCGGTCCGTTGGGCCGACCCCTGCAAACCCCTGGGCCTTGCAATGGGGCGCTAAAACGCTATAGTCCCGCCCTTCCTAAGCCGGGGCGGCCGTTTTAGACCTTCCGGTGACGCCGTGAGCGGGCGTAGCTCAGTGGTAGAGCACAACCTTGCCAAGGTTGGGGTCGAGGGTTCGAATCCCTTCGCCCGCTCCAATTCTCAATCTTCAGCGAACCCTCGATTTTTGGTTTGCGGGGCGTGAACGCCCCGCGGCGGTTGCCGTTTAGGTCGCTTCATCTGTCGGAGGTACGCACGTGGTTATGCGTTACATATCAATAACTCTGCTGCCGCTGGCCGCGCTTTGGCTCGGCTTACTTTTTTCCGGCCACGCGATACTCGTCTGGCAAGATGGCCCGCGGCGGATGGCCTCAGACAATGCGGACAGCTTGAGTTGCACGTATTTCTCAGGTGCCGACAAATACACGATGGCCTTTACGTACAGCTCGGATGGAATGATGGACCCACCGTCTTGTCCATATTGGGACAAAAATTAGCGTCCAACGGTCTGGAGCCGTGCCCTTCAATTCTTGATCCGCGGCGCGTAAATGCGCCACGGGGCCTCAGAATCTGCAGTGCACGATCAGGCCGCCGTTGATCCGGTCCTGCGCGCCACGCCCGCCCGCCCCTACGAAGGGACGCGGGTTTTCACGGCGCGTAATACCGCCGCAACAGAATAAAAGATGCAACCGCGCCTATGAGCGACAAGGCGATACCGGCCGCGAGCGGTAAGCCAAGACCGACAAGAAGTGCTATGGCTAGGCAAGCCGACGCGCCGCCAGCATCCCATCCGCCTTCCGTGGCGACGTGGAACCTGAGCGGACAGGGCGAGGCCTTCGCCAGGTTGTAGACCGCCGTCATAAGTGTCGGCATATAGAGGCAAGACACCAGCGCGCCCAGGGCATTCGCGGCAATGGCTAAGCCTGCGTGACCGGTCGCCGCGGCGCGGAACATGATCGTCACCGCCAGCATGATGAACGCGATCCAGACCGCGCGGCGGCCGTGACCCGCATCGATATGACGCCCGAGAACGAGACCACTCACAGCGCCCACAAGAGCCGCAAGCGCCAGCGCGCTACCATAGGCGGTGTAATCTTCACCCAGCGACAGAAACAGCGCGATCTGCCAGGCGATGACATAGCCCATGGTCACCCAGCCGTCGCAAAGAAATAGCAAGATGCCCGGCAAGGCCGCCTTGAAGGCGCCGGGAACCTGCGGCGCGACGCGTACATCCGGCGTGTACCAGAGCGGGAAGACCGCGAAGAGCTGAATCGCCGCAGACGCGCCGAAGGCTGTGGCCGCGCCCAAGTTTACCAAGACCCAGGCCGTGGCGAGTGGACTGACAATGCCGACGACCGCGCCGATTGCTTCACGCACACCCAGCTGATGGCCGCGATGCTCGTGATCGCCGAGGGCCGCGAAGTAGGCGTGATAGGTTGTCCAATACAGTGTGTCGCCGATCGACGAGACAACACAAAAGACAATCAGCGCCGCGCCTACGCCCTCGACCTCCGCCAGCAGCGGAAACTGCAGCGCGGTCAATGCCAAGATCGCCGGAAGCTATGACCTCGTGCCTTACGAGGCCGCGCCGCTCCCCGCCATCGACCCGGAACGGACCTTCGGCCTCGCCGCTCTCTATACCACCACACCGCGGACAGCCGACTTCGACGTGCTCGATTTGGGTTGCGGCACGGGCAGTCTCATGGAGCGCATCGCAACACTTACGCGCGGGCGCGTGGTGGGCACGGATTTATCCCAATTCGCTTGCACGCGCGCGACCGGACGGGGCGCATCCTTCGGCTCAAGATACCGCGTGATGTGCGCTGACTTCATGGACCTCGACCCAACTGAACTGGGTCAGTTCGATCTGATTTATAATATCGGCGTCCTGTACGTGACGCCGCCGGAAGTGCAAAAGCGTATCCTCGGCTTGATCGCGGCTTGCCTGAAACCCAACGGCGTTGCCGTCATCAGCTACTATTTCGGCGCCCATGCCCTGCAAATGGCCGGCCTGCACGAGAGGCTCTGCCTTTCGGTCGATGCCGCAGCGCCACCCGCCGTCCAGGTGCAGCAGGCCAAGGCGTGTCTGCGAGATATCGCCAAATCACTTGCCCGCCGCGAAGCTGACAACAAGTCGATGCTGTCCGTCTTACAGCAGGCTTTTATGCGCGAAGACTCCGTCTTCTTTCATGAATTCCTGAGTCAGAAATCTACAGCCCCCTCCACTTCTTCACTTGAAATAGCGCTCGGCGCAGGGGGTGTTCATTTCCTCGATTGGATGACGCCTGTTCCGGTGGGGAATCTTGCGTTACCGCATGAGCGAGCCGCAATGGCCGACGCAATCGACCTAGGTGGGGGCGGTTATCACTACAGCGTTTTTAGCAAGTCCAGTGCGTCTACTGCCGCGAGCCCGCGGGGGGCGAACGTTCGTTGGCATAGCCGGTTGGTGCGCGGCGCTGGCCCCAACGGGCAAGCCGTATTTCGGGATGAGAACCGCGGCCTGACCGTAACGCCGAACTTGGTGACAGAAATCGCGCTGGATATTCTCGCGGAAGGTCCGCGCGACTGGAACACGCTGCATGCGGCCGTCGAAAAGAAACTGGCGGCGCAGAACAAGGTTGTCAAAAACGCCACTAGCGTCTTGGAACAGGAACTTTTGACGTTCTGGCGGTACGGAGCAGGGTCGCCGATCTGGTCGCCCCAGAAATAAGCAGATTACCAACCCGCGCGTGCGGGGATTCCGCCCACACGCGAGATGCGGGAACCTAATCGGCGTGATGACGTTAAGTTTTGAACGGATTTTTATGTCAAGTTTGACGGGTTGGTATGTTTGCCCTGTATTACGAGCAAGACGACGGTCGTCTTTCCTGGATCGCCTCGTGCCAGGACGTAAGGTCGGCGCGTAATCTGGCGCAGGTCTATTCGACCGACGCCAAGCGGCCGGTGGTGTGCATTTATAACGGTGCCAATGGAACGGCTCGGCGCAGCTGCCTTTACCGGGACCGCAAAAAGATTCCCCTGGATTTTCCGTTCAATGACCCGGACCGCGGCAACGGCAGGGCCCCGCCGGACTGGTCCGTCCCCAAAATTTGATTTTATTGACCTGATTCTTTGCCGGGAACCCCTGGCTTTTTCTCTTGGTGAGCCCTAAATGCTCCCCTGACCATTGGGGGCTAGGGCACTAAACTCGGCGGCAGCCGCGATTTTCGGGCGGCAGCCTCAGTCTGCCGTCATCCCCCAACATTTTTAACCGCCCACTTACTTAACCTAGGGGAGACCTTTTCATGTCGATTTCCATGTATCAGGCCGGGATTCCGGTCGCGATCCGCTTTCTCAACAGCCTTTCAGCCATTCTCGATAAAGCTGCCGCCAGCTGCACAGCGCGCAATATCGACCAGACGGTGCTGGTCAATGCCCGCCTGGCACCGGACATGCTGCCACTCTCGCGCCAGATTCAGATTGCGACCGACATCGTCAAAGGGGGTGCTGCGCGTCTGGCCGGCGCAGAGCCGCCGAGCTATGAGGACAAGGAGGCGACTTTTGACGAGCTAAAGGCCCGCCTCGCTAAGACCGTCGCCTTTTTACAAACCTTCAAGCCGGCCCAGATCGACGGGTCGGAAGGCAAGGAAATCGTGCTGAAAATGCGCAGCGGCGAAATGAAGTTCAACGGCCAGGACTATTTGACGGGCTTTGTTCTGCCCAACCTGTTTTTCCACGTTACCACCGCCTATGCCATTTTGCGGCATAACGGCATCGACATCGGCAAAAAGGACTTCCTGGGCGGGGCATAAGGCTTGACGCGCCCGCAAGAACCCGGGTTTGAGGAAAGGGGCGGCCTTTGGCCGCCTCTTTGCGTTTTTAGGGGAGATCTCGCCCTAAAATTTCATGCAGCTGACGCCGCTTGGGGTGCCGATTGGCATCCCCGGCGGCGCCGGATATGCTAAATCTGTGAAGGCCTTGGCGGGTTCTATAAACATCGCCGAGGGTCCGTTGTGGGAAACGAGAAAGGTGAGCCCAGCGCTCTGGGGCGTCCCTTCGGGGAGAAGCCGGATATGACGACCAATACAGCCGCCGCGGGCAATAACGGGCTCGCCACTCTCATCGCTGCCGTTGTGGCCACGGCCGACAAAAAAATCGCCTCTAAAAATCCCCCGCAAAACCCCGACCTGTTTGCCCGCTTTGTGCGCCAGTTCTACGCCGGCAGCCCACCCGATGAGCTGGCGGGCCGCACGCCGCAGGCGCTCTGCGAAACCGCTGCCGGCGTCTGGGCGCTGATACAGACCCGCAAAACCGGCACGCCGAAAATCAGCATCGGCAACAGCAGCGACAACGAGCGCTCGGTCATCCAGATCGTTAACGACGACATGCCGTTCCTGGTGAGCTCGCTCACCTGCGAGCTGGAGCGCATGGAGATGGGGCCCTTGCTGGTGATTCATCCGGTTCTCACCGTGCAGCGCGACGTCGACGGAAATCTGACTGCCTTGCGCATGGGCGGCGACGAAGGCGCCGGCATGAAGAAGGGCGATACCACGGAATCGGTGATGTACATCGAGATCGCCGGCCATAGCGAAGATGAGATGGTCGACCGCCTGCGCGACAACTTGAAGTCCGTGCTGAACGATGTGCGTTTGGCCGTACGCGATTGGGCGGCCATGCGCCGCATCACCGGCCACTTCGCCACCGACTTTGACGGCCCGGTTGCGGGCGTAAACCCCGCGCGCGCCAAGGAGGTCACCGACTTCCTGCACTGGCTTCATGACGACCACTTCACCTTCCTGGGCTATCGCCGCCTGAACCTGACCGGCAGCGGCAAGAACCGCACCTTCACCATCGAACAGCAGCACAGCCTGGGCGTGCTCACCAAATCGCGGCTAATGATTTTCGAAGGTGTGGCCGACGGCGCGCCGGTGCCGCCGCAGTTCGCGGAATTCCTGGAAAGCCGCAACCTTCTGCTGATCCTGAAAGCCAATCAGCGCTCGACCGTGCACCGCCGCGTGCATTTCGATGTCGTCGCAGTCAAGATCATCGACGACAAAGGCACCGTCACCGGCATTCACCTGCTGGTCGGCTTGTTCACCGCCGACGTCTATACCAACAGCCCGAATTTCGTGCCTGTGCTGCGCAACAAGCTCGATCGCATCCGCGCGCGCGTCGGCTTCCGTAAGGACAGCCACGACGACAAGATTCTTCAGAACGTCATGGAGAACCTGCCGCGCGACGAGCTGTTCGAGACCTCCGACGGCCAGCTGGTGGAAACCGCGCTGGGCATCCTGCATCTGCAGCAGCGCCCGCGCACCGCCGTGTTCCTGCGCCAGGACCAATTCGAGCGCTTCGCCTCGGTGCTGGTCTATGTGCCGCGTGACCGCTTCGATACAAACTTACGCCTCGCCATCGGCGACATTCTGGTCAAGGCTTTGGACGGACGGGTGTCCTCGTTCTACACGCAAGTCACCGACAGCCCTCTCGCGCGCATTCACTACATCATCGCGACGCGGCCCGGCCACGTTCCGCCCATTGACACCAAGGCCATTGAAGCGATGGTCACCAAGGCGGCCCGCGCCTGGACCGACGATCTGCGCGCGGCGCTGCTAAAAGCGCGCGGCGAGCGCGACGGCGGCCAGCAGGCCGATGCTTATCTTCATGCTTTCCCGGCGGCCTATAAAGAGCGCTTCGATGCCGAGACCGCCGTCGGCGATATGGTGCGCATCAATGCGGCCATGGAAAATAAGCAGGTCGGCATTCATGTTTATCAGGCGCCGGGCGCCACCGGCGGTACGGTTTACATCAAGATTTACAACGTTGGTGCGCCTCTGCCGCTGTCGGACGTGATGCCGGTCTTGGAAAACATGGGCTTTAAGGTCATGGGCGAAGAGCCCTTCCAGATCACGCCCGTCGGCAGCAGCAGCGGCCGCGGGCCCGTGTGGCTGCAGAACTTCGGCATGACGGTCGCCACCAATGTGCCGATCGACATCGTCAAGTCGCGCGCCGAGATCGAGGAAGCCTTCCGCCGCGTGTGGTGCGGCGATATGGAAAGCGACGGCTTCAATAAGCTGGTGGCCCTGGCCGACCTGGGCTGGCGCGAGGTCACGATTTTGCGCGCCTATGCCAAGTATCTGCGCCAGGCGACCTTCCCCTTCTCGCAAGCCTATATCGAGAATGCGCTCGCTGCCCATCCAGCCGTGGCGCGCATGTTCGTGCAGATGTTCATGACCAACTTCGATCCGGCCTTGAATACGGGCGCCAAAGCCAAAGCGTCCGCCGCTAAGGTGGAAGCTTTGCGCGCCGAAGTGCTGACGGCACTGGATGCGGTGACCAATGCCGATGAGGACCGCATCTTGCGGCGCTATCTGAACCTGATCGACTCCACACTGCGCACCAACTACTTCCAAAAGGGTGCGGATGGGAATCCCAAGTCTTACACCTCCTTCAAGCTCAACAGCCGCACCATCGAAGAGCTGCCGCTGCCGCGCATGAATGTGGAAGTGTTTGTCTATGCGCCGCGCGTCGAGGCCATCCATTTGCGCGGCGGCAAGGTCGCGCGTGGCGGCATCCGCTGGTCGGATCGCCGCGAGGACTTCCGCTCGGAAGTCTTGGGCCTCGTCAAAGCCCAGATGGTGAAAAACGCCGTCATCGTGCCGACGGGCTCGAAAGGCGGCTTTGTCGTCAAGCGTCCGCCCGCCACGGGCGGCCGCGAAGCGTTCCAGGCCGAGGGCATCGAATGCTACAAGACCTTGCAGCGCGGCCTTCTGGACATCACCGACAACATCGTCAACGACAAGCTGGTGCCGCCCAAAGACGTGGTGCGCAAGGACGAGGACGATCCGTATCTTGTCGTCGCCGCCGACAAGGGTACTGCAACCTTCTCCGATATCGCCAACGGCGTGTCCGCCGAATACAATTTCTGGCTGGGCGATGCATATGCCTCGGGCGGATCGGTCGGTTACGACCACAAGGCCATGGGCATTACCGCGCGCGGCGCGTGGGAATGCGTCAAGCGCCACTTCCGTGAATTCGGCGTCGATACCCAGACCCAGGAGTTTACCTGCGTCGGCGTCGGCGATATGTCGGGCGACGTTTTTGGCAACGGCATGCTGATGTCCAAGAAGACCAAGCTGCTGGCGGCCTTCAATCATCTGCATATCTTCATCGATCCCAATCCCACCGACACCGCCAAGAGCTATGCCGAGCGCGAGCGCATGTTCAGGCTGCCGCGTTCCAACTGGACCGACTACAACGCCAAACTGATATCCAAGGGCGGCGGGATCTTCGAGCGCAGCGCCAAGGCCATCAAGCTGTCGCCGGAGATGAGGGCGCTGCTGGAGATCAACAAGGCTGAAGCCACACCGGCCGAGATCATGAACGCCATTCTCAAGGCCAAGGTCGATCTCTTGTTCTTCGGCGGCATCGGCACCTACGTGAAGAGTTCAGCCCAAGCCAATGCCGATGCGTCCGACAAGGCCAACGACGCCATCCGCGTCAACGGCAACCAGATCCGCGCTAAAGTGGTCGGCGAAGGCGCCAACCTCGGCATGACGCAGCCGGGCCGCATCGAAGCCGCCAAGAACGGTTTGCGCCTTAACACCGACGCCATCGACAACTCCGCCGGCGTCGACTGCTCGGACCACGAGGTCAACATCAAGATCCTGCTGAACGTGCAGATGGGCATGGGCAAGCTGACTCTCCCGGCCCGCAATAAGCTGCTGGCCGAGATGACTGAGGAAGTCGGCCATCTGGTCTTGCGCGACAATTACCAGCAAAGCCAGACCATCAGTATGATGCAGCAGCGCGGCGTGCAGCTCTTGGATGCGCAGCAGCGCACCATGAAGCTGTTCGAGCGCGAAGGCCTGCTGAACCGCGAGATCGAATATCTGCCCAGCGACGAGGAAATCCAGGAACGCATGGGCGCAGGCCTTGGCCTGACGCGGCCCGAGCTGGCGGTGTTCCTGCCCTACGGCAAGATGTGGCTTTACGACAAAATCGTCGCCAGCGATCTGCCCGACGATCCCATCACCGAGCAGGACTTGCAGGAGTATTTCCCGACCCCTTTGCGTAAGAAATATGCCGAAGCCATTACACGGCACAAGCTGCGCCGCGAGATCATCGGCACCGTCGTCACCAACAACTTTATCAACCGTGTCGGGCCGGCGTTCCTGATCACGTTGATGGAGCGCACCGGCTTAGGCCCCGTCGACGTGGCGCGCGCCTATACGGTGACGGAAGCAGCCTATGGTCTGCGCGATATCTGGAGCGCCATCGAGGCGCTGGACAATAAAGTGCCGGCGGCCGTGCAGATGGAAATGCTGCTGGAAGTGGCGCGCATGCTGGAGCGCAGCGTGCAGTGGCTGTTGCGTCATGTGGCTTCGCCCATGGACATGACTAAGCAGATCAAACTGCTGAAGCCGGGCGTGGAGACTCTGCGCAAGGCCTTGCCGACGGTCTGGTCCGACGAAGTGGCGGCTTACATCAAGCGTCAGGCCGAGATCTATCAAGGCAAGGGCGCGCCGGCGAAGCTGGCCCTGGAAGTGGCATCGATCTATCGCCTGGGAGCGGCCAACGACATCACCACCATCGCCGCCACCACCAAGCAGGCGATCCCGCAAGCCGCGCGGCTTTATTATCTGGTGGGCGAGCGTTTCGGCTTGGGGGCTTTGCGCGCCCGCACCGAGACCTTCGCCACCATCAGCCATTGGGACAAGCTGGCGGTCTCGGCCGCCATCGAAGAGCTGTTCGCCCATCAACGCAGCCTGGCCCAACGGGTCTCGGCGGCGGTTAAAGGCAAGCTCACACCCGAGAAGGCCCTGGAAACCTGGGTCGCCGATAACAAGGCCCGCATCGACCGCTACGATCAGGTGCTGGCCGAGGTGAAGGGCGCTGATGCCCTTAGCCTGTCCATGCTGACCGTCGCCAACCGCCAGCTCAGCGCCATGACGGCGGGACTATAAACTAAGGCTTACGCTTCGCGCAGAGAGCAACCCACTCGGCGCGAAGCGTGCCATAGAAGGCTTTGGCGAAAGCCGGCACATTGCAGACCTTTGAGTCTAAAAACTTCGCGCGCAAATTTTTGCGCAAGGCCTGAAGGGCCACCGTATTGGACGCCAGCGCCTTGGCTTGCGCGACTAGGTCATCGACCGAGGCCGCGACTCCTTCCGCATAACCGCCGTTGATGAGATGCGCTGCCGCGTGCCGTCCGCAGAAGCGGTCGCCCGGCACCGTCAGCACCGGCACACCCATATATAAAGCCTCGCAGGTCGTAAGGCCGCCGGAATAGGGCGCGGTGTCGAGGATGACGTCGACCTCGGCGTATTGCGCGAGGAAGGCGGCATGGAGCCCGCCGCTCCTGAAGGTCAGGCGGTCGGTCGAGATGCCGTGATCCATGAACAGGCTGATGATCCGGCCCTGGCGTGCTTCGTCCTTGAGATGGTAGCCGTTCAAGAGGAAGCGCGCCGTGGGCACGGCCTTCAGCACCGCCGCCCACAGGGCGATGGACGCTGCGCCGATTTTGGTGACTTCGCTGAAGGTGCCGAAGGTGACAAAGCCCTTTGTAAGGCACGGCGGCGACGCCACGTCCGGCCCATAGCTAGGCGGCCGGTAGCAAATATAGTCGGGCGCGAAACGCACGACGCGTTCGGTGTAATAGCGGTCATCGTTGGCGGGCGTATGCACCGCATCGCCCAGCAGCATGTCGATGGTCTCAAGTCCACGGGTGTCGACGTAATCGCCCCAGGCCACTTGCAGCGGCGCAGGTCTAGCGGCGAACATCGGCAAGCGGTTGTGGGGTGCGTGACCCGAGAGATCGATGAGGATATCGATCTGGTCGTGGACAATCAGCTGCGCGAGATCGGGTGTCGAAAGCCCGCGCACATCGCGCCAATGATCGGCGGCGGTGCGGAAGTCGGCGGTATAGGGATCGATCTTGGCGGTGGTGGAATAGCAGAAGAGTTCCCAGGCCTTCTTGTCACGGGCCTCGAATACCGGCAGCGCGAAAAACATCATGGCGTGAAACCGGAAATCGCCCGAGACAATGCCGATCCGTAGACGCCGCTTGGGCGCAAAATCGTGGGCGGAATTGAACACGGGCGCCGCGGCGTTCCGGTGCAGAGCGCCAAACTCCTTGTGGGCGGCAAACAGTTCGGCCCGCGATACATCCGCGACGTAGTGCAGGCACATCAGAAGGCTCGAGCGGATGGCGGCAAGATCGGGTTTTAGCGCCAGCACCGCGCGGCGGTGGGTCACCGCGTCCATGCTGCCGTCGTCCACCAGATCGGCCAGGCCGACATAAGCCGGCGCAAGATTGGGATTGAGGGCGATGGCTTTGCGGAAAGCGGCTTCGGCTTTGTCCTTGCGCCCGCCTTCGGCCAGAACCACGCCCAGATTGACATAGGCATCGGCGTGGCTCGGCATCAGCTCGATGGCCTTGCGGTAGGCGGCTTCCGCCGCCGACAGCCGGCCCGCCGCGTGCAGTGCGTTGCCGAGATTAAAGCGCAGCTCGCCCGAACGCGGTGCGTGTGCTACGGCTTCGATGAGGACGGTGGCGGCGCTTTCGGGGTCACCGACGGACTTCAATATCAGCGCCATGTTGTTATGCGCGCCGATATGACCGGGCCGCAAGACAACGACCCGGCGGAAGCTGTCCATGGCGTCGTCGAACAAACCGGCTTGGCGCTGGGCATTGCCGAGGTTGAACAGAATATCGGCTTGATCGGGCGCGGCGGCGTGAGCTTGAGCAAGGACCGCCACGGCTTCGGCGCTGCGCCCCTGGGCGAGCAGACCGTTGCCAAGGGTATTCAAATACAAAGCATTTGCAGGCGCGGTGGCCACGGCCTTGCGAGCCAAGGTCTCGGCTTCGGCTTG
The DNA here is from genome assembly GCA_947475295.1 of Fidelibacterota bacterium. Lineage (GTDB taxonomy): Bacteria > Pseudomonadota > Alphaproteobacteria > Rhodospirillales > Rhodospirillaceae > SHVO01. The sequence continues at coordinate 15,141 of CANJLF010000005.1, forward strand.
CAGGCCTTCATCCTGGGCAATGACCGCCAACAGATGTAGGGCATCGCCTTGCCGGGGCGACGTGCTGAGAAGTTTCTGGGCGGCGGTCTTGGCGGCGGCGCGGTCGCCGGCCTCGTAGCGCGCGAAAGCTTGATCGAGAAGCATGCGCTGGTACCTAATCTGCCGCTATGCCGGCATTACCCGGCAGGAATTGCAGCGCATGAAGGCGGGCATAGATGCCGCCCTTGGCCAGCAGCGCGCCGTGATCGCCGGTCTCCACCACGCCACCCTGATCGACAACACAGATTTGATCGGCGGCGGCGACGGTGGACAAGCGATGGGCAATAACCAACGTCGTGCGTCCTTGTTTGAGGCGCTCGAGGGCGGCTTGAACCTGACGCTCGGATTCGGCGTCGAGCGCGCTGGTGGCTTCGTCCAACAGCAGGATCGGTGCATCCTTCAGAAGCGCGCGCGCGATGGCGACGCGTTGGCGCTGGCCGCCAGATAAAGTCTGGCCGCGCTCGCCAACCATCGTATCGTAACCTTGCGGCAGGCTCGCGACAAACTCATGAGCGCCGGCGGCGCGGGCCGCCTGCTCAACTTCGGCATCGCTGGCCGACGGGCGGCCATAGCGAATGTTGGCGCGCAGAGTGTCATCGAACAGCACAACGTCCTGGCTGACGAGAGCGATGGAATCGCGCAGCGACGCCAGGGTCACGTTGGTGACGTTTTGGCCGTCGATGAGAATGGCGCCGGCGGTGACATCGTAAAAGCGCGGGATGAGATTGAGGATGGTGGTTTTGCCGGCGCCCGAGGGACCCACCAGCGCGGTGGTCTTACCGGAGGGAGCGGTGAAGCTGATGCCCTTCAGGGCTTCCATCTCACCCCCATAGGAGAAGGTCACGCCATCGAAGCGCAGCTCGCCCCGTGAAACTTGTAGCGCCGTGGCGCCCAGTTTTTCCGCCATGGCCGGTTTGGTGTCGAGCACCGCGAACAGGCGTTGCGCGCCGGCCAAGCCCTCGTTGACATTGGCGTTGGCATTGGCGAGCGCCTTCATGGGTCTATAGGCGGAGAGCAACGCGGTGATGAAGGAGAAGAACGCGCCGGCGGAGGTATCGCCGTTGATGACGCGCCAGCCGCCGTAAACGATGACGATGGTCACGGCGACGCCGCCCAAAGTTTCCATGAGCGGACTGGCCAGCGCCTTCACGCGCTCGGCCCTGATCACCATGTCGCGGATGGTGGTGGTGAGAGCTTGCGCGCGCGCGGCTTCGTAGCTTTCCATACGGTAGGCTTTGACGAGGCGAATGCCCGAGAGGCTTTGCTCCACCAAGGTCATGAAGGCGCCGGTCTGGGCTTGGGTGTCGGCGGTCACGCGGCGCAAGCGCCGGCCCAGGGTCGAGATGGGAATCACCGTGGCCGGGAAAGCCACAAAGGCCACGGTCGCCAAAAGCCAGTCCTGATAGAACATGACGCCGACAAGAAAGACGATGGAGAGACTCTCGCGCCCCAGACCGGTCAGCGCCGTGGACACGGCCATGCGCATGGCGGCGATGTCGGTGGTGAGCCGCGAGATCAGCGTGCCGGTGCGATGAGCGGCAAAAAATGTCAGATCCATATGCAGGAGGTGGCGGAACAGGCGGTTCTGCAGATCGGTCAACACGGTCTGGCCGACCCGGGTCATGATCACGGTCTGGCCGTATGCGCCGACGCCCTTGACGGCGAAAGTCGCAAAAACCGCGAGGCCCACGGGCCAAAGCAGGTCCGCCCGCCGCTCGACAAAGACCTGGTTGACGACCGGGTCCATGAGCCAGGCCAGGGCGGCCGTTGAAAGCGCCACGGCCACCATGCACAGGCCGGCCAGCAAAAACCGACCGGCATAGGGCGCCACCGCCTCCCTTAACAGACGCCGGTAAAGGGCGCCCGTGGGAAGAGGTCCCGGAAGAGGGGCGAGAAGTTGGCCGGGGGGTAAATCAGACAAAGCCATATTTCGACACTTAACGCCGCCGCTTATAAGTTGTCCAGGCGGGCTTACCCGTCCCGGGCGGAGACCCGGGGGTTCTGCACCCGTCCCGGGCATGGCCCCGCCCCATTCCATTTGCAAGCGTTGTAGCCAGGGTTTACTTTCCCCTTAAGACCGGTAAACGGACCATCGGCTCCACTTTGACCCCGTTCCCCGGCAGCCAGGACCTTCCCCTTCATGCGTGATTCAGCGACCGCCCCGATCGATGTCTCTGCGATCGCTTTTATCGATCTGCAGGCCCAGAGAGCACGCATCGGCGCGCGCATGGATGCGGCCATCGGCCGGGTGCTGAACCACGGCGGCTTCATCATGGGCCCGGAAGTGGCCGAAGTGGAACGCAAGCTAGCCGCCCACTGCGGCGCGAAGCACGTCATCACCTGTTCCAGCGGCACCACCGCCATTGCGATGGCGCTGATGGCCAAGGACGTGGGCCGCGGCGATGCCGTGTTCGTGCCGTCCTTTACTTTCACGGCGACGGCGGAAGCACCCGCGATTCTGGGTGCGACGCCGGTGTTCGTCGATGTCCTGCCCGATACCTTTAACCTCGACCCCGCCAGCCTTGAGCGCGCCGTCGCCGTCGCCAAGCAGACCGGCTTGCGCCCGGCCTGCGTCATCCCGGTCGATCTTTTCGGTCAGCCCGTGGACTTTGACGCCGTCCGCGCCGTCACCGATCGTCACGGCTTGTGGATTCTGGACGATGCCGCGCAAAGCTACGGCGCGCGCTATAAGGGCAAGGCGCTGGGCACCTGCGCCGATATCACCGCGACGAGTTTTTATCCCTCCAAACCCTTGGGCTGCTACGGCGACGGCGGCGCGCTTTTCACCGGCGACGACGAGCTCGCCAAGCGCCTGCGTCAGGTGCGCGTGCACGGCCAGAACCACGACCGCAATGAAAACGCCCGCGTCGGTCTGACCGGACGATTTGATTCCATCCAAGCCGCGGTGCTCTTGGAAAAACTCGCGATTTTCGACGCGGAATGTACCGAGCGCGACACTGTTGCGGCACGTTATGCCGCCGGCCTCAAGGACGTCGTGACCACGCCCTTCGTGCGGCCCGACTGCACATCGGTCTGGGCGCAGTACACCATCAAGTCGCCGCGCCGCGACCGCATCGCCGCGACGCTGCAGGCGCAAGGCATCCCGAGCGCCATCCATTATCTCAAGCCTATCCACACGCAGCCGCCCTATCGCGGCTTCCCGGTCGCCAGCGGCGGACTGCCCGTGACCGAGCGTTTGGCGCAGGAGGTCATCAGCCTGCCCATACATCCCTACCTCACGGTGGAAGCGCAAGAGCGCATCATTGCCGCCGTGCGGGCGGGCGTGGCTTGATGTGGCCCGGGCGTCTGCTCCTTTAAAGCTTGTCGTCATTGGCGCCGGGGTCATGGGGCGCAACTACCTGCGCGCCGCCAAGGCTGCTGGAATCCCAATTGCCGCCGTCATCGATAGCAATGCCGTGCAAGCCAAGAGCGCCGCGGCGGAATTCGGCTGCGCCGTTATGACGGATACGCAGGGCATTACAGCTGCCGTCGTTGCCGTACCCACCGCTGCCCATGCCGCTATCGCCGGGCCGCTTCTGAAAAGCGGGGTGCATAGCCTGGTGGAGAAACCCTTCGCCGCGTCGGAGTCTGAGTGCCGCGCGCTGATGGAGGCCGCCGTCATGGGCCGCGCCGTGCTGCAAGTGGGCCATATCGAGCGTTTCAATCCAGCGGTGGGTGCGCTTCTCGCCCGCGCCATTAGCCCTTCAACCATTGTCTCGTTCACGGCCCGGCGCATGGGACCGGCCAGCGCGCGCGTCAGCGACATCAGCGTGGTGAGCGATTTGATGGTGCACGACTTGGATATTGTGCTGGCGCTCAAACCCGCCCCGGTCACCAAGGTCGAGGCCGTCGGCACCGCCGACCACGCCGAGGCGGCGTTGACTTTTGCAGACGGGGCCATCGCCACCCTCACCGCCAGCCGCACAGCGGCCACGCGCCTGCGCGATCTACAGGTGGCCACCAACAGCGGTGTCTTTCACCTGGATTATATCGCCAAGAGTCTTATGACCGACAGCGGAGCGCCGCTGGTTTATGCCGGCGACGCCCTGGGGACGGAGCTGGCTGAATTTGTCGCCAGTACACAGACCGGCCTACCGCCGCGTGTGACCGGCGATGCAGCCCTCGAAGTTATGAAGCTGGCCTGGCGCATCGAGGCGGCTTTGAAGGTTTCGGCATGACGGACACGGCGGACGTCACGCGCAAAGACCGCAAACCGGTGATCGCCTTTTGCCTGTTCGACTTCGCCAACTCCGCTTTCACCACCATCGTCGTCACGTTCGTCTTTGCCACCTATTTTGCCACCGGCATCGCCGCCGATCCCACCACAGGCGCCGCGCAATGGAGCTTTGCCATGGCCGTGGCGGGGATCGGCATCGCGGTATTAAGCCCGATTTTCGGCGCCGTTGCGGACCAGACCGGGCGCCGCAAACCTTGGCTGATTGTATTTTCGGTGATCTGCGTCACGACAACCGCCCTGTTGTGGTTCGCGCGTCCGACGCCGGAGGATGTGCCGTGGGCGCTGGCCTTCGCGGTGATCTCCACCATCGGCTTTGAGATGGGCATGCTGTTTTACAACGCGCTGCTGCCGACGGTGTCCACACCCGCGACCCTGGGCCGTGTTTCAGGTTTAGCGTGGGGCGTGGGTTACGTCGGCGGATTGATCTCGCTTGCCATTGCCTTGTTCGGCTTCGTGCTGGTCGATCAGCCGCCCTTCGGCCTTGATAAAAGCCAGGCCGAGAACGTGCGGGCCACCTCGCTGCTAGTGGCGATCTGGTTCACGATCTTCGCCGCCCCTCTGTTCTTTTTCATCAAGGAACCGGAAAGCTCTGGGATTCCCGCGACGATGGCCGTGCGGCAGGGTTTGAAGCAACTCGCGACTTCGTTGCGCAACGCGCGCAATCACCGCAACATCTTTCGCTATCTGATCGCCGGCATGATTTATTCCGACGCCGTCAGCACGATCTTCGCCATGGGCGGCGTTTACGCCGGTGTGACCTTTGGCATGGAAACCGCGGACATTATTATGCTGGGTATCAGCCTCAACGTGACGGCGGGGTTGGGCGCCATTGCCGGCGGCTGGCTCGACGATCGCCTTGGGTCAAAGCCGACCATCGTCATCAGCTTGATAGCCCTGATCGTCACGGCGGCGCTCGTGATGGCGGCGCAGGACAAAACACTATTTTGGATCGCGGCCCTGGCCATGAGCACGTTCTTCGGCCCCGTGCAGGCCGCCAGCCGCACGCTGATGGCGCGCCTGTCGCCGCCGTCCATGCGCGGCGAGATGTTCGGTCTGTTTGCCTTATCGGGAAAAGTCACGTCCTTCCTGGGACCCGCCGCCGTGGGCTGGGTAACTCTGGCCACCGGCAGCTTCCGCCTAGGCATGTCGACGACGATCCTGTTCCTGATCGCCGGTCTTTTGCTGCTGCGCGGCGTGAAGGAAGAAACCGCTCGCGAAGTCTCGCTTAATGCCTGAAATGCCGCATTCCGGTGAAGACCATGGCGAGGCCTTTTTCGTCGGCGGCCTTGATGACGTCCTCGTCCTTGATTGAGCCGCCCGGCTGAATCACCGCAATCGCACCGGCTTCGGCTGTGACCAACAAACCATCGGGGAACGGGAAGAAGGCGTCCGACGCCACGACGGAGCCGGCCGTCAGCGCTTCCGATTGACCTAGCGCCTTTGCTGCATCCTTGGATTTGCTGTGGGCGATGCGGGCGGAATCGATGCGGCTCATTTGGCCCGCGCCAATGCCGACGGTAGCGCCGTTTTTCACATAGACGATGGCATTGGATTTGACGTGCTTGCAGATGGTGAAAGCCAGCAAGAGATCGTCCATTTGCTGCGGCGTCGGCTTGACCTTGGTCACGACTTTGAGATCGGCTTTGGTGACGCGGCCGTTATCGCGGCCCTGCACCAGATAACCGCCGGCGACATTTCGCACGGTCCGCCCGAGAGAGCCCGGATCGGGCAATCCGTCGGTGATCAAGAGGCGCAGGTTTTTCTTCTTGGCAAACAGCGCGCGGGCTTCTTCGTCGGCCCCCGGCGCGATGACGACTTCGGTGAACAGCTCGGTGATCTTGGCGGCCGTGCGGCCGTCGATAGGCCGGTTGAGCGCGATGATGCCGCCAAAGGCGGAAACCGGATCACAGATCAAAGCTTTGCTGTAGGCATCGAGACAGTCCGTGCCCAAGGCCACGCCGCAAGGATTGGCGTGTTTGATGATGGCGCAAGCCGGACCGGTGAACTCGGCGACCAGCTCGTAAGCCGCATCGGTGTCGTTGATGTTGTTGTAGCTGAGTTCCTTGCCCTGGACCTGCAGCGCCGAAGCCACGCCGGCGCGCTTCTCGCTGGTGACATAAAGGGCGGCGGTCTGATGCGGATTTTCGCCGTAACGCAAAGTCTGTTTGAGCTTGCCGCCAAAGCTGAGCCAGCGCGGGTATTCATCGCCCAGTTGGCCTGCGAACCATGTCGAGATCGCGGTGTCATAAGAGGCGGTGCGGGCGAAGGCGCGGGCGGCCAGTTGTTTGCGCGTGGTTTCCGTCACCGCGCCGTTGTTGGTCTTCATGTCGGCGATGACCACGCCATAGTCCACGGGATCGACGACGACAGCCACGCCTGCGTGATTCTTGGCGGCGGAGCGGATCATGGCCGGGCCGCCGATATCGATGTTCTCGATGCAGGTGTCAAAGTCGGCGCCGGCGGCGACGGTCTGCTCGAAGGGATAGAGATTGACGACAATCAAATCGATCGGACCGATCTTATGTTGGGCCATGGTCTTTTCGTGTTCGGCATTGCCGCGAATGCCAAGGATACCGCCGTGGATTGTCGGATGCAGGGTCTTGACCCGCCCGTCGAGCATTTCCGGGAAGCCTGTGTGCTCGGCAACTTCTTTGACCGGAATACCGGCGTCTTTAATGGCCTTGGCGGTGCCGCCGGTGGAGATCAACTCGACGCCCTGCTCGTGCAGGAATTTGGCGAACTCCGTGAGTCCGCTTTTGTCGGAGACGGAGAATAAAGCGCGGCGAATGGGGGCAGACATGAGGGCACCTTTCATAGAGTTGGTGCCCAGGCGCGCGGCTCTTAAAGCTGCGCTTCCCGATGGTGGGTCCATCTTTGATCGCCAGTCACGCAGCGCCGTTCTTATAGCTTGCGGACGCGCGCCGGGCAAGGTGGAGCCAAGGTGCGGCGAGTGTCAACAAAGGCCTGATTTACTTGATTATTTTTACTTAACGACTTTGAGGTGGGGCTTGGCCTGGTGACCCGAGCTGCGGCGCAGTTCCGGCACCAAGTCGGCCACCAGCGCCAAAGCCGCGGCCTCGTCGTAACGGCGGCAGGCCTCGTCCAGCGCGGCGAGTTTGGCGGCGATCACCGCATGATCGACAATGCGCGGGCGGGCGATCAGTACGCCTGCCATATCAGTCGCCACCGGCGGTTCCTGGCCGTGGAACAACTCCTCGGACAGTTTTTCGCCGGGACGCAAGCCCGTCACATGGATGGCCACATCGGCGCCGGGCGTTTTGCCGGCAAGCTGAATCATCTCTCGGGCGAGGTCCATAATTTTCACTGGCCGGCCCATGTCGAGCACGTAGATCGCGCCTTGGTCATTGCGAGCTGGCCCCAGAGCCGCCGCTTCGAGCACCAGCTCAACCGCTTCGCTCGTTGCCATAAAATAGCGCTCAATGTCTGGATGGGTAACGGTAACCGGACCTCCAGCGGCGATTTGTTTTTGGAACAGCGGTACGACCGATCCCGCTGACATCAGCACATTACCGAACCGCACCGTAATAAAGCGCGTGCCGAGACTGCGCAAATCCATGGCCTGGCAATAAATCTCGGCCACGCGTTTGCTGGCACCCATGACGTTTGAGGGATTGACGGCTTTATCTGTCGAAATCAGCACTACCGTGCAAACGTTTGCGGCGACGCATGCATCGGCGACATTACGTGTACCGATGGCGTTAGTGAGCAGGCCTTCCAGCGGATTCAGTTCGACCATCGGCACATGCTTTAGACCAGCCGCGTGAAAAACAATGTCCGGTTTCTCGCGGGCGATGATGTCCTTCATGCGAGTGTCATCGCGCACGTCAGCCAGTATTGTGGCGCAGGAAATGCCTCCGTGGCGCTGACGCACGTCCATATCGATGGAGTAGAGATTAAATTCACCGTTATCGAGCAAGGTGAGATGCGCGGGACCCGCCGCACAAATCTGGTGTACCAACTCAGTGCCGATGGAACCGCCGGCACCGGTCACCAGAATACGCCGCTTTCGGATCATTTCCGCCATGGCGGCACGGTCGAGGGTGCTGTGCGGACGACCGAGGACATCTTCGATATTTACAGCCTGGATTTTGCCTTCTGAGCGCACACGCTCTAACGGAATGCCCAGGGTGTGCGCACTTGCGAGCAGCTTCTGTATGGTCTCGCCAGGTACGTCGCGGCCAACCAAGATCATCTTCTCAGGACGTATACCTTTGGCGTCCAAACCTGCGACGACGTGCGCTAGATCCTCGTTGCGACCCAGCACTTCGATGCCTTGAATGACTTGGCCGACGCGATCGCCGCGGGCAGTTGTCATGCCAACAATGCGATAGTTGGCGGCTGGCTTGCGAATGAGGTGTTCGGCTTCAGGACCGGCGCCGATCACCAGCACGGGTATGGCATCGGGTGCCATAGCGATGCCGCGGGCGTGGCGGTCCTTGAGCATGCGATAGAACAGCCGTGGTCCGGCGAGAAACATCACCAGCAGGACCCAGCTGATGAACGGCAGCGAGCGCGGCAGGGTTTCCAAGCGCGCGACAAAGAACCAGGCCGGCAGGAACACCAGCACGACAATGGTCGCCGTGCGCAGGATATTGACCGCGTCCTTGGCCGACACATATTCCCAGACATGGCGATAAAGCCCGGTGAAGAGATAGGTGACCGCCGCCACGGCGGCGAAGGTCGCCGCCATGGGAATGACGTCGGGGCGATCGGTCAGAAAATCGGGACCAAGGCGCAGGAAGAAAGCCGCCAGGAACGCGGCGAAAGCCAGGGCCACGTCATGGCCGTAGACCAGGAGGTTGCGCGGCTGGCGCAGACGGTGGGCGATGCCGCGGCGCGACAGGATTTCAGAGAGACGAGCCAAGGAGCCTCGATATTTTAGCTGTTTCGTGCCAAAGACTTAAGAAGCTATCGTACCAACCAAATGTTAAGCGTTTTCCACCCATAATCCCACCGCCTATAACGTCGCTAGGCCTGACTTTCCCGCCCTTCCCATCGTCCACAAGGTCTCAGATGTCTAAAAAAGCCTCCCCCAAGGTCGCCCTCATCACCGGCATTACCGGCCAGGACGGCGCCTACCTGGCCGAATTCCTGCTGAAGAAGGGCTATATCGTGCACGGGGTGAAGCGGCGCTCGTCGTCCTTCAATACGGGGCGCATCGATCACCTCTATCATGACACCCATGAGGCGGGTTTGAGGTTCTTCCTGCATTACGGCGACCTGACCGATGCCACCAACCTGATCCGGCTGGTACAGGAAGTGCAGCCCGACGAAATCTATAACCTCGCCGCCCAGAGCCATGTCCAGGTGAGTTTCGAAACCCCAGAATACACCGCCAACTCCGACGGCATGGGGACCCTGCGCTTGCTGGAAGCGATCCGCATTCTGGGTCTCGAGAAGAAGACCAAATTCTATCAAGCCTCGACCTCGGAGTTGTACGGCAAGGTTCAGGAAATTCCGCAGTCGGAAAAAACCACCTTCTATCCGCGCTCGCCTTACGCCGCCGCCAAACTATACGCCTATTGGATCACGGTGAACTACCGCGAGGCTTACGGCTATCACGCCTCTAACGGCATTCTGTTCAACCACGAGAGCCCCTTGCGCGGCGAGACTTTCGTCACGCGCAAGATCACCCGCGCCGTGGCCTCCATCGAGCTGGGCCTGCAGGATAAGGTTTATCTCGGCAATCTCGACGCCAAGCGCGACTGGGGCCATGCGAGAGATTATGTGGAAGGCATGTGGAAAATCGTGCAGCAAAAAAACCCCGACGACTTTGTGCTGGCCACCGGTGAAACCCACGCCGTGCGTGAATTCGTCGAGCTCTCCTTCGCCGAAGTAGGCCGCAAGATTAAATGGAAAGGTAAAGGTGCCGCAGAGAAAGGCATCGACGCCAAGACCGGCGCGACCTTGGTGGAAGTCGATCCGCGCTATTTCCGCCCCACGGAGGTCGATTTGCTGCTGGGCGATCCCAGCAAGGCCCACAAACTTCTGAAGTGGAAACACAAGACCAGCTTCCGCGCCATGGTGAAGGAAATGGTCGCCGCCGACTTCAAGGCCGTGAAAGCCGAATCCCAGCGCTTCGGGCGGGACGACTAAGTCATGGCGTCCTATTCATTGGAGGGAAAGCGCATCTGGGTCGCCGGTCACCGCGGCATGGTGGGCGCGGCAATCACGCGCCGGCTGGCGGGCGAGAACTGTGACATCCTCACGGTTCCGCACAGCAAGCTCGACCTTACGCGCCAGGCCGACGTCGAGGCCTGGATGACGGAAGCCAAACCCCAGGCGATTTTTGTGGCGGCGGCGGTGGTCGGCGGCATTCTCGCCAACGACACGCGCCCCGTTGACTTCCTGACCAACAATCTGCTGATCCAAACCAACATCATCGCGACCGCCCATAAACTCGGCGTCGAGAAGTTGCTGTTCTTAGGCTCCAGCTGCATTTACCCGCGCCTTGCCGCCCAGCCCATGAAAGAAGATGCGTTGCTGACGGGCCTCCTGGAGCCCACCAATCAGTGGTACGCCATCGCCAAGATCGCCGGCATTCGTCAGTGTCAGGCCTATTGCCGCCAGTTCGGGCGCGACTTCATCAGCGCCATGCCGACCAATCTTTACGGCCCCGGCGATAACTACGACCTGCAGGCTAGCCACGTGTTGCCGGCGCTGATGGTCAAAGCCCACCGCGCCAAGCTGGCCGGCGACAAGACCATGGCCGTCTGGGGTAGCGGCCAGCCGCGCCGCGAGTTCCTTTATGTCGATGATCTGGCCGACGCCTGCGTGTTCCTGATGAAGAATTACTCGGACGAGGAGCATGTCAACGTCGGCTACGGTAGCGATGTGACCATCGGCGAAGTGGCCAAGATCGTGGCCGATACGGTCGGCTTTCAGGGTACGCTCGCCTTCGACACCAGCAAGCCCGACGGCATGCCACGCAAATTGGTCGACAGCGCGAAGCTCAATGCCATGGGCTGGCGTCCGGCCACGGACTTAAAGCAGGGTATCGCTAAGGCTTACGCCTGGTACCGCGAGAACGCCGCGCCGAAATAAAAGAGCGGGGCGCTTCACCTAAACGAATGTGAGAGGCCAGCTCCGCCCTTATGCAGATCTATCTTCCCATCGCTGAAATGTCGGTGAACATCTTCCTGATCCTTGGATTGGGAGGTGCGGTGGGCCTGTTGTCGGGCCTGTTCGGCGTCGGCGGCGGCTTCCTGATGACGCCTCTGCTGATCTTCATCGGCGTGCCGCCGGCCGTGGCTGTGGGCACGCAAGCCGCACAAACCGTGGCGTCGTCGGTGTCCGGCGTCACGGCGCATATGCGCCGCGGCAATGTCGACTTCATGATGGGAACGGTGCTGACCGTGGGCGGCTTCGTAGGCGCCGGCGTCGGCGTGTGGCTGTTCAATGTCTTGAAATACGCTGGCCACATCGATCTTACGATTTCCCTGGGCTACGTGATTTTCCTCGGCGTCGTCGGCGGCTTCATGCTGGCGGAAAGCCTGCCCGGTGTTTTGAAGCGTCGTCCGGCGGCGCTGGCTTTGGCATCGCGCGGGCCGGGCCGCCATATGTGGATGCACGGCCTGCCCTTCAAGATGCGCTTTCGCCGCTCGAAGCTTTACGTCTCAGCGATCGTGCCGCTGGCGATCGGTTTCCTGGTGGGACTGCTCGTGGCCATGATGGGCGTGGGCGGCGGCTTCCTGATGGTGCCGGCCATGATCTATCTCTTGGGCATGCCGACCCAGGTGGTGATCGGCACATCGCTGTTCCAGATTACGTTCGTCACAGCCGGAACGGCTCTGCTGCAGGCGACCGTAAATAAATCCGTCGATATTGTGCTGGCGCTCTTGTTGCTAGTGATCGGTGTCGTCGGCGCCCAAATCGGCGCGCGTCTGTCAGCCAAAGTTAAGGGCGAGCATTTGCGGACCATGCTGGCGCTGATGGTGCTGGCCGTCGCCATACGCCTCGCGCTGGATCTGGTGATCACGCCTTCGGATCTGTTCTCTCTCGGCGGGGGAGACGGATCGTGAAGCGGTTAGCGATTCTAACGGCACTGCTTGGAATAATGACGATGCCCGCGCGCGCGCAGGATGTGCCGCTGGTGGCCGATCTCTCTAATCACCTTGTCGCCATTACCACCGGTTTCACCGGCACCGACGTGCTGCTGTTTGGCGCGACGGACGGGCCCGGCGATATCGCCGTGGTGGTGCGCGGTCCCGCGAAAGATGATGTTGTGCGCGAAAAGCGCCGCTTCGGACCGATCTGGGCCAACAGCGATTCCGTAACTTTCCGCGATGTGCCGTCTTATTACCGCGTCGCCTCCAGCCGGCCTTTGGAGGAATTTGCGCCGGAAACCTTGCTGTCGCGCTATCAGATTGGCCTCAATGCCATCCGCATCATCGATGCCAATGCGAATGCAACGCCCGGAAGCGCGGCGGAGTCCCGCAAAGCGCTGCTGCGCCTTAAAACCGAGAGCAATCTCTACGATCAAGGCTTGGGCGCGGTGACACAGATGTCCAACCGGTTGTTCCGGACCGAACTGCACTTTCCAGCCAACGTCCCGACCGGCACATATCTCGTGGAAGTTTATCTGTTCCGCGAAGGCCAGATCGCCAGCGCCGAAATCGTGCCGCTGGTAATTTCCAAAGTCGGCGTGGGCGCTGAGATCTACGACTTTGCACACGGCAGATTCGCCTTCTTCTACGGCTTGATTTCAGTGCTGCTGGCCTTGGCCGCCGGCTGGACCGCGGGCGCCGTGTTCCGGCGGGTCTAAAGCATCATGAGCAAAAAAAACCCTTCGCCGGATACCCCGGCGCCCGAAATCAACGAGGGCGGGCGCACGTTCTTAGTGGTCGTGGACAAATCAGAGGAGCTGCGCGCGGCCTTGCGCTTTGCCTGCCGGCGCGTGGTCCACAGCGGCGGAACGGTCGCGCTGTTTCACGCCGTGCCGCAGACCGAGTTTCAGCACTTCTCGACCATCGGTGAGTTGATGGACCACGAAGCCAAAACCGAGGCCGAGCGTCTGCTGCAACAGGTGGCCGCCAACGTTCACCGCCAGATCGGCAAATTCCCCGACCTTTATCTGCGTCAGGGCGACACCCTGCCTGAGCTGCAAAAGGTCATCAAAGAACACCCGTTTTCCATGCTGGTGCTGGGCGCCGGCACCGGCCACGAAGGACCCGGCCCCATTGTCTCGGCGGTGTCCGGCAAACTCGCGGGAAAGCTGGATATTCCGGTCACCATCGTGCCCGGCGATCTAAGCGACGAGCGTATCGACGCCCTTACGTAAGTTCCTGATATGTAAAGGGAATCTCAGGCCTTGATCTAGGACCGGTTTAGTCCTTATTACACTCTCTATTCAGGAGCGCTCTCATGTTCATCCAGACCGAAGACACCCCCAATCCCGCCGCCCTCAAGTTCCTGCCCGGCAAGGCCGTGCTGGAGTCGGGCGTGGCCGATTTCACCAGCCGCGATGCCGCCCAGCGCTCGCCTTTGGCGCGGCTGCTGTTTGAGATCGACGGCGTGGCCGGCGTGTTTCTCGGCAGCGACTTTGTGACCGTCACCAAGACCGGCGACAAAAGCTGGCAGGTCTTGAAGCCCATGGTGCTGGGCGCGGTCATGGATCACTACACCTCCGGCGCGGCGATTATGGAAAGCGGTGAGGCCGCCGCCGAGGACGAGGAGTTCAGCGACGAGGGCGCCGACGGCGAGATCATCGCCCAGATCAAGGAACTGATTGATACGCGCGTGCGCCCGGCTGTTGCGCAGGACGGCGGCGATATCATCTACAAGGGATTCAAGAACGGCACGGTGTACTTGAACCTGCGCGGTTCCTGCGCCGGATGCCCCAGCTCCACCGCCACCTTGAAAATGGGCATCGAGAACATGCTGAAACACTATGTTCCCGAAGTTCTTCAAGTCGAAGCCATGGCCTAAAAGGCCCATTTTCACACGCTTTCTCAGAGTAAGAACATGGCGGGACGCGGGACTCTGGACGGTGCCGACCTCGATTTGATTTTCCGCGCCGCGCGCACTCAGAACAGCTGGAAACCGCAAGCGGTTGCCGAAGAACTTCTGCGCCGCGTCTATGATCTGGCGAAGCTGGGGCCCACCGCCGCCAATGGGACGCCGGCGCGATTCGTATTCGTCGTCTCGAAAGAGGCCAAAGAAAAACTGCGCCCGGCTCTTAGCGCCGGCAATTTGGCAAAGACCATGGCTGCACCGGTCACCGTGCTGGTCGGCTATGACACGGAGTTCTACGAACACTTGCCGACGCTGTTTCCCCATGCCGATGCGCGGTCGTGGTTTGTGGGCAAGCCGGACCTCATTCAAAGCAGCGCTTTTCGCAACAGCAGCTTGCAGGGCGCTTACCTGATGATCGCCGCCAGGTCGCTGGGCCTCGATTGCGGACCCATGAGCGGATTCGACGCGGACAAACTCGAAGCCGCCTTCTGGCCCGACGGCAAGATCAAAGCCAATTTTATCTGCAATATCGGCTACGGCGACGACACCAAGATCTTGCCGCGCGGTGCGCGGCTTTCCTTCGATCAGGCCTGCCGGATTCTCTAAATCCATGTTGCAATGCAGCATGTCCATTTGCTGCACTCATGCTGCGCGAGATCGCCGGTTTATGCTGCAGCATAGTCTGCAGCAAAATGAGTTATTTCAAAGGCTTGCTAGGCCGAGGGGAGGAATCCGACGGTCTTATAGGCTTCCGCTAGCACCGGCCCGGCGATGGCCTTGGCCTTCTCGGCGCCGCGCTTTAAGGCTCGGTCGATCTCCTCCGGGTCGTCCATAAGCCGCTTCATCTCGGCATTGATCGGCCCCAACACCGCCACGGCGGTTTCCGTGAGCTTGGCCTTGAACTGGCTGAACTGCTGGCCGGCCTGTTCGGCGACCGCCTGTTCCAGGGTCTGGCCGGTGAGCGCCGCATAAATATTAAGTAGGTTGGCGGCCTCGGCGCGGCCCTCCAGGCCCGCCACCGACTCGGGCAGCGGATTGGGGTCGGTCGTGGCTTTCCTGATCTTCTGCGCGATCGAATCCGCATCGTCGGTCATGTAGATCACCGCGTAATCGGAACCGCCGTCGGATTTTGACATCTTCTTGGTGCCGTCGCGCAAGGACATCACGCGCGTGCCCGCGCCCTGAATCACAGGCTCCGGCAGCACGAACAAATTCGTGGCATAGTCGTGATTGAACTTCTGAGCGATATCGCGGGTTAACTCGACGTGCTGCTTCTGATCCTCGCCCACGGGAACATGCGTTGCCTTGTAGAGCAGGATGTCGGCGGCCATGAGATTGGGATAGACGTAAAGCCCCGCCGATGCGGCTTCGCGGTTCTTGCCGGCCTTGTCCTTGAACTGAGTCATGCGGTTGAGCCAGCCCAGGCGCGCGACGCAGTTGAATACCCAAGCCAGCTCGGCATGAGCCGGCACATGGCTTTGCACGAACAACGCCGCCTGCGCGGGATCTATACCGGCGGCGATATAGCCCGCCGCCACTTCGCGCGTGGCGCGCGTCAACTCCGCTGGTTCGATTTTCTCCGCCGTAATGGCATGCAGATCGACAACGCAGAACAGACACTCGAAATTATTCTGCATCGCCACCCAATTGCGGATAGCGCCAAGATAATTGCCGAGGTGAAGATTGCCGGTGGGCTTGATGCCCGAGAGGATGCGACCTTGATTGCCCGCCGGCGAAGGCCGGCTATCTTTTGAAGGCGCGCCTTCGCGCGCCGGCGGTGTGGACCCGCTCATGGGATTGATCCCCGTAGGTGTTCAACGAATGTGTGGAACCATCCGTAGCCGGTCCCCGTTGGCCGACGGGAGGGTGTTACCCCGGCCTCAAAAGCCGGTCAAGCGGCGCGCTTGCGGCGGAAATTATCGAGATCGCTGGGCTGGGCCGCACCCAACACCCATGCACTTAAGGCAAACACCGCGCCGCCGCCCGCGATCAGCAGAAGCAACGCCAGCCCCCGCGTGAGGTTGTTGCCGGACGCCACGCCGGGTTCGCCGAACAGCGCCCAGTACTGGTCGAGGATCAAGGCCAAGCCGACCCACAATGCCGCCGTCATGATCGCCGCCGCCAGAATCATGCGCGGTAGGCGGCGTTTGAGGCGCGCATCCGGTGCCAAATGTCCGCGGCGGTAAAGAATGACACTCAGCATGCCCGCATTGAGCCAGGCGGAAATCGACGTGCCCAGCGCGATGCCGACATGGCCAAGATAGGGCATGAAGGCGAGGTTGAGCGCGATGTTGACGACGAGCGCCACCGCCGAGGCCTTAACCGGCGTCTTGGTATCGTGGCGTCCAAAGAATGCCGGTGTCAGCGCCTTGTTGAGCACATAGGCCGGTAGGCCAAAGGAAAACGCGAGTAGAGCCGCGGCGACGGCGGTGCGGTCGGTTGGCGTGAAGGCGCCGTGCTCGAACAAGACCGAGGTGATGGGTCCCGCCAACATGGCGATGCCGGCCGCTGCCGGTAAGGTGAGCAGCAAGCTGATCTCCACGGCGCGGTTTTGGTTGGCGAGCGCGCCCGCTTCATTGCCGGACTGGATCTGGCGTGTCAGCAGCGGCAAAAGCGCAATACCAATCGCCACACCGAAAATCCCCACGGGCAACAGATTGACGCGGTCGGCGTAGTTGATCCACGACACCGCGCCCTCGCCCACGAAGCTCGCGATAGTCTTGTTGACCAGGATATTGATCTGATAAATGCCGGCGCCAAAGGCCACCGGCAACATGCGCAACAGCAGCAATTTCACGTCGGGCGTCAGCTTGGGCAACATCAGCTTGAAACGCATGCCGACACGCCGGTACTCGGCCGCCAGCCACAGAAACTGCACAACACCGGCGGCGAACACACCCCAGGCCAGAAACGCGGCCCGGTCGCCGCCGGCGCCGACGCCGATCAAAAGGGCGGCGATCAAAGTGATATTCAAAAGAACGGGGGCAGCCGCGGCGACGGCGTAATGATGAAAGGCATTGAGCACACCCGACTGCAGCATGGTGAGCGAGACGAAGAACAGATAAGGGAACGCGATGCGGGCCAGCTCGGTCGTACGCTCCATCTGGCCGGGGATGTCTTCGAACCCCGGCGCGATGACGTAAAGCACCACCGGCATGGCGATGATCATCAGGACCGAGAACACCAGCAGCACGGCGGCCAGCAGCGCGAAGGCCTCGTCGGCGAATTGCTTGGCCTGCTCGACACCGTCGCGCTCCAGGCGTTGGGCGAAGATCGGCACAAAGCCCGCCGAGAACGCGCCCTCGGCGAACAAGCTCCTAAATAGATTGGGCAGCGTGAAGGCGACGAAGAAGGCGTCGGAGACCGCACCGGCGCCGAGGAAGGTCGCTGTCAGGATTTCGCGCACAAAGCCGGTGATGCGGCTGAGCAGGGTATAACTGCCGACGGTCGCGAAAGCGCGGAACAGCGACGGTGCTGGATGGTTCCCCTGAGTCATGAGTGTATGTACCGTATCCGGGGCGCGCTGTGAATCCAGGATGGGAATTCGGAACGCTTGTGCCGCGTCTTTACGGCATAAAGATGTCTTAGCCCGGAGAAATCTTGGACCGGCGCTACTCGGCGGCGACGTTGGAGCGCGGCTTCTTGCGGCGCTCGGCGCGGGTCACCTGGACGGCGTCGGCCTTGACACCGATGGCTTTGCCGAGACCTTCGCGGATCTGGCGGATCTTGGTCTCGTTCTCGACCTTCATGCCGAAGACGTCTTTAACGTAGAACACGTCGACCACGCGTTCGCCGTAGGTCGAGATATGGGCCGAGAAAATCTGTAAGCCCAGATCGGTGATGGCCTTGGTAACATCCGAGAGGAAGCCGGGGCGGTCGTGGCCGTTGACCTCGACCACGCTGCAAACCTTCGACGCAGAATTGTCGATGATGACCCGGGGCGGCACCTCCAGCGCGCTAACGCGGGACGGCAAACGCGAGCCCGCTTTCGGCAATTCCTGGTTCAACCGCAACCGTCCTTCGAGCGCCGCGACAATGCGGGTCTTGATGCGCGCGAAACGGTTTTCGGGGATCGCCTGGCCCTCGAAGTCCTGCAGCGAGAAGGTATCGAGCGCCATGCTGTTGGACAGCGTCAGGATGTTGGCGTCCACCACCGATACGCCTGCTAAGGCCAAGGCGCCCGTGATCTTGGCGAACAGGCCGGGATGGTCGGGGGTATAGATCACCATATGTGTGACGTCGCGGTAGCTGTCGATAGTGAAGTCGACGGCGATGTGCTCGCCGACCTCTTCGGCGGCGCGCATAAAATGCGCCAAGCGCTCATGGGTGTCGGTATCGTTGGAGAGCCAGAAGGCGGGCGACGCCAGGCCCAGAATATTCTCGCGCATTTTTTCGGGCCACTCGACCAGACGTTCGGCCAGAGCCGCCTTGGCCGCATGAATGCGCTTGTCGATGCCGGCGGCGGCCTGGCCGCCGCGAATAAAGTCGTCGGTGCGGTGATAAAGGTCGCGCAAGAGCGTCGCTTTCCAGTTATTCCAGACGGCGGGGCCGACGGCGCGAATATCGGCGCAGGTGAGAATCAATAGAAGTTTTAGGCGTTCGGGCGACTGTACGACTTCGCAGAACTTGTCGATGGTCTGGGGATCGTCGAGATCGCGCTTGAAGGCGGTATTGCTCATCAACAAGTGGTGACGCACCAGCCAGGCGACGGTTTCGGTTTCCTCGGCCGTAAGACCTAAGCGCGGGCAAAGCTCCATGGCGATATGGGCGCCGAGATCCGAGTGGTCGCCGCCGCGGCCCTTGGCGATGTCGTGCAGCAGCACGGAGACATACAGCGCGCGGCGCGACTGAATCTTTTGCACGACGGCCGAGGCCACCGGCAGTTCTTCCTTGAGCTTGCCCTGTTCGATGCGATGCAGGATTCCGATGGCCCGAATGGTGTGCTCGTCGGTGGTGTAGACGTGATACATGTCGTATTGCATCTGCGCCACGACACGGCCGAAATCGGGCATAAACCGCCCAAAAACACCGCATTCGCTCATAAGTCTCAAGGTCGCCTCGGGCCCTTTGGTCGAGGTGAGAATATCCATGAACACGCGGTTGGCTTCGGGATCGCGCCTGAGCGTTGCGACGCGCCGCGCATGGCGGGCGATGGTGCGCAAGGCCGACGGCTGAAAATCAAGCCCGTGGTCCAGCGCCGTCAGGAAGATGCTGAGCAGCTTCACCGGCTCTTTAATGAAGACGCCACCGTCTTTGACACCGATGCGCCCGCGCTCGACGATAAAGCCGTCGATATTGCGCCGACGCAACGCCACCGGCAGGCGGAAAATGGACTTTTTCTCGGTGCCGCTTTCTTCCAACAGCGTGCAGAAGATGCGCGTGAGATCGCCGACATCGCGTGCCACCAGAAAATAATGTTTCATGAAGCGTTCGACGGCGGTAGCGCCCGCGCGGTCGACGTAACCGAGACGCGGCGCGATTTCGCGCTGCAGATCGAAGGTCAGGCGGTTGTCGGTGCGCCCGGTGAGATAGTGCATATGACAGCGCACCGTGGATAAAAAATCATGGGCCTTGATGAAGCGCGCGGCGGCTTCATCGTCGATGACGCCCTGATCAGCCAATTTTCGCACATCGCCAACGCCGTAAATATATTTGGCGATCCAGTACAGCGTGTGCAGATCGCGCAAGCCCCCCTTGTCTTCCTTGACGTTGGGTTCCAGGCGGTAACGGGAATCACCGAGCTTGGCGTGACGTTCGTCACGCTCGGCTAACTTCGCGTGAACGAAGGGCGCCGCGGTACCCTTGATGATGTCCTTCTTGAACGCCGAGATCAATTCCGCGGCCAGCTCTTGATCGCCCCAGACCCAACGCGCATCGAGCAGAGTCGTGCGGATGGTCATGTCGGCTTTGGCTTGCATGATGTTCTCAGCCACCGAGCGCACGGCATGGCCGACCTTGATGCCTAAGTCCCAAAGCATGTAGAGCATGAACTCCACCAGCTGTTCGGAGAACGGCGTCGGCTTGTAGGGCAGCAGGAACAGGAGATCGACGTCCGACAAGGGCGCCAGTTCGCCGCGGCCGTAGCCGCCGATGGCGACAACACTCACGCGTTCACCGGTCGTCGGCACGCCGCGGCGGACAAAATGCGCCGTGGCCGCGTCGAACAGAATGCGGATGACCTGGTCCATGAGATAGCTGTGGGCGGCAACGGTGTCGTCGCCGCTAGCGCGGCCTTTCTCGAAGCGTTCGCGGATCACGGCAAAGCCGGCGTGGTAGGCGACCTTGATGCCTTCCAAAAGGTGCGCGCGTTTGTCGGCCTCCAGCTGGCCCCCGACCGTAAGTGCGTCCAGCGCCGCGCTGATCTGGCGGCGGTCAATGATCTGGCGCGGTTGGAAAACGGCGTTCACGTCAGCGGACTTCTCTTGTTAGCGAACCTTGAAACCCTGATCGCGGGCCTGATCGTCGGGAACGTGGATCACGCGTTCCTTGACGGGTTGCGTGATGATCCCCGGTTTTGGCGGCATCATGGACGGAGCAGATGGCACCGCGGTCGTGACGGTCTTTGCAAGTCCTTCGATGGCAAAGCGCGATTTCACCCGGGCGCTGACCACGGCCAGCAGCTCGAGGATTTTGGCTTGGCCGGCGAAAACCAGCGCCAGCAGGAATGCGCCCACAGCGCCCGCCATGGCGTAGCCCTCGTTGATCCAGTCGTAACGGGAAAAGGCCAGCATGATGGAAATGGCGCTGCCGATCAGGCACAGAATCCCCATGCCCGACAGAATGCGCGCCAGCGCCGGGATATTGGGTTTGTCGGGATCGATCTCAAACACGGGCGCCTCCTCTCGACCCTCGGTTATATGGGGTCCCCAGGCTGGAACCGCCATTATAGCAGATTATTCCGGGGCTTATCAGGTTTGCTCGGGAATCAACGCTTTAAGGCGGTAGAGGGTTTCAAGGGCCTCGCGCGGGCTCAGGGCGTCGGGGGCGACGGCCGCCAGGGCGACTTCGACCGCTGACGGGCCTTTGCTGGAGACGCCGGATTTGGGCCGATTCTGAGCCGCGAACAAGGGCAGATCGTCGGCCAGCTTGGTGGCGGCACTGGCTTGGTCGCCCTTTTCCAGAATACTCAGCACCTGTTCGGCCCGGGCGACCACCGCCCCCGGCAATCCGGCGAGGCGGCCCACATGGATGCCGTAGGAGCGGTCGGCCGCCCCCGGCGCCACCTCGTGCAGAAACACCACATCATCCTGCCACTCCTTGACCCGCATGGTGTGGGGCTTCAGCTGGGCGAGGCGAGCGGCGAGGCCCGTGAGCTCGTGATAGTGGGTAGCGAACAGCGCGCGACAGCCGTTAACGTCGTGGAGATATTCCAGGCTGGCCCAAGCGATGGACAGACCATCGAAGGTCGCCGTGCCACGGCCGATTTCGTCGAGGATCACAAAGGAGCGCGCCGTGGCCTGATTGAGGATGGCGGCGGTCTCGACCATCTCGACCATGAAGGTAGACCGCCCGCGCGCGAGGTCGTCGGCCGCGCCCACACGGCTGAACAGCCGGTCGATGACGCCGATGTGCGCGCTCCGGGCCGGGACAAAGCAGCCGGCCTGCGCCATGAGCGCGATCAGCGCGTTCTGGCGGAGGAAGGTGCTTTTGCCCGCCATGTTGGGCCCGGTGATCAGCCACAGCCGTCCGTGAAGAGCGGCGGCGCCGCTATTGAGATTGCAGCCGTTGGCGACAAAAGACTGGCCGGAGGTTTTCAAGACCCGCTCCACCACCGGATGGCGCCCTTCGGTGATCTCGAAGGCCGTGCCTGCGTCCACCACCGGGCGCACATAGTCGTGATCCACGGCGAGCTGGGCCAGGGCGGTCACGACATCGAGCGACGCCATGGCTTGCGCTGCGACACCGATCTCGGTCACGCGCGCGAGGACCTCGCCGATGAGGTCGGCGAATAAATCCATCTCGAGCGCAAGCGCCTTGTCGGCGGCCGAGCGGATGCGGTCTTCGAGCTCCGACAACTCGACAGTGGTAAAGCGCATGGCGTTGGCCATGCTCTGGCGGTGAATGAAGATCGCGGCAGAGCCACCGGCGCGCGAAGGCGCGCCTTCTTCAGATGGCCGGCCTTCGCCGGCGGCCCTGATGTCCTCCATGAGCCGCTCACCTTGCTTGGCGGGTGTCTCGATGTAATAGCCCAGCACATTGTTGTGGCGGATTTTCAAGACGGCGACGCCGCTGGCATCAACGTATTTGGCCTGAAGGCCGGCGATCAGCTTGCGGCTTTCATCGCGCAAGGTCTTCAGTTCATCGAGGGCAGCGTTGTAACCAGCCGCGATAAAACCGCCGTCGCGGGCGAGCAGCGGCAGCTCCGGTGAAAGGGCGCGCGTCAGGCGATCCACCAGCGCTTCATGATGCCCAAGGGCCGTTAAATCGGCGGCAATGGCCGGCGGCGGCGGCAATAAGCCCTTAGCCAGCTCGTTCACGCTCTTACGTAAGAAAGGCCCTTGCACAAGGCCATCGCGCACCGCTGCGATATCACGGGGCCCGCCGCGCCCCAGTGTAATGCGCGATAGCGCGCGCTCGACATCGGGGCAAGCTTTCAAGGCATCGCGCAGTTGTTCGCGCGCACTGCCCGCGCTCACAAAAAACGCCACCGCATCAAAACGCGCATTGATGGCCGCCGGGTCCGTGAGCGGCGCGCTCAAGCGCGCGGCGAGCATTCGTGCCCCGGCGCCGGTAACGGTGCGGTCGAGCACGCTGAGGAGGCTGCCGTGTTTTTCGCCGCTCAAGGTTTGCGTGAGTTCCAGATTGCGCCGGGTGGCCGCGTCGATCTCCATGACCGCGCCCTGGGCCAGACGCTGCGGCGCACTGAGGCGTGGCAGTTTGCCCTTTTGCGTCAACTCCACATAGTCCACCAGCGCGCCGGCGGCGGCGGTTTCCGCGCGGCTGAAAGCACCGAAAGCATCAAGCGTGCCGACGCTGTACATTTTCTCGAGACGTTTGCGGGCGTTGTCGGAATCAAAACGCGGGCTCGCCAGCGGACTCACAATATTTTTCCACGCCGAGAATGTGTCGGCCAATGTTTCGTCTTGCAGCACCTTCTCCGACAAAAGGAGTTCGCCGGGATTAAGGCGCGCGAGCGCGGCCCCAAGACCGGACCTGCTCACCGGCTGAACCTGGAAGTCGCCGGTGGAGACATCGAGCCACGCAAGACCGAATTCATTGGCCGCATCGCTTTTGACGTGCGCCAGCGCCGCCAGGTAATTGTGCGCGCGTGAATCGAGCAGCGCATCCTCGGTCAGCGTGCCCGGTGTGATGAGCCGCACGACGTCGCGCCGGACCACGGACTTTGATCCGCGTTTCTTGGCTTCGGCCGGGTCTTCCATCTGCTCGCAGACCGCAACCTTGAAGCTGCGGCGAATCAAGCGCGAGAGATAGCTTTCGTGGGAGTGAACCGGCACCCCGCACATGGCGATGTCGGCGCCTTGGTGCTTGCCGCGTTTGGTGAGGGCAATATCAAGGGCCTGGGACGCACGCACTGCATCATCGAAGAACAGCTCGTAGAAGTCGCCCATGCGGTAAAACAGCAGGGCGTCGGGATAGGCGGCCTTAACAGCTAGATATTGCGCCATCATAGGCGTCGCACCCTCGGCGGAGCCAAGTTCCGCGGGGGATTCAGGTGCTATAAGCTGGTTTTCGGTGGTTTCGTCCGGCACGTAATTTTCTTCCGGCAAGTTGCAAAATCGCCGGCAGACTATACCACCCCGCGACCCGGCGGGAGGGCCGGGCCCAGCCCACGGCAGAAAGGTGGAAAAGCTTGTGAAAGTTCAGTAATTTCACCGAGCTATGCTATGCAGGCGGGAGGTCTGTACGGCAAAATGGGCGTTACATTTTGCGTTGTTCTGGCGTCTCTCGCGAGACGGCCCCGGGGGGATTAAGTAGGGATCATGAATAAGATTGAGAATGGTAAGCCGGAATCTAAAAAGCCCGAGTCTGAGAAGCCGGAGTCCAAGAAGACTGCCCGCCCCGCCACACGTCGCAATTTCGACCAGGAGGCCCTGCTCTTTCACTCGTCGGGCCGGCCCGGCAAAATCGAGATCACTCCCACCAAACCGCTGACCACCCAGCACGACCTTTCGCTGGCCTATTCGCCGGGCGTTGCAGCCCCCTGCCTTGAGATCGCGCGCGATCCCGCGACGGCCTACGACTACACCGCCAAGGGCAACCTGGTTGCGGTGATCTCCAACGGCACCGCCGTCTTGGGCTTGGGCGACCTGGGGGCCTTGGCCTCCAAGCCCGTCATGGAAGGCAAGGCGGTGTTGTTCAAGCGTTTCGCCGACATCGACAGTATCGATCTTGAAGTCGATACCCGCGACGTCGAAGAGTTCATCAATGCCGTGCGCTTCTTAGGCCCGAGCTTCGGCGGCATCAATCTGGAAGACATCAAGGCGCCCGAGTGTTTTGTCATCGAGACCCGTCTGCGCGAGATGATGGATATTCCGGTGTTCCATGACGATCAGCACGGCACGGCGATCATATGCGCCGCCGGCCTGATCAACGCCTGCGACCTCACGGGCCGCAAAATGTCCGATTTGAAATTGGTGCTGAACGGCGCCGGTGCTGCGGCGATCTCCTGCGTCGAATTAGCCAAGGCTCTAGGTGTGCGTTCGGAAAACGTCATTATGGCCGATTCCAAGGGCGTGATTTACAAGGGCCGCACCGAAGGCATGAACCAGTGGAAGTCGGCCCACGCGGTTGAAACCAAGCTGCGTACGCTGACCGAAGCCCTTGACGGCGCCGACGCTTTCCTGGGTCTTTCGGTCAAAGGCGCTGTGACCGCGGACATGGTCAAGCGCATGGCCAGAAACCCGATCATCTTCGCCATGGCCAATCCGGACCCGGAAATCACGCCGGAAGAAGTCGCGGAAGTGCGCGACGACGCCATCGTCGCCACCGGGCGCTCGGACTATCCCAACCAGGTCAACAACGTGCTGGGCTTCCCGTTCATCTTCCGCGGCGCGCTCGACGTACGCGCACGCACCATCAACGAAGATATGAAACTGGCCGCCGCCCGCGCTCTGGCCGCCCTTGCGCGCGAGAACGTACCCGATGAGGTGGCCGCGGCTTACGCCGGGCGTAAGCTCAAATATGGCCGGGAATACATCATTCCAGTGCCCTTCGATCCGCGTTTGATTTCGACGGTGCCGCCGGCTGTGGCCGAAGCGGCCATGGAATCCGGCGTCGCCCGGAAGCCCATCACCGATATGAACGCTTACCGCGCGCAATTGGCGGCGCGCCGCGATCCGACGGTCGCGACCTTGCAGTCCATCGCCGCCGAAGTCGTGCGGAACCCGCGGACCGTCGTGTTCGCCGAAGGCGAGGAAGAACGTTCGATCCGCGCCGCCGTGGCTTACCGCAACGCCGGCTACGGCAAGGCCATGCTGGTCGCACGCCGCCGCAAGGTCGAACAGACTTTGATCGAGATGTCGCTGAAGTCCGAAGATCTGGAAGGCATCACGATTACCAACGCCCGCGAGTCCAAGACGCTGGGCATCTATGCCGACTATCTCTACAAGCGCTTGCAACGCCAGGGTGTCTTGCAGCGAGATTGCGAGCGCATGGTCAGCCAGGACCGCAATATTTTCGCATCTTGCATGGTGGCCTTGGGTCACGCCGATACCATGGTTACGGGCCTGACACGGAACTATCACTCGGCCTTGGACGATGTACGCCGGGTTATCGACCGCCGCCCGAAGGAAGTGATCTTCGGCCTGACCATGATGGTCATTCGCGGCCGCACCCTGTTCATCGCCGACACCGCCGTCAACGAACTGCCGACGCCGCAGGAGGTCGCGCAGATCGCCACCGCCAGCGCTGCCGCCGTCCGCCGCCTGGGCTACGACCCCAAAGTCGCTTTGCTGTCGTTCTCGAACTTCGGCAATCCGCCGGGAATCGTCGCCAACACCATGGTGGAAGCCAAAGCGGTGCTCGATGCCGCCGCCGCCGGCGGCGCCATCGACTTTGAATTTGACGGCGAGATGAGCGTTGATGTGGCGCTGGATTCCGATCGTAGCGCCTATCCCTTCTGCACGCTGACGGGTCCCGCCAACGTGCTGGTCATGCCTGGCTTGCATTCGGCCAGTATCTCGACCCGCCTCATGCAGCGCTTCGGCGCGGCCACGTCCATCGGACCCATGCTCATGGGCCTCGAACGGCCTGTGCAGATCGTCAGCATGGACGCGAGCGTCTCGGACCTGGTGCAGATGGCGCTGATGGCCGCCCACGCCAGCGCGCCGAAACTGCTTTAGCTGTATTTGATGGGCCAAACCTCGCCCGCCTCCCTGCGCCGCTTGGCTGCCTGGGCGGTGGGACCCTGCCTGCCGGCCTGGGCCGTGCTGCTGGGCCTTGGTCTCATTGGCCGGCTTAGCTGGCCGACGGCGCTGATCTCATGTCTGGTCGTGTTTTTGCTGATGGCGGTTGTGGTGCTTTCACGGCTGGCGGACTTCGACCGCATTATCCGTTACTCCGAAGATCTCCTGGCCAATCCCGACGCCCCGGCGCCTTTGCTGCAGACTTCGGCGACCGCGCAGCGGCTTCTCGCCAGCTTGACGGCTTTGCGCAAATTATGGGCCGATCGCCGCGAAGAGGCCGACGCACTGGCCACATCGCGCCAAGATATTCTAGACAGCCTGCCCGATCCGTTTTTCCTTCTGGATCGCCGCCGCCGCGTGGTTAGCGCCAACGCCGCCGCGCGCCTGCTGTTTGATCTTGAGCGCACCACTGACCAGCGTATGGGCGGTCTCACGGGGCGCGATCTTGCCGGCGTCATCCGCGATCCCAAGGTGCTGGAAGCGGCCGACTTGGCGTTGGCCCAGAACCGCAAGACTGAAGCCCAGTTCACCCTGCCCGCCCCGGTCGAACACACTTTCGGCGCGCTGATAGTGCCCTTAAGCGCCACGGCCCAGAACGGCACCGCGCTGATCGTGGCCCTGCACGATCAGACCGAGCGCTTGAAGATGGACCGCATGCGCGCCGACTTTGTCGCCAACGCCAGCCACGAGTTGCGCACACCTTTGGCCAGCGTGCTGGGGTTCATCGAGACCTTGCGCGGCCCCGCCCGGGACGACACCAAGGCGCGCGAAGAGTTTCTGGAGATCATGCTGAAGCAGGCCAACCGTATGACGCGGCTGATCGACGACCTCTTGTCGCTGTCGCGCATTGAACTGCGCGAACATACCCGCCCCACCGAAGCCGTGGACATGGAAGCCTTGCTGCGCGGCGCCGCCGAACTCCTGGACCGCCAGGCCAAGGAGCGGCGCGTGACCATTACGCTCAATGTCACACCGGGGCTTGCGCCGGCCTTGGGCGACGCGCAGGAGCTGAGCCAGGTGTTCCACAACCTTATCAGCAACGCCGTCAAATACGGCGGTGAGCAAGGGCGCGTCGAGTTGACCGCCGAAAAGTCCGACACCCGTCCGCCATCCATGCCAGGGCGAGGCCCGTGCCTCAAAATATCGGTACGGGATTTCGGCGAGGGCATTCCGCGCGAGCACATTCCACGGTTGACGGAACGCTTTTACCGGGTCGATAACGCGCGCTCGCGCGAGTTGGGCGGTACGGGTTTAGGTCTCGCGATTGTAAAGCACATCACCAATCGCCACCGCGGCGCATTGACGGTCGATAGCGATGTCGGCAAGGGCGCAACCTTTACCGTGTATCTACCGATGGTGGTTGGGTGATTATGTCGCCGGTTGTTTTTGCCGGCCCGCGACGATCACGACCAGCGGCAAGGCCGCGAGCCCTATGACGCTCGTATAAATAAAGAAGGCAAAATAGCCGGCACCCAGCGCCTCGGCGGCGATGCCGGTGCGGCCGGCCCCTGCCACAAGCGTTCCGTTATTGAGCGAACTAAAGAAGGCTTGCAACGGCGCCATCAGTCCGCCGCTAGCCGCAGACTGGGCGGCGGCATCGACAATGCGCCCCGACTGCGTGGCGATCAGCTTGTCGGGTAATGCGTATAGAGAAGAGAACAACGCGTACTGTGTCGCGGTAAAACCAATACTCGTCAGGCTCGACATATAGGCCAAGAGGCAAGTTCCGGCGAAGCTTTGGCAGATGTTGTTGACGCCGAGCGTCAGGATCAAAGCCGTGACGTCGGGCCCTTGCGTCGCCAGCCAGGAAAACATGAGATTGCTGAGCGGCGCGATGATCGCGCCGATGAGCAGCGCGCGCATCACGCCCCAGCGCACGACGGCATAACCTCCGGCAAAAATGCCGATGAGCGACAGGGCGACGCCGTAGATTTTCCGCACCTCGGCGATTTGCGTGAGCGAGAACCCGATATCGAGATAAAACGGATTCATGATGTTGAGAACAAATTCAGAAAGGCGATAGAAGCAAATCACCCCCAGAATAAGCCCGGCCGTGCGTCCAAAGCGCGCAAAGAAATCGCCGATGGGCTCGCCGAATACATGCGAGAGAAAATATCCGGGCTGCGTCGGCTTGCCGGGCAGCGGCCAGGCACTGGCTATGATCAACCCAAAGCCGGCGACGACGGCGGCGAATTGATAAAAGATGCCGGCGGGCCGCGATGCCCAGGCCGCGCGGAGGGGGTCGGCCATTTCCACCGGCAACCACGACGCGATCAGCGCCACCTGGGCTGAGAGGCCCGAACCCATAACAAGCGCGCCGATGATAAGAATGATGAGGCGTAAGCCCCACTCCAGCCGCTCAAGCACGGGGTTGGCCGCGCCCGCGACGCGGGGGATGGGGCGAATGGTGTGCGCGTGCTCGCGCGGCGCCATGATGACCGCGAACGCGCCAATGCCCATCAGGGCCGCCATGGTGAAATAGGACACCGACCAATTGAAGGCGTCGGCGAGAAACAACGGCACCGCGCCGGCAGTGATATAGGCAATGCGGTGACCCCATTGGTAAGAGGCCAGCAGCACGCCCTGCTCGCGCTGTTCAGCCACTTCGATGCGCCAGGCATCCATAACGATGTCTTGCGTCGCGCCGCTAAATCCGGTGAGGACCGCAAGCGCGGCCGTGACCGACAGATGCGCGAGCGGGTCGGTGAGGGCAATCAGCACCAGCCCCACCACGATCAAGCCTTGTGCGGCCAGCATCCACGAGCGGCGATGACCCAGCCAGCGCGTGAGGCCGGGAATGCTGCTGCGATCGACCAGCGGCGCCCAGAGAAATTTGAAGGCGTAAGCCAGCGTCGCCAGGCTGAAGAAAGCGATCACGTTGAGCGACAGCCCGACTGTGCGGAGCCAAGCTGAAAGTGTGTCGAAGATCAGCCAGAACGGCAGGCCCGAGGCGAAGCCGAGGCCGAGCATGACCACGGAGCGGCGTTCGAGATACGCGGCAAAGGATTGGCGCCATGAGCGAACAGGCGTGGGGCGTGCGGATGCGCTTTCAGCCATAGGGGCTGTTGTCGCATACCTTGAAGGGAAAGTGAATCGGGGCCGGGAAATGAATCCCGGCGACGATAAGGGCTGGCGTAAAGGACGGCTTAGCCGGCGGCCGAGACCTTCGACATGCGCTTACGCTCGTTCTGGTCGAGGTAGCGTTTGCGCAGACGGATGGCCTTGGGTGTGACTTCCACCAGCTCGTCGTCCTGAATGTAAGCGATGGCCTGCTCCAGGGTCATGACGCGCGGCGGCGGCAGGTCCTGCTTGTCGTCTTTCATGACGGTGCGGAAGTTGGTGAGCGCCTTGGCTTTCAAAGGGTTCACTTCCAGGTCGCTGTCGCGGGTGTGCTCGCCGACGATCATGCCCATGTAAATCTTGGTGCCGGCCTGAACGAACTGGGGGCCGCGGTCGATGAGATGGAACAAGCCGTACTGGTTGGCTTCGCCGGTGTCGGTCGCGATCAGCACGCCCTGGCGTCGGGCGGCAATGGCGCCCTTGTAGGGACCGTAGCCGTGGAACAGGCGGTTCATGACGCCGGTGCCGCGGGTGTCGGTGAGAAATTCGCCGTGATAGCCGATGAGGCCGCGTGAGGGCGCCAAGAACACCATGCGCACCTTGCCGCCGCCGGCGGGCTTTAATTCCTGCATCTCGCCTTTGCGCATCGACATCTTCTCGACGACGATGCCCGAGTGGGCTTCGTCGACGTCGATAACAACCTCTTCAATCGGCTCAAGGCGCTTGCCCTGCTCATCGGTCTGGAACAAGACGCGCGGGCGCGAAATCGACAGCTCGAAGCCTTCGCGGCGCATCTGTTCGATGAGCACGCCCAGCTGCAACTCGCCGCGGCCGGCGACTTCGTAGGCGTCTTTCTGTTCGGACTCGGAAATCTTGATGGCGACGTTGCCTTCGGCTTCGCGCATAAGGCGCGCGCCAATGACGCGCGTGGTGAGTTTATCGCCTTCCAGGCCAGCGAATGGTGAATCATTGACCGAGAAGGTCATGGCCAGTGTCGGCGGATCGATTGGGCGGGCCTTCAGCGGCTGGGTGACCTCAGGCGCGCAGAAAGTATCGGCCACGTTGGCTTCGGTGAGGCCGGCGATGGCGATGATGTCGCCGGCTTCGGCGGATTCTACCGGCACGCGCTCGAGGCCCTTGAAGCTCAAGAGCTTGGTGGCGCGGCCCTGCTCCAGCACCTTGCCTTCGCGATTGAGAATCTTGATCGGCATGTTCATCTTGGCGATGCCGGTTTCGATACGGCCCGTGAGAATGCGCCCCAGGAAGGAGTCGTATTCCAGTGTGGTCGCCAGCATGGAGAATGGTGCCTCGAGATCGCGCTTGGGCGCCGGCACATGACTGACGATGAGGTCGAACAGCGGCGTCAAATCCTTGCGTTCGTCCTTTTCCAGATCGCGCACCGCCCAGCCTTCGCGCCCCACCGCGAACAAGGTCGGGAAATCCAGCTGCGCGTCGGTGGCTTCGAGGGCGGCGAACAGATCGAACACTTCGTTGTGTACGTCGTGAGGACGTGCGTCGGAGCGGTCGACCTTATTGACGATGACGATGGGACGTAAGCCCAGCTTCAAGGCCTTCGACAGCACGAATTTGGTTTGCGGCAGCGGGCCTTCGGACGAATCGACCAGCAGACACACACCATCAACCATGGACAGGATGCGCTCGACCTCGCCGCCGAAATCGGCGTGGCCGGGGGTGTCGACAATATTGATCTTCACGCCTTTCCATTCCACGGCCGTGCACTTGGCGAGAATGGTGATGCCGCGTTCACGCTCCAAGTCATTGGAATCCATGGCGCATTCATCCATGCGCGCGTTGGCGCGGACGGCGCCCGACTGCTTCAGAAAGGCATCGACGAGCGTGGTTTTGCCGTGGTCGACGTGAGCAATGATCGCAATATTACGCAATTCCATAGACTTAACCGTTTGAACCGGGCCGCTTGAGCCCAGAGCTCAACCTTCCAATGTGCAGAATCGAGGGGTCGATAGGCAAAAGCCGGACGCACTTAGCGCCCGGCCCCTTCGACGCGCGCTCTATATACTGAAAACCGTCACTTGTTCAAGGTGCGCTGCGGTGAAACCGCCGTAACCCGGCAAAAAGACGGGCTTTTGCGCCTTAAAGACCTTGTTTCGCGATCAGGTCTTTCAGCGACACTTCGGGTCTCGCGCCCATATGGCTGATGACCTCGGCCGCCGCCACAGCGCCGATTTTGGCGCAGCCGGTCAGGTCGCGGCCGTGGGTATAGCCGTAGAGGAATCCGGCGGCGAACAGGTCGCCCGCACCGGTCGTATCCACCACTTTGGTCACGGGCGCAGCGTCCACCGCCAGGGTCGCCTGACCATCGAACACAATGGCGCCCTTGGCGCTGCGGGTCATGCAGGCCAGGACACGCGCTTCGCGCAACCGGGCGATGGCACCCTCCATGTCGGCGGCCTGGTACAGACTGAAAATCTCGTCCTCGTTGCCGAACAGAATATCGACATCGTCACGGATCAGCGCCAAGAGATCGGCGCGGTGGCGGTCGACGACAAAGGGATCCGAGAGCGAAAGCGCGACCTGGCGCTTGGCGCCTTTGGCGGCCTGACAAGCCTTGCGGATGGCCTGTTTGGCTAGCGGCGTGTCCCACTGATAACCCTCGATGTAGGTGACGCGCGAAGCCGCAATGCGTTCGGCGTCGATATCCGCGGGCGCGAGTTCCGTGCAGGCGCCGAGGAACGTGTTCATGGTGCGCTGGCCGTCAGGGGTCACAAGAATCAGGCAGGTGGCCGAGGGAAGCTTGGTCGGCCGGTTTTCGCCGCCGTGAAAGTCGACACCGGCGGCCTTGATTTCATGGGCGAAGATTTCACCCAGCTTGTCGGCGCCGACCTTGCCGATGTAACAGGGCGAGCCGCCCAAGGAAGCGATGCCGACCGCCGTATTGGCCGCCGAGCCGCCGGAGATTTCCACGGCTGGGCCCATGCGCTCGTAAAGCTTTTTTGATTGTTCCGCCGTCATAAGCGCCATGGTGCCTTTGACCATGCCGTTGGCGGCCAGGAAATCGTCGTCGGTGCGCGCGAGGATGTCGACAATCGCCGATCCAATCCCCAGAACATCGAAGCGCGCGTCGGTCATAGGCTTATCCTTTTGTGAATCCCCGGGTTTTAGCGCGCGAAGTATAGCTATTGGTCGCGGAGTCACAAGCCGGCCACAACCGGTATGGGGCGGATTCCGCTATATATGGACCGGCGGGCAGTCCGGCCCTGCTATATCCGGCGGGGGACGGGGGCCCCGACATATTCCAAAAATTAACCGGGCGATCCTAAAGTAAGGGGCTTTGAGATGACCCGCAAAAGCGGGCATAAATACAAGATCGCGAGGGGTAGGACTGCGTTGGACGCCGATAAGCCCGACATTCAAAACACACCTGCTGCCGGCGCCACGGACTCGCCGCGCATAGACTTGTCGCATGCGACACGCGGCGCTGGTGTGCGCCCGCCCTCACGACCCTTCAGCGCCAAACGCGGCGCCAAGACCAATCCATTTTTCAGGCAATCACAGAGTAAGGGAAAATCCATGTCGGATAGATTCAACACGGACCGTATGGCCGCGTTCACGCCGCAGATTCCCAAACGTGTCGCCGACATTCCCAACCTCGCCCCTTCTTTTGGCGTTGTGGGGCGCGGCGTTGATGCCGACATCGACGGCAAGCGCCTGGTCATCGGCAAGCAGATCCGCATGAGCGGTGAGATCTCCGGCTGCGAGCGGCTGGTGGTCGAAGGCAAAGTCGAAGCCAACTTGAGCGACGTGAAGTCCATCGAAATTACCGCCAACGGCACCTTCAAAGGCAACGCCGAAGTCGACAGCGCCATCATCGCCGGAATCTACGAAGGTTCCTTGAAAGTGCACGGCCATCTTGAGATCGCGCCGTCAGGCATTGTGAAGGGCGGCGTCAGCTACAAGACCATCGCCGTTGCCAACGGCGGCCGCCTGCAAGGCAGCATAGAGACTTTGGACGCGTAAACTCTCGAGTCTTTAACCTCGCTTTTTGGCGAGCTTCTTTTTAGCTTTAGCCTTCTCGGCTTCGGCGCTTTGCGGCGCCGGCGTTTTGGGCTTGTAGGCACAGAGGTCCGCCACCACGCAGCGCCAGCACTCTGGCGTACGCGCCTTGCAGACATAGCGCCCATGCAAGATCAGCCAGTGATGGGCGTGCTGCTTGAATTCAGCCGGCGTCGCCTTTTCCAGTTTTTCTTCGACCTCGATCGGGTTTTTGCCGGGTGCCAGTCCGGTGCGGTTGCCGACGCGGAAAATATGCGTATCAACGGCAATGGTGTGCTGGCCGAAGGCGACATTGAGCACGACATTGGCGGTCTTGCGGCCGACACCGGGAAGCGCCTCTAGCGCCTCGCGCGTGGCCGGTACTTGTGAGCCGTGCTGTTCCACCAGAATCTTCGACAGCGCCATGACGTTCTTGGCCTTGGCGTTAAAAAGACCGATGGTCTTGATGTAGCCTTTAAGTCCAGCCTCACCGAGCTTGAGCATTTTTTCCGGTGTTTCGACTCGCGCGAATAAGGGACCGGTTGCTTTATTGACGCCGACATCGGTGGCCTGGGCCGACAGCACTACGGCCACCAGCAAGGTGTAGGCGTTGATGTATTTAAGTTCGGTCTTGGGCGAGGGCTCAAGATCGCGCAGGCGGCGATAAAGTTCCGCGACCTTGTCGGCTTTCATTCCGCTTAGCCGAGGCCCAATACGTCGCGCATAGAATAAAGCCCAGGCACGCGGCCTTTGGTCCAAAGGGCGGCGCGCACCGCGCCTTTGGCGAAGATCACGCGTGAGGACGCCTTGTGGGTAATCTCGATGCGCTCGCCGTCGCCAGCAAAAACCACAGTGTGATCGCCGACGACATCGCCGCCGCGGAGAGTCGCAAAACCGATTTCGCCTGAGGGGCGCGCGCCAACCTGTCCATCGCGTGTGGTGCGCGCGACATCTTTCAAACTCACCTTACGGCCTTTGGCGGCCACTTCGCCGAGCACCAGCGCCGTGCCGGACGGCGCATCGACCTTGTGGCGGTGATGCATCTCGAGAATATCAATGTCGTATTCGGGACCAAGTGTAGCCGCAAGTTTTTCGGTCAGCGCCAAAAGCACGTTGACACCAACGCTCATGTTGGCCGCCTGAATGATCACCGTTTTTTTGGCCGCTGCAGCGATCGCAGCGCGCGCATCTTCGCCAAGCCCCGTTGTGCCGATGACCAAGGCCTTGCCGGTGGCAGCGGCCAGCTCGGCGTGAATTTTAGCGGCCGCCGGCGTTGTGAAATCGATCACCGCGTCGCTGGCGGCAAACAGCGCTTTGGTGTCGGTGGTCACGGCGACGGCGGCCGGAATCGTGCCCGCCAAAAGACCCAAGTCCTGTCCCACGGCCGCGCCGCCCGGCTCGATGCCGCCCGCGAGTGTCGCACCGGATGTCGCCAGCACTTCCTGGATGAGCATGAGCCCCATGCGGCCCGCACATCCGACAATCCCGATTTTCATGAAAGGCTCCGGCGTTTAATTTCGCGCGGAGTATATGTCGTCTTTTGCCGTCTTATAAGCTACTTCGTGGCCTTCGCCGTGGCGCCCAGGAAGTCCGTCACCTTGTCGAGAAAGCCCGTGCATTCGGGGCTGTAGGTGGAGGTCTCGCCGCCCTTCTCGAATTCTTCCAGGAGTTTTCGCTGTTTGTCGGTGAGGTTGACCGGCACTTCCACGGCCGCTTCCAGGAACATGTCGCCGCGCGCCGTCGAGCGCAGCACGCTCATGCCTTTGCTCTTCAAGCGGAAGCGGTGGCCGTTCTGACAGCCTTTGGGAACCTGGACTTTGATTTTGGAGCCGTCGATGACCGGCATTTCCAACTCGCCGCCCAGCGCCGCCGTGGTCATGGGGATCGGCATGCGCATAAAGAGATTGGCGCCGTCGCGCTGGAACATGCGGTGGGGTGCTATGGCCAGGAAGATATAAAGGTCGCCCGCCGGGGCGCCGCTCATGCCGGCTTCGCCTTCGCCGGCGAGACGGATGCGGGTCCCTTCCTCGACGCCGGGCGGGATCGTCACATCGAGAGATTTTTCCTTGCGGGTGCGCCCGGCGCCGCTGCACTTGGGGCAAGGGTCGGTGATGACCTGGCCGCCGCCGTGACAGGTGGGGCAAACCCGCTCGACCGTGAAAAAGCCCTGCTGCCCGCGGATCTTGCCCGCACCTTTGCAGCCCGGACAAGTGGACGGCGCCGCGCCGTCTTTGCTGCCGGAGCCTTTGCACTTATCGCAGGCGATGGATGACGGCACGGTGACCGACGCCTTCTTGCCGTGGAAGGCCTCTTCGAGCGTGATCTCCATGTTGTAGCGCAGATCTTGGCCGCGCGCGGGGCCACGGCCAGCGCGACCGCCGCGACGGCCCATCATGTCGCCAAACATCTCATCGAAAATATCGGCGAACCCTGCGCCAAAATCGAAACCGAAGCCGCCGGCCCCGCCGCCTTGGCCTTGCTCGAAGGCGGCATGGCCGTATCGGTCATAGGCCGCGCGCTTTTGCTCATCGCGCAGAATGTCGTAGGCCTCGGAGAGAACCTTGAATTTATGCTCGGCTTCTTTGTTGCCGGGATTGCGATCGGGATGGAAGTCCATGGCGAGCTTGCGATAGGACTTCTTGAGCTCGTCGCCCGAGGCGGTTTTGGCGACGCCCAAAACCTCGTAATAACACTGCTTCACCGCAGCCATGGCTTAGCTGATCCCCGTGTTCGCCTCCGGCCCGGAGACTTGCATCTCCGGGCGCGGTGAACAAATTTTATAAAACCTCATAAGACGAAAAATCACGGGCCCCCCTGTGATTTCAGAGCAGATGCTTACTTCTTGTTCTTGTCGACTTCTTCGAAGTCGGCATCGACCACGTCGTCGTCCTTGGGCGCGCCCTCACCGGCGCCGGCGTCGCCGCCAGCGGCAGCGCCCGGGTCCTGCTTGTACATGGCTTCGCCCATTTTCATGGAGGCCTTCATCAGCGCATCGGTGGCGGCCTTGATCTTCTCGGCGTCGCCGGAATCAAGCACGGCCTTCACTTCCGCCAACTTGGCTTCGATCTCGGCTTTGTCGCCGGCGGGGATTTTGTCGCCGTGTTCGGCTAGGCTCTTCTCGGTGGAGTGCACCAAGCCATCGGCGTGATTGCGGGCATCGACGGCGGCCCGGCGGGCTTTATCTTCCTCCGCGTGGGCTTCGGCGTCTTTGACCATCTGTTGAATATCGGCGTCGGACAAGCCGCCCGAGGCCTGGATGCGGATCTGCTGCTCCTTGCCGGTGGCTTTGTCTTTGGCCGAGACGTTGACGATGCCGTTGGCGTCGATGTCGAAGGTGACTTCCACCTGCGGCACGCCGCGCGGCGCCGATGGGATTCCGACGAGATCAAATTGGCCGAGCATTTTATTGTCGGCGGCCATTTCGCGTTCGCCTTGGAACACGCGAATGGTCACTGCGGTCTGATTGTCCTCAGCCGTCGAGAACACCTGGCTCTTGCGCGTGGGGATCGTGGTGTTGCGCTCAATGAGGCGGGTGAACACACCGCCCAGAGTTTCGATACCGAGCGACAGCGGTGTTACGTCCAGCAGCAGAACGTCCTTCACGTCGCCTTTCAACACGCCGCCCTGAATGGCGGCGCCGAGCGCGACGACTTCATCGGGGTTGACGCCCTTGTGGGGCTCGCGGCCGAAGAACTGCTTTACGACTTCCTGCACCTTGGGCATGCGCGTCATGCCGCCGACGAGAATGACTTCTTGAATGTCGCTGGCTTTGAGACCGGCGTCTTTCAGCGCCTTCTTGCAGGGCTCGACAGTGCGTTGAATCAATTCCTCCACCAGCGCTTCAAGCTTGGCGCGGGTGAGTTTGATGTTGAGGTGCTTCGGGCCCGAGGCGTCGGCCGTGATGAACGGTAGATTGACGTCGGTCTGCATGGCGCTGGAAAGCTCGATCTTGGCTTTCTCGGCGGCTTCCTTCAGGCGCTGCAGAGCAAGCTTGTCCTTGCGCAGGTCAATGCCGGCTTCCTTTTTGAACTCGTCGGCCAAGTAGTCGATGATGCGCGCGTCGAAGTCTTCACCGCCCAGGAAGGTGTCGCCATTGGTGGACTTCACTTCGAACACGCCGTCGCCGATTTCGAGCACGGACACGTCGAAGGTGCCGCCGCCCAAATCGTAGACCGCGATGATGCCGGAGCTTTTCTTGTCCATACCGTAGGCAAGGGCGGCCGCCGTCGGTTCGTTGATGATGCGCAGCACGTTGAGGCCGGCAATCTTGCCCGCGTCCTTGGTGGCCTGGCGCTGGCTGTCGTTGAAGTAGGCCGGAACCGTAATGACGGCGTCGGTGACTTTTTCGCCGAGGTAGGATTCGGCGGTCTCTTTCATTTTCTGCAAGATGAAGGCGGACACTTCCGAGGGCGAATATTTTTCGCCACGCACTTCGACCCACGCGTCGCCGTTGTCGGCCTTGGTGATTTTATAGGGAACGAGCTTCTTGTCTTTTTCCACCATCGGATCGTCGCTGCGACGGCCGATCAGGCGCTTGATGGCGAACAAGGTGGCTTCAGGATTGGTGACGGCCTGGCGCTTGGCCGGCTGGCCGACGAGGCGTTCGCCGCCTTCGGCAAAGGCGACTTGCGACGGAGTGGTGCGCGCGCCTTCGGCGTTCTCGATGACCCGGGCGTTTTTGCCCTCCATCACCGCGACGCAGGAATTGGTTGTACCAAGGTCGATACCGATAACTTTACCCATTAGCTTTTCCTTCTTTCAGCGGCGGACGTCACAGGCCCCGAAGGCACCTTGGAACATCCCCATTTTCAAAATATTCCGCGCTACCACGTGGGGGTATACGCGACACGCATAGATACGCGAAGCGTATATAAGCAGGGTCCTAAAGGGCCGCAACCGCTCAACCGACTCTTTTTCCTGGGTTTTTTGGGAGAATTTTTTGGGGGGTCCGGAGGGCAAAAGGCGCTTAAATGCGTTTTATGCAAACGCTCGAACTGCCCTTTGCCGACCTGGACCCGCCGCCGACCCTGCCGGAGGGGCTGTTTCACTATGCCGGCTTTGTGGATGAAGCTGGCCAAAGGCGGCTTTATGCGGCTTTGGCGGAGATTTTAAAGGCCGCACCCCCGGTCCAAAACCGCACCAGAGGCGGCGGCCTGACCTCGGCGGCCATGACCAACTGCGGCGCTGTGGGCTGGTGGAGCGACCCCAAGGGCTATCGCTATAGCCCGACCTGCCCCGGCACCGGCTTGCCCTGGCCGCCGATTCCAGGGGATTTTCTCCAGCTCGTACAATGGGTTACAGCGAAAAGTCCGTGGCCAGATTTTACCCCGGATGCCTGTCTGATCAACTGGTACGGCGAAGGCGCCAAGATGGGTCTGCACCAGGATCGCGACGAGCGCGACTTTTCCCAGCCCATCGTCACCGTCTGCCTGGGCGACAGCGCCGACTTCATGGTCGGCGGCCTCGCACGCAACGACAAGGCGACCGCCCTCAAAGTCCACAGCGGCGATGTGCTGCTCATGGGCGGGGCCAGCCGCATGCGGTTTCACGGGATTCGCAAAATCTATCCGGGCACGAGCCCGTTGCCGGAGATCACGGGGCGCTACAGCCTTACCTTCCGAAAGGCCCTTTAGATGAAAATAGCACCGATCAGCCCGCTGCTCTTCGATGCGTGGGTGCAGATGCGCCAGGACTTGTGGCCGAATTATGCTGAACCCGAGCTGCGCGGTAACGCCGGCGCAATGCTCGCGTCCACCAGCGGCAAATATTTTGTGCTGATCGCAAGCGACAGCGGAAGGCCCATTGGTTTTGCCGAGGCTGCGTTGCGCCACGACTACGTCAACGGCTGTGAAACGTCGCCCGTGGTCTTCCTCGAAGGTCTCTATGTATCGCCGGCTCATCGGCGTCGGGGGGTTGCCCGCGAACTCGTGGACGAGGTGGCAAAGTGGGCGCGCGCTTTGGGCTGCCGCGAGTTTGCTTCGGACGCACTGCTGGATAACGCACCTAGTCACAAAATGCACGCCGCACTCGGCTTCAAAGAATCCGAACGCGTGGTGTATTTCCGCAAAACGCTCTGATCACTTTTTCTGTCAGACCGTTGCGTTCACGCCGCCCGAACCGTTCGGGTTGCTTGGGCCGCTTTCGCGCTTCGGCCCGCCCTTGGACACCACCACCATGGCGGGGCGCAGCAAGCGGTCGTGGATCATGTACCCGTCCTGGAAGACCTGGACGACTGTGCCCGCAGGTACCGAAGTGTTTTCAACTTCTTGAATGGCATTGTGGAAGTTGGCGTCAAAAGTCTGATTCAAAACATTCATTTTGCGCACGCCCTGATTTTCCAGAACCACGCCCAGCTCCTTCTCGGTCAGTTCCACGCCGTGGGCGAGATTCTTGAGCGTGTCGTTGGCGGCGCGCGAGTCCGGCGGGGCAGCCAGCAAGGCGCGGCCCAGATTGTCGGCCACTTGCAGAAGCGCCTTGGCGATATTCGCCACGGCATATTTGGCGTTGTCGGCAATGCGCTTGTCGGCGCGCTTGCCGGCGTTCTCGGCTTCGGCCAGGGCGAGGAGCTTATCGCTCTTCAGCGTTTCCACCAGCGCCTCCAGTTCGGAAATGCGGGCCTGGTAATTGAACGCTTCCGCGTTGGCTTGGGCGTCTTGCGGCTGTTCTTCGAAGGGCGGTTCGGAGAAGGGATTATTCGGATCGATGTTGGACATGGGCTTAAATCTTTTTTACTGGGAGTGGAGCAAATACAGGCAGTTATTTTTCCAGCATGCGGCCGACGAGCTTGGCGGTGTAGTCGACCATGGGAATGATGCGGGCATAGTTGAGACGCGTGGGGCCAATGACGCCGATGGCGCCGACGATCTGTTCGCGCGCGTTCTGAAAGGGCGCCACGACCATAGAACATCCGGCCATGCTGAAAAGTTCGTTCTGGGCGCCGATGAAAATCTGCACACCGTCGGCGCGGCCCACGAGGTCGAGCACGCGCACCATCTGTTCGCGCGCTTCCAGCACGGTGAACAGGTGGCGGATGCTTTCCAGATCCTCGAGCCCGGTGACGTTGTTGAGCAGGTTGGACTGACCTTTGACGATCAGCGCGGCGTCGCGGGCGCCGGAATTGCTGGACCCGCCCCAGGTGGCTAAGCCGGCCTTGACGACCTTGGCCGTCAGTTCATCGAGCTGCGCGCGGCGGGAATCGAGATCGGCCAGGATATCGCTGCGGGCTTCGGCGATGGTCTTGCCGGTCAAATGGGCGGCGAGGAAATTTCCGGCCTCGATCAAGGCCGACGGCGGCAGATCGGCGGGGACGTCGATGAGCCGGTTCTCCACCACGCCGCTTTCGTTGACCATGACCACCAGGGCGCGGCCCGGCTTCAAGTGCACGAATTCGATATGCTTCAGCGGCGCTTCGACCTTGGGGGCCAGGACCATGCTGGCGCACTGGGCAAGACCGGCCAGCGTGCCGGTGGCCTGGGCCAGCACATCTTCCGATGAGCGCCCGGCGGCCTGGCAGTGGGCATCGATGGTTTTGCGTTCCTCGGCGTCGAGGCCGCCGACTTGCAACAAGCCGCTGACAAACATGCGCAAGCCCGCTTCGGTCGGCAGCCGCCCGGCGGAGGTATGGGGTGCGAATAGGAGCCCAGCATATTCCAGGTCCGCCATGACGTTGCGGATTGTGGCGGGCGACAGGAAGCCATTGAGCTTGCGGGCTATGGTGCGCGA
This sequence comes from Fidelibacterota bacterium, assembly GCA_947475295.1. Taxonomy (GTDB): domain Bacteria; phylum Pseudomonadota; class Alphaproteobacteria; order Rhodospirillales; family Rhodospirillaceae; genus SHVO01. Next base: position 56,550 of record CANJLF010000005.1, read on the forward strand.
GCCCACGGGCTCGCCGGTTTCCACATAGGCATCGACAATGTGCCGGAAGATTTCCCGCGACCGTTCGTTTAACGCGACGACACTGTGAGCGTCGGAGACGGTCATGATGTGCTCGAACTGAAGGCAAAAGGGGTGCCCGCTATGTAAGCTGGGAGACCTGATGCGTCAATGTTGCCACAAATGGGCGGCGCAAGGCCGCTTTGACCCTGCTTCGCGGGGGTGTTAGACGAGGCGGTATAAGGCCTTTTTGGCCCTCACTCTTTAAACCCGCCGGACGCGCCCCATGACATTGAACCCCGTCAAACGCTTCGCGAATCGCAGCTTCGACGCCCTTCGGGACGTGAGTTTCGAGCTGGGCGTCAGCAAGCACGCCGAAGGTTCATGTTTGGTGAAATTCGGCGATACCCATGTGCTGTGCCTGGCGTCAGTCGAGGAAACGGTCCCGCCCTGGCTGAAAAACAGCGGCAAGGGATGGGTGACGGCGGAATACGGCATGCTGCCGCGCGCGACCAACACCCGCACGCCGCGCGAGGCGGCCAAAGGCGGTCAGTCGGGCCGCACCCAGGAAATTCAGCGGCTGGTGGGGCGAGCTTTGCGCGCCGTCACCGAAATCAGGGGCTTTGGCGAGATTCAAGTGCGCGTCGACTGCGACGTCATCCAGGCGGACGGCGGCACACGCACGGCCAGCATCACCGGCGGCTATCTGGCACTCTATCAAGCCTTCGCGACCATGAAGCGCGTCGGCGCCATCACAAAAATTCCTTTGAGCGAACCGGTGGCCGCCATCAGCTGCGGACTGGTCCGCGGGTCCGCCGTGCTCGACCTCGACTACGAGGAAGACTCAAAGGCGCAAGCCGACGCCAATTTTGTGCTGACGGCGTCGGGCAAGATTGTCGAGATCCAGGGTACCGCAGAGGATCATCCGTTCTCGGAAGCCGAATTCCTCGCACTGATGGAACTCGCTAAGAAGGGCATCGTGCAGCTGGTGGATTTACAGCGCGCGGCTTTGGCCAAAGCGGGACTCTAAAATTGACGCACCGGCATTTCACCGGCGGCAAGCTGGTGGTGGCAAGCCACAACGCCGGCAAGGTGCGCGAAATCCGCGAATTGCTCTCCGCTTTCAAAGTTGACGTGATCTCCGCCGGCGATTTGAATCTGGCGGAGCCGGACGAAACTGGGACAACCTTCATCGCCAATGCCGAACTCAAAGCCGCAGCCGCCGCGATGGCTGCGAACCTTCCGGCCCTGGCTGATGACTCGGGCATGAGTGTCGATGCCCTGGACGGCGCGCCGGGAATTTATTCCGCGCGCTGGGCCGGGCCCAACAAGGATTTCAACGACGCTATGAAACGCGTGGAGACCGCGCTGGCTGGCAATCCCAACCGCCGCGCCCAATTCAATTGCGCGCTGACGCTGGCCTGGCCCGACGGCCATTGCGAAAGCTTTGAAGGCACATTGCACGGGCATTTGGTGTTCCCGCCTCGCGGCACAAAGGGCTTTGGCTACGACCCGATCTTCATGGCCGGCGGGCAAAACATCACCTTCGGCGAAATGGAGCCGGACGCGAAACACGCCATCAGCCACCGCGCCATGGCGTTCCGCAAGCTGGTCGCCGCCTGCTTCGCATGAGCCAGATCGCACTGAACAAGATCGCTCAAGGCAATGAAGGCTTCGGGCTTTATGTTCATTGGCCCTTCTGCATTTCCAAATGCCCCTACTGTGATTTCAACAGCCATGTGGCCGAGCGCGTCGATCAAAGTGTCTGGCGCGAGGCCTTGCTGCGGGAGCTTGAGCACTACGCCGCGCGAACGCCGGATCGCATGCTGACGAGTATTTTCTTCGGCGGCGGTACGCCGTCCCTGATGGATCCGGAAACGACCGCTGACATTATCGACGCGGCACGGCGGCATTGGCGCTCCAGCAACGATCTGGAGATCACACTGGAAGCCAATCCGGGCACCGTCGATGCTGAACGCTTCGCGGCGATTCACAGCGCCGGTGTTGGACGTCTGTCCATGGGCGTGCAGTCCTTGAAGGAGAGCGACTTACGGTTTCTGGGACGGCGTCACAGCGTTGACGAAGCGCGCAGGGCCTGGCGCACGGCCGCAAAAATTTTCCCGCGTGTGTCCTTCGATCTTATTTATGCGCGCCCGCAGCAAACCATCGGAGATTGGGAAGGCGAACTCGCCGAAGCCTTGCGTGAAGTGTCCGATTACGGCATCACGCATCTTTCGCTGTATCAGCTGACCATGGAGCCGGGCACAGCCATGCATGATGCGCACGCGCGCGGTGAATTCAAATTGCCTGACGAAGATTCCGGCGCGGCGCTTTTTGAAGCGACACAAAATGCTTGCGAACGCGCGGGCTATCCGGCCTACGAGATTTCCAATCATGCAAAAGACAGCGCCGTTTGCCGTCACAACCTGACCTATTGGCGTGGCGGCGATTATGTCGGCGTCGGGCCGGGCGCGCACGGACGGCTGACGGCCGATGGAATCGCGCGCGCTACGCGCCAGATCAAAGCGCCGGCGATTTGGCTCAAGCGCGTCGGGGCGGAAGGGCATGGCACCCAGGAGGAGGAGGTCCTCGCACCCAAAACCCGCGCCGAGGAGCTGGTTATGGTGGGTCTGAGATTGACTGAAGGTGTGGATAAAACCCGTTTTGCCCGCCTGGCGGGGCGGCCCTTAGGCGAAGTTATCGACGCTGAAGCCGTCACGGCCCTGGCCGCCGATGGCTATTTAACCGACAACCCGCTGGCTTTGACCGCCACGGCCAGGGGCCGCCTGGCCTTGAATGCAGTCTTGCGGGAGCTGCTGGCCTAAGCCGCTTAAAGTGCAATAATCATATATATTTCAATATATTAGTTGGCGCTCCCGAGGCTCCACCGAGCTCTTAGGTAAAGACTCAAGAGTCAGCCAGATCACACTGAAAAATTGGTCTTTTTTGCCTTTTGTTTACGTTTCGTATACCTTGCTGCCCCAGGATCATAACGAAGGTCTGGGCGAGCACCGGTTCGATGTACAACACCCGTTTGGATGGGCTGACGGAATATCCGTTCCAGCGCTTGAATGCGCTGCTGGCGGGCATTGAGCCGGGCGGGGCGCCCCTTGTCATGTCCATCGGCGAGCCCCAGCACAGCCCCCCTGATCTCTTCGCCAAAACCCTAGCTCAGGCGCCGACCGCCGACTGGGGCAAATACCCGCCTACCCCCGGCACCCCCGATTACCGCGCTTCCGTCGCCGCTTGGGCTGCTACTCGCTATGGCCTGCCCGCCGGTTTCCTCGACCCTGAGCGTCATATCCTGCCCGTGGCCGGCAGCCGCGAAGGCCTATTCATGGCAGCCCAGCTCTGCGTGCCGCCGCAAAAGAAAGCCCGCCAGCCTTCCGTGCTGATGCCCAATCCGTTTTATCAGGTCTATTTCGGCGCGGCGGTCATGAACGGCGCCGAGCCGATTTTTGTACCCGCCACCAAGGCCACAGGCTTTCTGCCCGACTATGCCGCTGTTGCACCCGCCGATCTCGCGCGCGCCGCCATGGCCTATCTGTGCACGCCGGCAAATCCGCAAGGCACGGTGGCCAGCCTCGATCTTCTGAAGGACGTCATCAGCCTCGCGCGTAAACACGACTTCGTGCTGGTCTCCGACGAGTGCTACTCGGAAATTTATGACACCACAGCGCCCGCCGGCGCTCTGCAGGCCTGCGCGGCGCTGGGCGAAGGCTTGAAAAACGTCTTGGTGTTCAACTCCTTGTCCAAGCGTTCCAGCGTGCCGGGCTTACGCGCCGGCTTCGTCGCCGGCGACGCCGAGCTGATCGCCAAGTTTCAGAAGCTGCGCGCCCACGGCGGCGCGGTGCAGCCCATCCCGGTGTTGACCGCCGCCGCGGCGCTGTGGCGCGACGAACACCATGTGCAGGAAAACCGGCGCCTCTACCGCGCCAAGATCGACGACGCCGAGCAAACTTTCGGAAGAGATTTCGGATTTTACCGGCCGGCCGGCGGCTTTTTTCTGTGGCTCGACGTCGGCGACGGCGAAGCCGCGACTAAAAAGCTCTGGCGCGAAGCCGGCGTCAAAGTTCTGCCGGGCGGTTATCTGGCCCGGGCCGCCGATAACGACTCTCGCGGCAATCCGGGCAGCGCCTACATCCGCGTTGCCCTGGTTCACGACCGCCAGCGCACGGCGGACGCGCTCATGCGCATGAAGCACACGCTCTCCAGCCTTTCGTCATAGGGACCTACGCCATGAACACCGCCGTCCGCGCTCAGAACGTTCCTTTCCTTCCGCCGGCCTGGGCCGCCATGCTGAAGCGCAGCGCGCTGTTTACCGCCGGCGCCGGGGTGATGTTGGCCGGTACGGCGATTGTTCTGGCGTTGCTGAGTTATGCGCCGACGGATCCTTCGCTCAATACCGCGACCAGCGCCACGCCCGATAACGCGCTGGGATTGCCCGGCGCCGTCGTCGCCGATGCCGCCCTGCAGGCGGTGGGTTTGGCAGCGGGCGCCATGGCGCTGGTGATCGTCGGCTGGGGTATGCGCTTGATGCGCGCCGAGACCGTGAGCTGGTTATGGCTGCGCACACTCGCCACCATCGCGGCGGCCTTGCTGATCGCCACGGGTCTTGAAATCGTTCCGGCACCGGACGCCTGGCCGATTGTCGCGGGGCTCGGTGGGTCCGCGGGGCAAGTACTGCTCGATCTGGCGACACGTCACGACGTTATTTTGCGGGGCCTTGATCCGCTGGCCGCCGATGCTTTGCGGGTTTTCCTGGCGACGGCCGCCGGTGGGGCCGGCGTATTCACAGTACTGTGGGCTATGACTCTGAAGGCGGCCACGGCGGGCGAGTGGGCGATGCGCGGCGGTGTCGCCCTATTGGCTTTTGCCCGTGCGGCCGGCGAAGCCGTAGCCTCGCTCGCGCGCACGATCGTTGCGCGTAATGCCGTAACGCCTGAAAAGCCGGTCAAACGCGCCCGCAAGGAAACTGTCATCGACGCGGACGACGATGCGGACGCCGATGCTCAGCCCGAAGTCGCGCCCAATGCCGAAGCTTTTGAAATCGATATTCCCAAAGCCAAAGACGCCGTGGTGACGCCGCGCGCCAAGGCCGCCAAGCTCTCCAAACGCGAGATGGAAGCGCGCCAAGGCAGCCTCTTGCCAACCGCCAACAAGGGCTTCGATCTGCCGCATCTGGAGATCCTCACGGCCGCGCCGCCGGAGCGCGTCAGCAAGGTCGTCAGCCGCGAAGCGCTGGAGAGCAATGCGCGTATGCTGGAATCGGTGCTGGACGACTTCGGCATCAAAGGCCAGATCACCAAGGTGCGGCCGGGTCCGGTCGTGACCTTGTACGAACTGGAGCCGGCGCCCGGCACCAAAACGTCGCGTGTCGTGTCGCTCGCCGACGACATTGCCCGCTCCATGAGCGCCGTGGCGGTGCGTATCGCCGTGGTGCCGGGCCGCAGCGTCATCGGTATCGAATTACCCAATGCCAGCCGCGAAACGGTCTACTTGCGCGAGCAGTTGGCCGCTGAAGAATTCGAGAAGAGCGACGGCAAATTGATTCTTGCTCTGGGAAAGGACATCGGCGGTATGCCGGTCTACGCCGATCTCGCGCGCATGCCGCACTTACTCGTCGCCGGCACCACCGGCTCGGGCAAGTCGGTGGCCATCAACACCATGATCATGTCGCTGCTTTATCGCAATACGCCGGCCGACGTGCGTCTGATCATGATCGATCCCAAGATGCTTGAACTTTCGGTCTATGACGGCATTCCGCATCTGTTGGCCCCGGTCGTCACCGAGCCCGGCAAAGCCGTGATGGCCTTGAAGTGGGTGGTGCGCGAGATGGAAAACCGCTACCGCGCCATGAGCCAATTATCGGTGCGCAATATCGCCGGCTACAACCAGCGCCTTCAGGAAGCCGCCAAGAAAGGCACGGTCTTGAAGCGCACGGTTCAGACCGGCTTCGAGCCCACCACCGGCAAGCCGATCTATGAAGAACAGGACCTTGATCTGACGACACTGCCTTACATCGTCGTGGTCATTGATGAGATGGCCGACCTGATGCTGGTGGCCGGCAAGGATGTTGAAGCCGCCGTACAGCGCCTGGCGCAGATGGCCCGCGCCGCCGGCATTCACGTCATCATGGCGACCCAGCGACCCAGCGTTGACGTTATTACCGGCACCATCAAAGCCAACTTCCCGACGCGCATTAGCTTCCAGGTCACCAGCAAGATCGACAGCCGCACCATCTTGGGTGAACAGGGCGCCGAGCAGCTGCTCGGCCAAGGCGACATGCTGTACATGGCCGCCGGTGGCCGCATCACCCGCGTGCACGGGCCTTTTGTCAGTGACAAGGAAGTCGAGCAGGTCACGGCGCATCTCCGTGAGCAATCCTCGCCCGATTACGTCGACGAAGTGACCGAAGAGAACGACATGGAAGATGTGCCGGGCTTTGGCGGCCAGGTCGGGGGGAATAGCTCTACCGGCGACGGGCTGTTCGATCAGGCCGTGGCCTTAGTGGCGCGGGAACGCAAGGCGTCCACCAGCTTCATCCAACGGCACTTGGCGATCGGCTACAACCGCGCTGCCAAGATCATCGAGGAAATGGAGCAGCAGAACATGATTACGCGGGCCAACCACGTCGGCAAACGCGAGGTTCTGCTGCCTCAGCATGGAGATATGTAAGCCCCTCGACTTTGGCCACAAGCCCGCCATAGTGTGCGTCCAACCTATGGGACTATTATCGGTTCCGAGCGTTGAGCACCCATGACAATGTTGCGCAGAGTTTTCCTTTCCCTGTCGTTTGCTGCGGCGTGCGCCTTAAGTGCGCCGGCCTTCGCGCTGACCGACGCGGAAAACGCCGCCCTTCGTAAGGCTGAGGCCACGCTTAACAGCGTCAAAACCCTGAAGGCGCGCTTCCTGCAAGTGAACCCCGACGGCAGCAGCCACGAGGGCGACATCTACGTCTCGCGCCCGGGCCGCATGCGGCTGGTCTATGACCCGCCGACGCCCATGCTGATGGTGGCCGACGGCACTTTCCTGATCTACGTCGATACGGAGATGAAGGATGCGAGCCACATCAGCCTGGATGACACACCCGCGGGCATCTTGCTGAAGGACAATCTGTCTTTCGCCGATCCGGCCGTTAAGCTGGGCGGCGTGAAACTGGGCGCCGGCACGGTCGAGATCACCGCCGCCATGGCCAAGGACCCTTCCGCCGGCAAGCTAACGCTGGTTTTCAGCGACGCACCCTTCGAGCTCAAGCAGTGGCGGGTGGTCGATGCCCAAAACAAAGAGGTGTCGGTCACCATCTACGAGGCCAAGACCGGCGTGGCCTTGGACAGAAATCTTTTCCGCTACGAAACCAGCAAAAGCGGCGACCGAGAATAGCAGCCCAAATAGCAGTGCCCGGTAGTGCTGTTACAGTCACTCCCTCATAGGTCGAGTCGCTATTTTGGCCGTCAGCGCGAACTTTGATCCAAAAAAGCCGGTTTCGGCACGCCGATCACGATCTTGTGTTTGTCAGCCATCCGATTGTTTTTATTGATGGATTGCACGCCGCCCAGGTCTTGCAGGCGTTGCATGGCGGCTATGCAGTCCCACGGCTTTGCGAAAGCGAAAATGAGTCCTATATCGCTCTTACCAAGCATCGTCGTCGCAATGACGTCAGATGCCTGCCTTGAGATGGTTTCCCCTACCATCCCTGGCATAGCGTTAGGCGCCCGGTGTCCCCCCACACCGGGCGCCATTTTTTGTGCGACACGTACGCCATGCTGACCATCGCCTCCTGGAACATCAATTCGGTACGCAAACGGCTGGATCAGCTGGAGCACCTGGCTGAGCTTTCAGCGGCCGACGTGATCTGCCTGCAAGAGACCAAAGCCAGTGATGAGGCCTTCCCGGCGGCGGCTATTGCCGCCATGGGTTATGGCCATCAGGCGATTTCAGGATTCGGCGGTTACAACGGTGTGGCGATTCTCTCAAAGCAGCCGCTTACCGCCGTCAACCGCTATCCCCATTGCGGGCGCAATGATGCCCGCCACATCAGCGCGGCCGTCGGCGATTTGAGCGTGCATAGCCTCTACGTGCCGGCGGGCGGCGAGCTGCCCGACGTGGAGCGCAATCCAAAATTCGCTCACAAACTGAAGTTTGTCGACGCCGTGGCTGATCACTTCGCCGGCAATCACGGCTACCGCGATGCCGTGGTGGTCGCCGGCGATTTCAACATCGCGCCTTTGCCCGCCGATGTCTGGGATCACTTAAAGCTCTCGCGCATCGTCACCCATACGCCGATCGAGATCGCCGCACTGGAGCGCATGAAACGTTCGCTGCAATTCATCGACACCTTGCGCGAGGTGGTGCCGCCCGATGATCCGGTGTTCACCTGGTGGAGCTACCGCGCCGCTGATTGGCAAGCCGCCAACAAGGGCCGCCGGCTAGATCACATCTGGGTTACGCAGCCCTTGAAGGCGCGCATCGCCGGCGTCGAGGTGTTGACGGATATCCGTCACTGGACGCCGCCGTCGGATCATGTGCCGGTGATTTTGAAACTGCGCGACGAAACGGCTTAGCTGCGTTTGCGCTTGAGCAGCACATAGAGCGCGCCGGCGCCGCCGTGGCCGGTGCGGGCTTCGGTGACGGCGACAATCATGGACCGGAGCGGCGCTTGATTAAGCCAGTGCGGCGTTTCCTTGCGGATCTTGCCGACGCTATCGCCTTTTCCTTTGCCGGTCACCACGACAACACAACGGGCGCCGCGAGCATAGGCGCCGCGCATAAAAGCCGTCAAAGCGCCGTGGGCCTGATCGAGCGAGAGGCCATGCAGATCGATGCGGCCGTCCACGACCATCTCGCCGCGTTTGAAACGCTGCGCTGTCCGGCGATCCATATCCACCATCGATCCCAGCGCCAGCGGCTGGGGCGCACGCGGGGCAACTTGCTTTGGGCTGTCGGAAACCAGCGCGGGCGGATTGTGCGCGCGTGGCGGCGGATCGTCGGAAGTCTGGTCTTCAGCCGGATGACGCGGCATATCATGCAGCGGATTCACGTTCCGCGTGACAAAGCGCCAAACTTTTAAATCTTCGGAATTTAGATCACGGGAATTTAGATCACGACGGGGGCGGCTCATGTGCCGCGTTACATATTGAGGTCTTGCAGGCGCGCAGCTTCTTTATCCTCGGTCTCGGGTTTTTCCATGCGCTTGAAGTTGTTGTAGGCCTCGACGCCCTCCAACTCCATCTCCGGCAGATAGCGCGTGACAAAGGCGCGCCAGTCGCCATCGGGCGCGACACAGCGGGTCTTGTTCATGTAGTTGAGCGTGATGACGAGGCCGCCCAGTTTCCACAGAAGGTTCCAGTTGTGCAGATTCTCCGTGGCGGCTTCGATAGCGCGGCGGTAGACGCGCTGGGCGATCCATGGGCGCATCACGAAGAGATAGAATAACACACCCAGCAACATGGCGGCGACGCCGACCAGCATGTGCACGAACATCAGACCCAGAGAGCCGATGAGGATGACAAGCAGGGGACCGATGTTCTCCCACGGGCTCCACACCGGCGAGCGCGGGTGATTGAGGCGGTCGAAGTCGACAAAAACGCTGACGCGGTCGGCTTGATAGGATTCCACCAGGCGGGCGTACAAGGCCCTATCCCGTTTCTTTTCACCGGCTTTTGCTGGCGCCTGACTCATGCCGTAACCCCGTTCGGCGGGCGCGTATTTTGCGGCGCGCACCGTTCCACTCTCAAGCCTAGTTCAGAATGTTTACCCGAATCTAAACGGCCGGACTCTTAAACTTATTTGGCAGTGTCGCCCGGGTTTTGGGGACTGGATACGGGAGCAGCGGTGGGCGCGAAGATGAAATAGCCCCCAGCGCTTTTCATGCGGCCCGCCTTGGCGAAGGCCTCCTCGCCGTGACCCCAGAAAATGTCGCCGCGCACAGGACCAGTGATGGCGGCACCCACGTCCTGCGCAACCATAAGGCGCTGCAGGGGAAGGCCGTCGGGATCGACGGTATCAAGCCAGATCGGCGCACCCAAGGGGATGAAATGCGGATCGACCGCCATGGAGCGGAGTGGTGTCAGCGAAACGCCTTGCGCGCCCAAGGGGCCGTCTTCGGCCTCGGCAGGACCCAAGCGGCGGAAGAAGATATAGCGCGTGTTGCGGTTCATATAGTCGGCGGCTTCGGTGGGATGCTGGGCCAGCCATTCGCGGACCGCGACCATGGATGCGCCGCCGGGTTTCACGGCGCCGGCTTCCAATAAAATGCTTCCAATGCCGCGGAAGACGCGTCCGTTGCTGCCGGCAAAGCCAACGCGCGTGATCTGACCATCGGGCAGGGTCACGCGGCCCGATCCCTGGATGTGCAGAATGTGGACGGCGACAGGGTCGTCGGCCCAGAGCAGCACATCGGCATCGTCGGCGATGGCGCCGTCGGCATCGATCTCGGCGCGCGTGTAATAGGGTTTCACTTGGCCATTCTCGATCACGCGGCCGACAAGACTGTTCGGAACGCCGCCGGGCAGCTGCACCGACGGAGGCAGAAAATCCTTGAGGTTGACGGTGACAAGGTTGCGCGGACGGCCGTAGATCGGCACCTGATAGGCGCCGCCCCGTGTCAGCGACCCCTTGAGATCAGCCTCGTAATAGCCGGTGAAGGTGCCGCGATCATTGGATGCGACTTCAGCCCCCGCAGGCTGCGAGAGAGCGACACGATAGACGGTGAAGTCCCGCGCCAGGGCCGCGCGCAAGGCTGCGTCACCATCGCTCACTTGCTTGAGGGATTCGCAGGCGGCTTGCCAGGCACGGACACTGCGCGCGATAGCGTCACGCCCGACGATGGCTTCCGGTTCCTGATTGTCGAATTGCGCGCATGAGCGTTTTAAAGCCGGCAGGCTTTGCGCAACGGAGTCTTGTGTCCAGCCTGGAAGTTCATTGACATCAACCGGCGTATAAACCGCCACGGGCTCGCCGCGCGGCGGCGGCGCGACATTCAAAGGTGCGGGTGCCGACGGCGACTGCATGCGTTTGACGAAGGCAGCACCCAGGCCCGCACCCATCAGCATGGACACAAGCACGACCATGACGAAGCGGAAGAAGGGTGTCACGTCTTCTACGACGCGGGTACTAGTGGAGCGGATTTGACATTCGCATCCAGTTTGCCACAAGACGGCGAAGCGAATGTCAAATCCAAAGCTCCACTAGATAATATAATTCTAGTGGTCCTTAGATTCTAACATTCGCAAGACAGTACGCAGAGGGGGAATGCGAATGTTAGAATTGGACCACTATGATTCGATACTGCGGGTCGCGATCAGCGCCCAGTTGGGATCGGCGGTGGTGAGATCGCGCGCGAAGGTCCAAACGTCGGTCACGCTGTCCACATGCTCGCGGTCGCCTTCAATGATCGCGCCGGCTTTGTCCTTGACCACGTTGACCTGTTCGCTTTGGAAGCGCACGTCGATGATGGCGCGGTTATCGCGCACTTCGACGCTTTCAAGCCGCGGCGGCTTTAACACCACTAATTCGGTTTCCATGGTTTCGCCGCGCTCTTCGCGTTCCTGGATCGCGCCGGCGAAACGCGCGTAGACGTCGGCGCTCAGCAGCGGTTTCAAGGTATCAGCGTCGTGTTTGGCATAAGCCGCGACAATCATTTCAAAAGCCTTGGCAGCGCCCGCTAGGAAGGTCGCGACGGAAAAGGAGTGATCGGCCATTTTGATCTGGACCAGACCGGCTTCCAGCGGCGTACCCTGATAGGCCGGCTCGATATCCATCAAAATGCTTTCCCGCGAGCGACGCGGAATCGGTATGGGTAGCGGCACGACATTGTCGGGATTACGGGCCAAGGCTTCTTCGCGCGCATCGCGCGACTCAGGTGTCGGCTCATGGCCGGTGCGCCGGCCCAGCACGCTGCGCAGGCGCAGGACAATGAAGCCCGCCGCCATGGCCAGGATGATAATATCGATAAATTGGACGCCTTCCATCCTGGTCGCCGTATCCTTAAAATCTGTCCGCCGTCCCCGCGCGGGAGGCGCGAGAGCCCTGAGGGTTTGCATGCCGTTGGTGGGGCCGAAAAGCAGTGCCCGAAGCCCCACTCGTCAGCGCGCGGGCTTAGACAAAACGCTCAAGATGGAAAATAGGCCCTTGCCCCCTAAAGGGCAAGCGAGGGTGGCGGCTTTGTCATGTATTTCCGGAATGCCCGGCAAACGTTTGCGGGCCGTTTGAGGGCTGCCTCGCGCTCCTCCCCATACGCCCACCAGACGCCCATCAGACGCCCACGGGGGGCCGCTTGTGTGGGGCGGCGAAGCATGTTAGTTCGCACGGCTTTTTGGCCAAAGCCCGCTTGGGGTTATTCCCTTGGGCTCAAGGGCTATCGCCCCTCGGACGGAGACTAAAATGAGCGACACGCCCCAAGATACCGCCCCGCCGGCAACGGACCTCGCGCCGGGGACCCCGACGCTCAATTTCCTGGGGCAGTACATCAAGGACATGTCCTTCGAAGCCCCCCTGGCGCCGGAGATCTTCAATGTTCTGCGCGAACAGTCGCCAGACATGGACGTTACGATCGACGCCAATGTGCGCCAGGTCGAAGGAACTATCTTCGAGGTTACGATTGCGGTCACCCTGAACGCCAAGGTCGGTGAAAAAACCGCCTTTATCCTGGAGCTGGTTTACGGCTGTATCGCCCAAATCAATCCGCAGCTGGTGCCGCAGGAATACGCCCATTCGCTGCTGTTGATCGAAGTCCCGCGCCACATGTTCCCTTTTGTCCGCCAGATCATCGCAAATACCACCTCCACCGGCGGATTCCCGCCGGTCATGATGCAGATGGTCGATTTCGCCGATCTTTATCGCCGGAAGTTTGGCACTCCGGGCGAGCCTGGGCAGGCGCCGCCGCCAACGCCCGCCGTTCACTGACGCTGCGGCGCGACCGTTCCAGCGCGCTAAGTGCTTGGAACTTGAAACCAAATAGCTGTTTTCAGGGTGGCTACAAAAGCCGCGTGGGCGTCCAGTTCCGCGGGCGTCGGCGCGTGGGGCCGGGGCGGGCGCACCGTGCGGTCATTGGCGACGTTCTGATCGACGGTGATTTCGACGCTCGCTAAGGCCAGGCCGGGCTCGCGGCCGCCGATCAATTCCAGATAGACCTTGGACAGAAGCTTGGCATCCAAAAGCGCGCCGTGCTTATCGCGCGCCGAGATATCGATCTGGAACCGGCGGCAGAGCGCATCAAGGCTGGCTTGCGCACCCGGAAATTTGCGCCGCGCCAAAAGCACGGTGTCGATGGCCCGATCAGGCGACAGGGGCGCGCGGCCCGCCCGCTTCAATTCGGCATTGATGAAGTTCATATCGAAGCTGGCATTGTGGGCGATGATCGGAGAGTCGCCGATGAACTTCAGCAGGTTGTCGGCCACGGCGGTGAACAGCGGTTTGTCCGCGAGAAAGGCCACCGACAGCCCATGCACGGCTTCGGCTTCCGCCGGCATGTCGCGCTCGGGGTTGAGGTAGCTGTGAAACTCCTCGCCCGTTGCCATGTGATTGAAAAGTTCGATGCAACCGATCTCGACCACGCGGTGGCCGGTAAGGGGATCGAAGCCCGTGGTTTCCGTATCCAGAACGATTTCACGCATGAGAGTTCGATATCCTTCGCTGCTCCGCGAGTACTTTGAGCAATAGCTTGAGTCGGCGCAAGGTCTCGCGTTTGCCAAGCCCCGAAGGAATGACCACGTCCGCTGCCGCGCGTTTCGCGGCATCGGGCCATTGGCGTTTGAGAACGCTTTCAAAACGTTCAGCCGTCATGCCGGGGCGGGCGAGGGCGCGCTGGCGCTGGAGGAACGCCGGCGCCGAGACCACGATCACCACGTCGCACAGATCCTCGGTCTTGCCTTCAAACAGCAGCGGAATGTCGAGCACCACCAGGGGACGGCGGCCCATGGCGGCGCGGCGTAGGAAATGTTCACGCTCCAGGCGCACCAGTGGATGAAGGATGCTTTCAAGATCCCGGAGCGCCTTTGGATCGGCAAAGACTTTCGCGCCGAGCGTCTTGCGGTCCACACCGCGGCTTCCGACGACGCCGGGAAACCGCGCGGCAACGGCTTTGAGCGCCTTGCCCTTAGGCCCCAAGAGGACATGCACCACGCCGTCGGCGTCGAAAACCGGTATGCCGAGATTTTTCAAAAGCGCCGCCGCAGTGGATTTGCCCATGGCAACGGAGCCGGTGAGCCCCACCACCAGGCTGGGCCAACGAGGTGGCGGTTTGCGCTTAGTCCGCCGCACGAGTTTTGCTTCCAAGGACGTAGTCCCTCAAGGCCTTTGTCACCTCGGGGCGTTTGCCGAACCAACCTTCGAAGCCGGGCTGGGCCTGGTAGAGCAGCATGCCGAGGCCATCGACGATTGTATTTCCGCGCACGCGCGCGGCCGCCAGCAACGGCGTCTCGAGCGGCGTGTAAACGATATCGCTGACGACGGCCTCGAGCGGCAGGTTTTGCAGATCGATTTCGAGAGGCGGCTGACCTTGCATGCCTTGGGTCGTGGTGTTGACCAAAAGCGCCGCATTTTTGAGAGCAGCGGCGCGATTGTCCCAAGCCACGATACGAATATTGCCGCAAAGCGTCTTTGCAAGATTTTCGGCGCGATCCGTGGTGCGATTGATCAAAATGATTTCGGGTACGCGGCTCATAAGCGCAAAGCATACAGCCCGAGCCGCACCACCGGCACCCAATACGATCGCAGGACCGCCTTGGTAATCAAGTTCGGGAGCACCGACTTCCAAATTAGTAATGAAGCCGTAAACGTCTGTATTATGGCCCGTCAGGCTCCCATCACTCTCAACAAAGATTGTATTGATCGCCTCAATATTCGCAGCCACACCCGATATTGAGTCTACTATCTTCATGGCAGCTTCTTTGTGCGGCACGGTAAGGTTGACCCCGGCAAAGCCCTTTTCCGGCAAAGCGCGCAGCGCCGCGGCCAGATCCTCTGGTTTTACCGCGAGCTTTTCGTAAGTACCGTCGATGCCGTAGGCTTTGAGCCAAAACCCGTGCAGCGCCGGCGAGCGCGAGTGCTCCACCGGCCAGCCCATGACGCCCGCTTTAATCGTCATTGCTGCACAACGTTGTGCTCGCGTAGGAACGCGAGCAGCTCCAGAAGCGGAAGGCCCAGGATGGTGAAGAAATCGCCGTCGATGCGGCTGAACAGCTGAGCGCCCGGGCCTTCGAGCTGATAGGCGCCGACGGATGTCAGCACAGCCGGGCCGGCGAGCGCGAGATAGCTGTCAATAAAGGCGTCGGTGAAGGGACGCATGGTGAGGCGGGGAATGGCCACGTGATGCCAGATGCGGGCGCCATTCAGAGCCACAGCAACAGCGGTGGGCAGGGCGTGGGTTTTGCCCCGTAAATTTACAAGGTGATCGCGCGCGCCGGCCATGTTGGCGGGTTTATCGAACCATACGCCGTCGCATTCCAGCATCTGATCGGCGCCGATGACGAGGGCATTGTGATGACGTTGCGAGACCTGGATGGCTTTGAGTTCCGCCAGGGTCTCGGCGCATTGCGCGGCCGTGGCGTCTTCAGCCTTCAAGGACGCTTTGACGGCGTCTTCGTCGGCATGGGCCGGAATGATTTCAACCGCGATACCGGCCGCCCGTAAAAGCGTCGCGCGGCTTTTGCTGGCCGAAGCCAGAATCAAGGTTTTGGCGGCGATCATGGCGCGGGCGCCGTCCGTTGATTGTAGAGCTGGATAATGGTGGCAGCGGTTTCCTCAATCGAACGGCGCGTCACATCGATGACCGGCCAGTTGTGTTTGACGAACAGCCGGCGCGCTTCGGCGATTTCCTCGCGTACGATATCGAGATCGGCGTAACCGCTGGTGCGCTCCTCGTTCATGATGCGCAGACGGCTTTGGCGTATGTCGGTCAGACTCTTAGGCTCGCGCGTCAGGCCCACGAACAAGGGTTTGCGCGCCGTCGCGATCTCATCCGGCAGAGTGAATCCTGGCACGAGCGGAATGTTGGCCGCCTTGAAGCCGCGATTGGCGAGATACATGCAGGTCGGTGTTTTCGATGTGCGCGAAACGCCCACCAGAATCAGGTCGGCATCGCTCATGGACGCCATGGATTGGCCGTCATCGTGCTGAACCGCGAAGTGCATGGCATCGATGCGGTGAAAATAGTCATCATCGAGCACGTGCTGCTTACCGACCTCGGACATGGCTTGGCGTTCGAAGAAGCGCGAGAAGGCTTGCATCACGGGATCTATGGCAGAAACGTAAGGGATGCGCATCTCACGGCAGGCCTGCTCGAGCAAGTCGCGCACGCCCTTATCGAGCAATGTGAAAACCACCAGGCCCGGTGCGTTTCTGATGCCTTCGATGACGCGGTTCATCTGCCCGGTTGTGCGCACCAGCCACCAGAAATGTTCGGTGACCTGGATGTTCTCGTACTGCACCAGGCAGGCGCGCGCGATGTTGGTGACGGTCTCGCCCGACGAGTCGGAAACCAAGTGCAGATTATAGACGTCGCGGGGGGTCATGAGGGCACGGGAGAGATCGGTTTCAGGGCACGGTATAAGAAAAGGATAACGGGGAGCGTTTGGAACTTTTGCACAGGAGCCGCCGTTTTCACATCCTAGACCCCGTATTCATCCCCGACTTAGCGAGATGTGGACAATGGCGAATTCACAACGTGAATCCCATGTGTGGTTTCCGGCTTTTGCAACAATACCTCATTTTGCACGTTTTTCGCGAGGGGCCTCCAGGTTCTGAAATCACGGCAGGAAACGCGGTTTTGCACAATTCTATGCACAGACATCGCGATTGTGGGATTGGCCGTGCGTGTTCCTGGGAGGGATTTGGTGTGAGCGGTGATCCCCCGGACCCACAGGGCCAACCTCCTCCATTACCTTTTAAGATTCTTTTTTATTATGGTGGGAAAAATACTCCGACCAGGAAAAGGCTTCGGCAAAACAAGGTAGTTGACTTAAAAAGCGCGTCGATGTATCGCTGGAACCGTCAGAACAGGGCGTTCGCCCGCAGATTTCCCGCTTCGCCTCTCTTCTCTGATATCACCTGTCCTACCACCTTCCTCCCGGACGACCACTTCGCAGTTTGTTGCCCAGCAGCGTTTTATCGCTGATTCCCGCACAACACTTCGGCCTTTCCCTCTCTAATCAACAGTAGTTTCAGAACACTCACATGCATCTTCAGGAATTGAAGCGCAAAACCCCGGCAGAACTGCTGGCTTTTGCAGAAGAATACGGCATCGAAAACGCCTCGAACCTGCGCCGCCAGGATCTCATGTTCGGCATCCTCAAAATCATGGCCGACAAGGACACGGTCATCGACGGCGACGGTGTGCTGGAAATTCTTCAAGACGGTTTCGGTTTCCTGCGCTCACCTGAAGCCAGCTATTTGCCGGGCCCCGACGATATCTATGTCAGCCCCAGCCAAGTGCGCCGCTTCGGCCTGCGCACCGGCGATACGGTCGAAGGCCAGATCCGTGGACCCAAGGACGGCGAACGGTATTTCGCCCTGCTCAAAGTCAATACCATCAACTTCGAGGATCCGGACAACGTCCGCCACCGCATCAATTTCGACAACCTGACGCCGCTCTATCCGGACGAAAAGCTCAAGCTCGAGATCGAGCAGAAAGACACCAAGGTCAAAGACATCACACAGCGCGTGCTTGAACTGGTAGCGCCGCTTGGCAAAGGCCAGCGTGCCGTGATCGTGGCGCCGCCGCGCACCGGCAAAACCATAATGTTGCAGAATATCGCGGCCGCCATCGCCGCCAACCATCCGGAAGTTTATTTGATCGTGCTGCTGATTGACGAACGCCCGGAAGAAGTCACCGACATGGACCGCACGGTAAAAGGCGAGGTTGTGAGCTCGACCTTCGACGAGCCGGCGTCGCGTCACGTCCAGGTGGCCGAGATGGTGATCGAAAAAGCCAAGCGCCTGGTGGAACACAAGCGCGACGTGGTGATCTTACTGGATTCCATTACGCGTCTCGCGCGCGCTTACAACACCGTTGTGCCGTCGTCGGGCAAAGTGCTGACCGGCGGCGTCGACGCCAACGCTCTGCAACGCCCCAAACGCTTTTTCGGTGCGGCGCGTAATATCGAGGAAGGCGGCTCGCTGACGATCATCGCGACGGCCTTGATTGATACCGGCAGCCGCATGGACGAAGTGATTTTCGAAGAGTTCAAAGGCACCGGCAACTCGGAAATCGTGCTGGACCGCAAGCTGTCGGACAAGCGCGTGTTCCCGTCCATCGACATCACCAAATCCGGCACCCGCAAGGAAGAGCTGCTGGTCAATCCGGGGACCTTGTCGAAGATGTGGATCCTGCGCCGCATTCTGGATCCCATGGGCGTCCAGGACGGCATGGAGTTCTTGCTGGAAAAGCTGCGCGAGTCCAAGAACAACAACGACTTCTTTGATCGTATGAATAAGTAGCGCATGAACATATAAGCCCAATACGACGGGCTGAAATGCGTAACGGGCCGGTTCAACACCGGCCCGTTTTTTATTGCGCTCTTATCAGACGATGAGAATCGTCGAGCCGGTGGTCGTGCGCGATTCCAGATCGCTGTGGGCATGAGCCGCTTGGGCGAGGCCGTAAGATTGGCCTATGTCAATTTTGATGATGCCCTTGGTCACCAGATCGAACAGCTCGTTACTGGCCTGCACATATTCTTCGCGCTGCCCGACATAATCGCCGAGGCGCGGCCGCGTGAGAAACAGCGAACCCTTTGAGGCCAGCAGACCCGGCTCAATGGCGGGCGCGACACCGGAAGCGTTACCGAAACTCACCAGAAGGCCGCGTGTTGCCAGGCAGTCCAATGAGCCCATGGTCGTGTCTTTGCCGACGCTGTCATAAGCGACCGCCACGCCTTTGCCGCCGGTGAGCTCGCGCACTTTGGCGACCCAGTCCGTGGATTTATAAAGAACAGTGTGGGTGCAGCCGGCGGCGCGCGCGAGTTTGGCTTTTTCTTCGGAGCCGACTGTGCCGATAACTGTCGCGCCGATATGCCGCGCCCATTGGCAGAAGATCAAACCGACGCCGCCGGCAGCTGCATGCATCAGGACCGTTTCGCCGGCTTTCAATTCATGTAGCGCGCGTACGAGGTACCAGACCGTAAGCCCGCGCAGCATCATGCCGGCGACCTTTTCATCCTCGAGCTGCGCCGGATATTTCACAACCTTGGCCGCCGGAATCAGGCGCTCCTCGGCGTAGGCGCCCATGGGCCCATTGCAATAACAGACTTGATCGCCGACCTTGAGATCGGTGACGCCGGGGCCGACGGCATCGACACGGCCCACACCTTCCATGCCGGGAATGAAGTAACCTTCAGGGCCGGGCTTGACCGGGTAAACGCCGGAGCGGTGATAGGTGTCGATGAAATTCACACCGACGGCGCTTTGGCGCAGGCGGATTTCGCCCTCGCCGGGAGCGCCGACGTTGACGTCTTCAAAGTGAAGAACTTCCGGCCCGCCGAGCTGGCGTACGGTAATAGCTTTGACCATTCAAACCTCCAACGCGACTTGTTTGAGACCGATGATGTCCGCGTTTTCGAGCCGCAGCAAGGCAACTTTTGTTTCACGGCCGCCCTCGCCGGAATAGCCGCCGAGATGGCTGGCGGCCACGACCCGATGGCAGGGAATGATGATCGGGATGGGATTGCGCCCGCACCCCGTGCCGACAGCGCGGGCACCGGCCTCCAGGCGCTCGGCGATCTCGCCGTAGGTGCGCACCTTGCCGTAGGGAATGCGCACCATCTGACGCCAAATTTCCTTATGGAATGACGTGCCGTCCGGGCGCAGCAGCAAGTCGAACTTGGTCAACTTGCCGTCGAAATAGGCGTTGAGCTGTTTCACCGCTTCTTTGAGCAGGGGTGTGGAGTCCTGATCGCGGCCCCAGCCCCAATCAAGTGCGACGATCTTGCCGGCGTCTTCACTAATGCTGAGGTCCCCGACGGGCGAATGAAGAGAAAGTTGCGGCATAAAGAATTCCTCTTGCGGCGGGCAACCGGCAAAGCGTGGACAGTCGCCGCCCCAGCCCTTAACCTTATAAGCGTCATAGCGGGATTCATAGGCGCATCGCATATGGGCCCGGTCTTTAAAGATCAGAGAATCGGGAGCGCAGCATGAAAGTCAATGTCGACATCGAGTGCACACCGGAAGAAGCCCGGGTCTTCCTAGGACTGCCCGATGTGGCGCCGCTGCAGGCCGCGATGATGGACCAGATGAAAAGCCAGATGCAGAAAGCCGCGGCCGCCTTGGAGCCCGAGACGATCTTCAAGACCTTGTTTCCCATGAACACTGAAGGTTTCGCCGATTTGCAGAAGACCTTCTGGGGTCAGTTCATGGGTAAAGCGGGCAAAACCGAAAAATAATGGCTGAAACCTAATGGCTGGCGAGACGATCTTTGCGCTGGCCTCGGCTGCGGGGCGCGCGGGCATCGCCGTCATTCGTCTGTCGGGCTCCCACACTAAAACCGCGCTGACGCGGATGGGATGTATTCTGCCGCCGGCACGCAAAGCCGCGCGCACGCGCTTCATTGATCCGTCGTCGCGTGAAGTTCTCGATGACGGCTTGCTGCTGTGGTTTCCCGCACCGCACAGTTTTACCGGCGAGGATGTCGCCGAGCTGCATGTTCACGGCGGCCGTGCTGTCATCGACAGTATTTTGACGGCGCTGAGTTCTATCGAAGGCTTGCGACCCGCCGAGCCCGGCGAGTTCACGCGCCGCGCCTTTGCCAACGACAAGATGGATCTCACGCAAGCTGAGGCACTGGCCGATCTCGTCGATGCCGAAACCCGCGCGCAAGCGAAGCAAGCTCTGCGTCAGATGGGCGGCGCGCTCAAAGAACTCTACGACGACTGGCGTCATCGATTGGTGCAGGCGCTCGCGCATTTAGAAGCCGTGATCGATTTTCCCGACGAGGATTTGCCGCCGGCTGTAGCCGACAAAGTCTGGGGTGAAGTGGGCGAGCTGCGGCAGGGCATCGAGAAACATTTGGATGACGGCGGGCGCGGTGAGCGTATTCGCGAAGGTTTGGCCATTGCGATCATCGGGCCGCCCAATGCCGGCAAATCGAGCTTGCTGAATGCGTTGGCGCGACGCGAGGCCGCGATTGTCTCGGCTATTCCAGGGACCACGCGCGACGTGGTCGAGGTGCACATGAATCTCGGCGGCTATGCGGTGATGCTGGCCGACACGGCCGGTTTGCGCGAAGCCGGCGATGTCATCGAAAATGAAGGCATCAAAAGGGCGAGAGCCCGCGCCGCAGATGCCGATCTCAAGATCGCGGTTTTCGACGGGGCGATGCACCCCGCGCGCGATGCCGCGACGGCGGCGCTGGTGGATGCCGATACCCTGGTCGTCGTCAACAAAGCCGATCTGATTTCAAGTCCGACAGGCAACGCCCAATTCGTCTCGGTCAAAACCGGTGCCGGCCTGGATGCATTTGTTGCGGAACTGCAGAGGCGGATTTGCAGCAAAGCTGACAGCGGCGCGGCCATGCCGCTGACCCGCGCCCGTCACCGCAAGGCGCTGAAAGAATGCGTTGATGCTTTGGCGCGAGCTCGCGCCGCGTCTTTGCCGGAGCTGGCGGCGGAAGACTTGCGTCTGGCTGCCCGCGCTCTTGGACGACTCACAGGCCGCGTCGAGGTGGAAGAAATCCTCGATGTCGTGTTTCGGGACTTTTGTATTGGGAAATAATTTTCCGAGCTTAGCGGTCAGCGTCCCCAGAAGCTCCTGACCAAAAGAAGAATCGCCACAACCGCCAGCACAACAGTCCAGTGAAGGACTGAGTGGCTTCCCATGCCCCCCAGGTGTGGAACGACGAGATCGCGCATTCCGCCATTTTAGCGCCTCTGGAATCTGAACTGGAAATCACATCTGGCTAACCACTCGATCTAAAGGGGCGCTCGATATATAAGAACGCCCATGAGCGCTGGGCCCAAACATTCCTATGACGTGATCGTTGTCGGCGGCGGCCATGCCGGCACCGAGGCTGCGGCGGCTGCGGCTCGCACCGGTGCGCGCACGCTTTTGATCACCCATAAAGTCGAGACCATCGGCCAAATGTCCTGCAATCCCGCCATCGGTGGGCTGGCCAAGGGTCATCTGGTGCGCGAGATCGATGCGCTGGACGGCATCATGGGCCGGGCCATCGACCGGGGCGGAATCCAGTTTCGTATGCTGAACCGCTCCAAGGGCCCTGCCGTCCGGGGCCCCCGCGCCCAGGCCGACCGCAAGCTATATAAGCAGGCTGTCCAAAATCTGCTGGCGGAACAGGACAATCTCGAGATCCGCGCCGGCGGCATTGAAGACCTGCTGCTGGACGATACGAGGAAACGCATCACGGGGGTCGTAACCGGTTCCGGTGAAAAGGTTTTTGCCGCCGCCGTGGTACTGACCACGGGCACCTTTCTGAACGGCCTGATCCATCGTGGCGAAGCCCGCATACCCGCCGGCCGGATCGGCGAAGCGCCCGCGCTGGGTCTATCTAATACATTGAAATCAATAGAATTTACAGTTGGTCGCTTGAAGACCGGCACGCCGCCGCGCCTCGACGGCCGGACCATCGATTGGGCCAGCCTGGAGATGCAGCCCGGCGACAAACCGCCGGAGCCCTTCTCCTTTCTGACCGAGCGCATTGAAACTGCCCAGGTCCAATGCGGTATTACCTATACGACGCCTGAAAGCCATGCCCTCATCTTGGCCAATAAAAGCCGGGCGCCGATCTATAACGGCCAGATCCAGGGCGTCGGGCCGCGCTATTGCCCGTCCATAGAGGACAAAGTGGTGCGCTTCGCCGAACGCGAGCGGCACCAGATTTTCCTTGAGCCGGAAGGGCTTGACGACAATACCGTCTATCCCAACGGCATTTCCACCTCCCTGCCCGAGGACGTCCAGCTGGACCTGCTCAAGACCATCCCAGGCCTTGAGCAAGCCATCATGCTGCAGGCGGGATATGCCATCGAATACGACTACGTGGACCCCCGCGAACTGCTGGCGAGCCTGGAGACCCGCAAAGTCGGCGGTCTCTATTTTGCCGGCCAGATCAACGGCACTACCGGCTACGAAGAGGCCGGCGCCCAAGGACTTTTGGCCGGGCTGAACGCAGCGCGCCAGGCTGGCGGCGGCGAAGCCTTCACGGTCGATCGGGCCGAGGGCTACATGGGGGTGATGGTCGATGACCTGACCACCTTGGGCACCATCGAGCCCTACCGTATGTTTACCTCCCGCGCCGAGTATCGCCTGCTGCTGCGGGCCGATAACGCCGACCTGCGGTTGACCGAAAAGGGCATCCAGGCGGGCTGTGTCGGGTCCGCTCGTCAGGGCCATTTCGAGGCTAAAAAGGCCGCGTTGGAAAATGCACGCAACTATATGAAATCAGTGCAATTTACGCCGTCAGAATTGACCAACCGTGGGCTGACCATCAACCGCGACGGCGTACGCCGCAGCGGCCTCGACCTGCTGGCCATGTCGGACATGACCTGGGAGCGCCTACGAGCCCTCTTGCCCGATATGCCCCCCTTCCGGAAAGACGTGGAGGAGCAGCTGGAGATTGACGGCCGCTACGCCGGCTACGTGGGCCGCCAGGAGGCTGACATCCGTGCCTTCCGCAAGGACGAGTCCCTACACCTGCCCGTGGACCTGGACTATGGCCAGGTCGGTGGTCTGTCCACCGAAGTGCGCTTGAAACTGCAAGCGGGCCGCCCAGCAACCCTCGGTGCAGCTTCACGGATTCCGGGTATCACGCCTGCCGCCCTGACCGCCCTTTTGAAGTATGTCCACCGCGACAAGGCTCAGGCTAAGGCCAGTTAATTGGATTGTTTCACGTGAAACAATCCCCCGTCTATGGTCCCGAGGCCTTCGCCAAGGACACCGGCGTTTCACGTGAAACATTGGCCCGCCTCAAGGCTTACGCCGATCTTCTGGCCCTCTGGAATAAAAAAATAAATTTGGTCGGCCGGTCCACGGAGCCCGAAGTCTGGCAACGCCATATGTTGGATTCGGCCCAGCTTTTCCCCCTGATTCCGGCCGGAACCCGGACGCTTCTGGACATGGGGTCTGGGGCCGGCTTCCCCGGTCTGGTCCTGGCGATCCTGGGCGTTCCCCAGGTCCATCTGGTGGAGTCAGACCAGCGCAAATGCGCCTTTCTGCGCGAGGCGGCGCGCATGACCCAGGCCCCCGCCACCATCTACGCCAAGCGGATCGAAGCCCTGGCCGCCTTCCCGGTGGACGTTGTCACTGCCCGAGCCTTGGCGCCCGTTGCCGAACTTCTGGACTGGAGCGCGCGTTTTATCTCTGAAAAAACCACCTGCATTTTCCCCAAGGGACAAAATGTAGAGGTTGAATTGACGGAAGCACACAAAAGGTGGAGAATCACGGTAGATCAGCGACCCAGTCGAACTGATTCCCGTGGGACCATCCTTTGTATAAGTGAGGTGCGCCGTGTCCAATCCGAACAATCAAGTTAGCCCCGAAATCACGGGATTAAACACGCGTCCCAGAATTCTCGCGGTGTCCAATCAGAAGGGCGGCGTCGGCAAGACCACCACGACGGTGAATCTGGCCACGGCCATGGCCGCAGTGAACAAGCGGGTTCTGGTCATCGATATGGACCCTCAGGGCAATGCCTCAACCAGCCTCGGCATCGACCATAAGCACCGCAATACCAATATCTATCATGTGCTGACCGGCGACGCGTCTCTGGACTCGGCTATCACCCCGACCGCCATCCCTAACCTCAGCGTCATCACTTCGGGCGTTGACTTGGCCGCGGCCGAGATCGAACTGATCGACCTCCCGAATCGTCAGGCGCGACTTAAAGAAGCCCTAATAAATCAAGGCTCTGGCTGGGATTTCATTCTCATCGATTGCCCGCCGTCCCTTGGCCTTTTGACGCTAAATGCCCTGGTGGCCGCCGATGCGGTCATGGTGCCGTTGCAGGCCGAGTTCCTGGCTCTGGAAGGCATCAGCCATCTCGTACGCACCATCGAGCGGGTCAAAAAGAGCTTCAATCCCAGCCTGGAAATCCAGGGCATTGTCCTGACTATGGTCGACAAGCGCAACAATCTGTCAGAGATGGTTGAAAGCGACGTGCGCAAGTTCTTCGGCGCCAAGGTCTACACCACCACCATCCCCCGCAATGTCCGCATCTCCGAGGCGCCGTCCCACGGCAAGCCGGTGCTGATCTATGATCTCCAGTCCAAGGGCAGCCGGGCCTATCTGGACCTGGCCGGCGAAGTGCTGAAACGTGAACAGATTATCAATGAAAATCATGGGGTTGCAGCATGAACACGGATCCCGGAAAGCGTAAGAATCTCGGCCGGGGCTTGAGCGCCCTCTTCGGCGAACAGGAGCCCGATGCTGCGGCCGCGGCGGCCCCAGCGCCCATTGTGCCGGTTGCCGGCATGCCGATCACCCGCTTGCCCCTCGATCTGCTTGCGCCGTCGTCGCTGCAGCCGCGGCGGCATTTCGATGAAACCAGCCTCGACGAGCTGGCGGCGTCCATTTCTGAAAAGGGTGTGCTGCAGCCGCTTTTGGTCCGTCCCGATCCGAACCATGCCGGCCGCTATGAAATCATCGCCGGCGAACGCCGCTGGCGGGCGTCCCAACGAGCCCAAGTCCACGAGGTGCCGGTCCATGTGACCAACCTCTCCGACGCCGAGGTTCTGGAAGTCGCCTTGATCGAAAACCTCCAGCGCCAGGACCTGACGGCGGTGGAAGAAGCCCGTGGTTACAAGCGCTTGCTGGAAGATTTTGGCCATACCCAGGAGCGCGTCGCCGAGGTGGTCGGTAAAAGCCGCGCCCATGTGGCCAATACCTTGCGCCTCTTGTCCCTGCCGCGCGCCGTCCAGGATTTGCTGGATAACGGCCAGATCAGCGTCGGCCAGGCGCGGCCGCTCATTGGCCTCAACGATGCCGAAACTGTGGCCAAACTCATTGTAAAACGCGGGCTTAGCGCGCGCCAAGCCGAGCGGCTGGCCAAGGGCTTCGGGCGCAAACGCCGCCTCGCTTTGGTCGCCAAGGACACCGACACCGTCGCCCTGGAGCAAAGCCTCGCCCAAGCCACAGGCTATAAGGTCAGCATTGCCTTCGACGGCAAAGGCGGAGCCGTGACCGTGGCCTATAATAGTCTCGAGCAACTGGACGACATCGTCCGGCGGCTGTCCAGCGGCGGACGCGTCAAGGCGCAGACCGAAGCGGAAACCGATCTGCAGCAAGCGTCATAAGCAGTTGGTTTCAATCGGCTATCTGGCGCTTTCTGTTTAAAGTGCATATGCATCGTTTTTGTGGAGATCGGGCATGCTGACGCCCGTACCGTTTTACTTTCTGCGCCACGGTGAAACCGATTGGAACCGCCGCAGCATCATCCAGGGCCAGACCGACACGCCGCTCAATGAAACGGGCCGGCACCAGGCCGAAGCCGTCGTCGCCGAAGTCGCCAAGATTTTCTTTCGCAGCATATGTTGCAGCTCACTGCAGCGCGCGCGCAGCACGGCCGAAATCGTCAACCGCGGCCTGGGCAAACCGGTGCACGCGCTTCCCGACCTCATGGAGTGCGGCCTTGGCCAAATCCAGGGCCAGTCCAGCACTGGCGAATGGCGGCAGTCCTGGAAAAACGGCGGTCCCATGCCGGGTGGCGAAACCTACGGCGAATATTGCGCGCGGGTGATCAGGGGCTTCAATGAGGCGCTGGCCTACCCCGGCCCGGTGCTGATCGTCGGCCACGGCGGAAACTTCTGGGCGCTCGAAAACTTTGGTCTGATCGCCGAGACCCGCGTGCCCAACTGCGCGCTGTTTTATCTGGAGCCGCCGCGCAGTGGGAAATTCTGGAGCGTGAAACAATTAAGCACGCCGGTTGGCGAATCGCTGGCTATCGGCGAAGCCGCCGCGCTCTAGAGCGCGATCGGTTTTAATCGAATCGCGATCGCGCTCTATGTTTTTGTTTTGTCGCGTTTTGTCCGGGGAAAACCGGTATCCACTTTTCCCTAAAATGCTCTAGAGATTATTTCCGGCCCGCGCCGCGACCCACTTGTGCCAGTTGCATCAGCGCGCGCTCGACGGCGGCTTCGGTGGGAATGTCCGTGGACTTGGCCGCCATCTCGGCTTCCATCAAAATATCAAGGCTGCGCGCGAGCAAGGCTTCGTTCCAGCGTCGCGCTTGGCCTTGAAAGCGATCCTTCAATTTAAAGAACACCGGCGGGCGCAACATGGCGGCGGCCTGGTCGGCGCTTTTGCCTTCCGCCAGGCGCCCGCGCGTTTCGTGCAAGCGCATGAAATGCCGCGCCACGGCCGTAAGAATACTCACCGATGATGTGCCCTCGGCGGTGAGACGACCAAAGACGCGCTGCACGGTGACCTGATCACCATCGCCTAACGCATAAGTGAGATCATCCAGACTCAGCGCTGCCGTATCACCAATGCAAGCCAACACATCTTCTTCCGTCACCGTGCCGCCGGTGGTTTTGGTATCGGCGCCCATATATAGCGTGAGCTTCTCCAATTCGCGGCGGCTCAGCTCACGGTCGCCGCCCAAACGATCGACAAGCCACGCCAGCGCATCGGGCGTGATCTGAAGGCCCGCCGCCTTCAAGGTGCCGCGGATGACGGAATCCAAAGAGTCCGTATCGTCGGCATAACACGCGATAGCGGCGCCGTTGTCGGCTTGCTCGAACAAGACCCGCAGCTTGGATCGTGGGCTTAACTCACCGGCGGTGACCAGCACCAGCGAATCACCCAAGGGATTTTCCAGAAAGCTCTCAAAAAGCGCCGCCACCGTATCGCCGGCATCGCGGATACGCACAACACGCCGGCCACCGGTGAAAGTGAGCGCCGCCGCTTCATCGCCGAGCCGCGCCGGATCTTCGCCCAAGACATCGGCGCTGAATTCACTAACGCGGAACGGATCGTCGACGGCGCCGGCGACAGCCTTGGTCATGGTGTTCAAGCGTTCGCGGATCAACCCGGCATCGGGTCCGTAGATCAAGGCGGCCCTGATCTTGGGATCTGGCTTAGCGACGAATCCATCGGCGCGGGTGATCTTCATGGTTTTGCGGCGGAAGCAACCTTCGCGTGCTCATGAAAATACACGGCCAAGCGGGTCTTGATTTCCTCGCTGATCTGCCTGATGCCGCGATTTTCGGCGTCGGCCTGGGCGGCCACCGTCGCGAACTGATCGTCAAGAATGTTGTAGCTGACGATGGACTGCACGCGATCGCCGTAAATAGGCGCTCCACTTTCGTTGAGCTTGAAGGTCGCCAGAAGAATCAGATTGGCTCGGCTGCTGGTGGCGTCGGGCCGGATGCCCAGTTCCTCGACGCGGGTCGCGAGAACGACCTCAAGATCGTAAACCGCTCGCGTGACCCCGCGCGGCTGCAGGCCTTCGCGCAAGGCCCGATGCAGCTTCAAGCCCTCGCGGTTCGGCAAAGGCCGGATGGCGACCGTGGCCAGGGCATCAACCACATCGGGCGATGCCGCCGTGCTACGATCGCCGTACAGCGGCGTGAACCCGCAAGCGCTTAAGGCCACACTCGCGACGGCCACGCCTAAAAGCCGGCGCCTTGCGATCGATGACTTCTGGACCACGTGTTTCATTGCCCTAGGCCGCGACAATATTGACGATCTTGCCCGGCACTATAATGACTTTCTTGGGCGGCTTGCCGTCCAATTGTTTTTGCACCGCGGGCAAGGCTAGTGCCGCGGCCTCGAAGACGTCGTTGGCCGCGGCCTTTGCCACGGTGATAGTGCCGCGCAGCTTGCCATTGACCTGCACGCCGATGGTCACCGTGTCGTCCTCCAGCAGCGCCGGATCGAAAGTCGGCCACGGGGTTTCGGTGAGAATTGTGGTGTGACCCAGGCTCTGCCAGATCTCCTCCGACAGATGCGGCGTCAGGGGATTGATCAGCTGCGCCACGGCCGCAACGCCAAAGCGGAAAACCGCGTTACCGCCACCGACGCCGCGATCCATGTCGGCGAGCGCATTGGTCAACTCGCGCGTGCGCGCCACGGCGGAGTTGAAGCGGAATTTCTCCAGATCGTCGCTGACCGCCGAAATGGTGCGGTGAATCTGGCGCAGCACGACGGCCGCTGCCGGATCCAGCACGGCAGGCAGGGGGCCTTCTGGAATTTCCACGGCCGCCGTCGCCAAACGCCACAGCCGGTTCAGATAGCGCCACGCGCCCTCGATGCCGGCGTCGGTCCATTCCAGGTCGCGATCGGGCGGGGAGTCGGACAGCATGAACAGCCGGGCGGCATCGGCGCCGTAGGTGTCGAGGATGCTCTGCGGGTCGACGGTGTTCTTCTTGGACTTCGACATTTTCTCGGAGCGGCCGATGGTCACCGGCTGGCCGTTGTAGGTGGCGGTCTCGCCGGTCTTGGCAACGGCGCCCGGCTCCAGCCACGCGCCGTCGGCGGCGCGGTAGGTCTCGTGGCACACCATGCCTTGGGTGAACATGCCGGCGAAGGGTTCCTTCAAGTTCAAGTATCCGCAGGCCGACATGGCGCGCGTGAAGAAGCGCGAGTACAGCAGATGCAAGACGGCGTGCTCGACCCCGCCGATATATTGATCCACCGGCAGCCAGTTCATCGCCGCGGTTTCGCTGAAGGGACGGTCGGCAAGATGGGGCGAACAGAAGCGCGCGAAGTACCACGACGATTCAAAGAACGTGTCGAAAGTGTCGGTCTCACGCTGGGCGTTCTTGCCGCAGGCGGGACATTTGACATGCTTCCAAGTGGGATGCCGCGCCAGCGGATTTCCCGGTGTGTCGAAAGTGACGTCCTCAGGCAGCGTCACCGGCAAATCTTTGTCGGGCACCGGCACAGTGCCGCAGGTTTCGCAGTAAATGATCGGAATCGGGCATCCCCAATAGCGCTGGCGCGAAACACCCCAGTCGCGCAGGCGGTACTGTACCGTGCCCGTGCCGAGCTTCAAGGATTCCAACTTCGCAATGGCGGCGCGCTTGGCTGCATCGACCGCGAGGCCGTTGAGGAATTCGGAATTGATCGCCACGCCATCGTCGACATAAGCAACATTTCCGGCTTCCAGCGCGGCGGCAAAGGCGTTGGGATCTTCGCCGGCGGGGGCGACCACGCAGCGCACGGGCAAGCCGTATTTGCGGGCGAATTCCATGTCGCGTTCGTCGTGACCCGGGCAGCCAAAGATCGCGCCGGAGCCGTAAGCCATCAGCACAAAGTTGGCGACATAAACCGGCACGGTCTTGCCCGCGACAAATGGATGACGCGCTTTGAGCCCGGTGTCATAGCCCTTCTTTTCGGCGGTCTCGATGGCCGCGGTGGAGGTGCCGCCCCGGCTGCACTCGGCGATGAACTCGGCCAAGGCCGGGTCGTTCTCGGCGGCTTTTGCGGCTAAAGGATGTTGCGCCGAGATCGCACAGAAAGACGCCCCAAACAATGTGTCGGGCCGGGTCGTGAAAACTTCCAGGGTTTCGCCTGTGTCCTTGCCGGCTTTGTCGGTCAGCGGCCATGTCACACGCGCACCTTCGGACCGGCCGATCCAGTTGTGCTGCATCAGGCGGACTTTGTCGGGCCAGCGGTCTAGACCTTCGATGGCCTGCAGCAGGTCCTCGGCGAAGTGCGTGATCTTCAGGAACCACTGATTGAGCTTGCGTTGTTCGACGTCGACGCCCGACCGCCAGCCTTTGCCGTCGATGACCTGTTCGTTGGCGAGCACCGTGTGTTCCACCGGATCCCAATTGACCCAGGACTCCTTGCGGTAGGCCAGGCCGACCTTGAGGAAGTCCAGGAACATCTTCTGCTCGTGTTTGTAGTATTCCGGCTCGCAGCTGGTGATCTCGCGGCTCCAGTCCAGCGAGAGACCGAGCGGCTGAAACTGTGCGCGCATGACGCCGATGTTCTGGCGCGTCCAGGCGCCGGGATGAACGCCGCGCTCCAGCGCCGCGTTTTCCGCGGGCAGGCCAAAGGCGTCCCAGCCCATGGGATGCATAACGTTGAAGCCTCTGGCTTTCTTGTAGCGCGCCACCACATCGCCAAGCGTGTAGTTGCGCACGTGGCCCATGTGCAGGCGTCCCGACGGATAGGGAAACATTTCGAGCACATAATATTTGGGCTTGGACGAGGGCTCTTCGACCCGAAAGCTGTTCTGGGCCGCCCAAGTCTTCTGCCACTTGGTTTCGGCCTCGCGAAAATTATAGCGTTCTTCGGGTGATGCCATCGCGATCCCTAACGGCGGATGCAGCACAACGCGGGCTCGGTGATCTCTGACGCGAGCCGCGGCGGCCTTCTTTCAATCAAATTACAATCTTATGGAATTGCCGGGCTAGTTATCTTGTGCGGTGGCCCGAAGTCGAAGCTCGCGCGCCTGACTCAGGACCGCGTTCTCGAATTCCGTTGCGACCTGCGGCCCGACGTTGACGTCGTTCCAGTTGCCCGCGGAGCGCTGTTGGCGGAAGACCGAAATCTTCAAGCCGTCGGCGCGCAGCATGCGTCCAAGAATGTAGACGTTGACCTTGAAGCGCTCGTCGGGTGTTTCCGGGGGCGAATACCAATCGGTGATAATCACGCCGCCGAAGGGATCGGCCGAGGCCAAAGGCAAGAAGGCGATGGTGTCCAAAGACGCGCGCCACAGGAAGGCATTGACGGCAATGGCGCCTTCACTGCCGCCTTTTGTCGCGTCGCCCGTGAAGAGATTGGCGCCCGTGCCGCCGGGAACGAACAGGCCGGCCTTGGCCGCCGAAGGATCCCGGTCAGCTCTTGGCGCCGCCTGGTAATTCGAGCTGCCGCAGCCGCCGAGCGCCAGCGAAAGGGCTAAAGCGACGCCAGTCTTTACCCCAGCCGTCGTGAACCCGAAAATCCCTTGGCCTCTCGGTACCATTGCCGTGCTCCTAAAATACCGGCGCCGCCGGCAACGTGAGTGTGTCTATCTGGTGGGATAGGGCGCCGTTTATAGCCAATCTCCTTACGCTTGCGAAGGGTCGCCGAAGGCCGGCCTAAACCCTGACGCCGATGTAATTTTTACGTCGCGAATCCGGCCAAAAAGGCCGCCGGAAACGCGACTTTCACAAAATGGTAAAATTACTGTCACTAAATTCATCACATTGGCTACCTATGGTCGCCTTCGTGCCGTGGGGGTGCTATGTCCCTGGTAATAAATGATGATCGCGACCCGACAGGGCATTTCGGCGGCGCAAAAAGCCGCGGCGATCATGAAACGAGGGGCCTTCAGGAGCAAATAATGAAAAAATCAATCCTCGCGACGACGGCTTTAACATTCGCTCTTCTGGCTGCGCCATCCTTCGCGGCGGATAACACGGCCGACCTCTCCCGCCAAATTCAGGCTTTGCAAGACCAGCTGCGCGCCATGCAGCAGCAGTTGGACGCCATAAAAGCCAGCGACGAAACGCAGCGCGAGGCCATCGCCAAGGAAACCGCCGCCCGTGAAGCCACTGAGAAGGCTGCCCGCGACGCCAATCTGGAAGCCGGCGGCCGCAACTCCATCGAAAACGGCACCGTTAAGCTGATCCCGCCCTCCAATCCGAAGGTTGTCGAATCCGCCGCCCACAGCTTTGTGCTGTCCAGCCCCGACGGCAATTGGACGATCCAACCCACGGGGCGCATTCATATGGATATGGGCGCCTACATCAGCCAGAAGCCTGAAGGCACCACCGGTCCCGGCACGGTCGCCGGCGGCAAACTCACCAGCGGCGTCAACGCGCGCCGCCTGCGCTTCGGCGTCACTGGCCGGGCTGCCCAGGATTTCACCTATGACTTTATTTATGAAGCCGGCGGCACCAACGACGGCGTGCCGGCTTTGGGCGCGCAAGGCATCAACGCCGCCAAGATCGGCTACACCGGCATTCGTAACACGATCATCGAAGTTGGCTACGGCGCGCAATTTTTTACCTTGGAAGAGGCCACCAGCTCCAACAACATCATGTTCATGGAGCGCAGCACGCCGACGACGCTGGCGACGAGCTTCAACAGCGGCGATCCGCGCTTCGCCGCCGGGTTCCGCACGTGGGAAGCCAATTGGTGGTTCGGCGCTTATATGACCAGCTCGGTTCCGGGCGCGGTCAAGAACCTCACCAACCGCGGCTTCGGCGCTTACCAGCGCGCCACATACCAGCCCATTCAGAACGACCTCGAGTCTCTGCACATCGGCGTCGGCGCCGCCGAGGTTTTCGATATTCCCGACTCAGGTCCCGGCACGGCCAGAAGCTTCACCATGGCCGACCGGCCGGAAGTGCGCATCGACGGCACCAACATCTTGAGCACCGGAGCACTTGGCACTGTCGCCAACCCGGTCACCGGCGTCGTGGTTTACAACGTCGAGAGCGCGGCGGCTTTCGGTCAGTTCTTCTATGAAGGCGAGTATTTCCACTACGTCGTGGACCGCCGCGGCAAAACGGCTGCGCAGTTCGACGCCGGCTATGTCGAAGCCAGCTACGCCATCGGCGGCCGCCGCCAGTACACAGCGAACTGCGGTTGCTATAGCGGCATCACGCCGATTGAAAATTTCTCGCCGCGCTTCGGCGGCATGGGCGCCTTCGAACTCGCGGCGCGCGTCAGCTACGCCAACCTGGTCGACCAGTACAGTTCCGGCATTCCGACGGCCGTCGCCCAGCCCAACGCGGTCAACGGCGGCCGCCAGATCAACTACACCCTCGGCCTGAATTGGTTCTGGAACTCCAACATGCTGTGGAAACTCGACTACATCCACAGCCACTTCGACAAAGCCAACGCGGTCGCTTCGGGCGTAGCCGTCGGCACTGGCCTCGATATCGATGCCCTCGCGGCCCGCTTCCAGGTGATGTTCTAGGCGAAGGCGGTTTTCTTTCGGTATTGAGGGGGCGATATTAAGGGGTTCTCCCTCGCCCGCAATCTCGCTTAAGGTGTCCCCCGGTTTGGTGAGGGCCTCGAGGGACTCTGCGGCATGCGGCGCGGCGCGGCTTTTATAGTTTCCACTATAGCTTTCACGGGCATGGCGGCTGGGCTGGCGCCGGTCTCGGCGTGGGCCGCGGACGCCATCACCCTCACGCTCGGCGGCCGCATCAAGGAGTACTTTTTTGTCGCGAGCCAAGCCCAGGCGCCGGCTGAGAGTCTCAACTCCACCGGTATGTTCAACGACACGCGCATTTCGGTCGACGGGCGGACCGTGCTCGACAATGGCATCACCTTGCGGACTTTCATCCGTTTCAACGCCGTCGCGCGCGGCACGTCGGACGTCGACGAAGCTTACGTCGATGTGATCAGCAGCTTCGGCCGCTTGCGCATGGGCGAGAAAGCCGGCCTCAACACCACCACCATCGGCGATCCGGTGCCGGAAGCGTTCCTGACGGTCGATGAAGAAATTCTCGGCGACGCCCTGAAGACCCGCACCGGAATCACCCTGCGCGACGGATTCACCTTCAAGCGGTTTACCGGAAATGCGCTCGGTGTTTCTTACCAATCGCCGGACGTGTTCGGATTCAAAGTAGGTGTCGCCTATCACCCGACAATCACATCCATCGTCGGCACGATCGACGGGCGCACCACGCCCCATGATGCTGTCGATATCACCGCCGGCTATGACGGCGATTTTTCCGGCGGCACTTATCGCTTCGCCGGCGGCTACTTCCGGCTCGCCTCGCGCACCGGCGGCAAGGATGGCGTGCACGCCTGGAACATGTCTGCCGGAGCCACTTACGGCGGTTTCGAAGTGGCCGCGGCCTATATCAATACGCAACCGGCCAGCGGCCTCGATGAGGATGCCTGGACGGTGGGTGCGCTTTATGGCATCGGCCCGTTTCAGATCTCGGCGGACTATCGCTCCGCCAAGCGTCGTCCATTACCGCTGCCGGTTTTGCCCGCAGGCGTTTTCAAAGAGCACATCGACCGCGCGACGTTGCAAACCGCCTATAAGCTCGCGCCCGGGATCACGGTAGGTCTGGCTGGCTTCTACGCCGACCAAAGCGATGGCACCGGCCATGATTGGGACGGCGGCGGCGTTCTCGGCGGTGTCAAGATCGAGTTCTAACCGAGCGGCAGTCTTCAAACCAATATGGTCATAAAGCGGAAAAAGATCGCCGAGAAAAATGCCACAGCAGATTCAGCGCTGCCGAAAAAACGCGTCAAGAAAGTCATCGGCTGGCGTGAATGGGTGCGGCTGCCGGATTTGAACGTCGGGCGCATTAAAGCCAAAATCGATACCGGCGCGCGCACCTCGGCGCTGCATGCTTTCAAGATCACGCCCTTCACCAAGGACGGCGCGGCTTATGTGCGCTTTCAGGTGCATCCGCTGCAGCGCCTTCGCAAACCGGAGATCACTTGCGTTGCGCTGGTGATCGATCATCGCGGCATCACGGATTCCAGCGGGCGCGTGGAACAGCGTTACGTTATCCGCACCACACTTAAGCTCGGAAAATTGCGCTGGCCCATCGAGCTGACGCTGACCAACCGCGATCAGATGGGCTTTCGCATGTTAATCGGCCGGCAGGCCTTGCGGCGGCGTTATCTTGTCGATACCGGCCGTTCCTTTATTGCGCGCAAGAAGAAAAAAATCAGCGCGGCCTGATATTTTCCAGCGGAATCATAGTGGACGCTAGGCAATCACCCCCCATGTATGGTGGAACAAATCAGCACATGTCTGTGTTAAAGGCTCCGCCCTTCGACCCTCTCTTTAAACTCTTGTGAATGTTGGGAATGCTTCGAATCTCGGTTTGCGCCATCACGCCGAGCGGATAAGCTATTCCTTCTTCACCCCTCATTGTCTTGTCTGAATTGGGAGCGACGTTCCTTGAAACTGGCGATGCTTGCCCGTAACGCGGGCCTTTATTCGCACAAGCGTCTCGTGACGGCGGCGCGCGCGCGCGGCCACGAAATCGAAGTGGTCGATACGCTCAAGTGTTATATGAACATCGCCTCGCACCGCCCCGAAGTGCGGTACAAGGGCCGCAGCTTAGAGGGCTTCGACGCCGTTATCCCGCGTATCGGTGCATCGATCACTTTTTACGGCCTCGCGGTGTTGCGCCAATTCGAAATGATGGGCGTCTATCCGCTCAATGAATCCGTCGCCATCGGCCGTAGCCGCGACAAATTGCGCGGTCTGCAGCTGCTGTCGCGCAAGGGCATCGGCTTGCCGGTAACGGCTTTCGCGCACGTCACAAGCCAGGCCGATGATCTGATCGACATGGTTGGCGGCACGCCGCTGATCATCAAACTGCTCGAAGGGACGCAAGGCATCGGCGTGGTGCTTGCCGAAACGCGCACCTCGGCGAAGAGCATGATCGAAGCCTTCGGCGGTGTTGAAGCCAACATCATGGTGCAGGAGTTCATCAAGGAGGCCAACAGCACGGACGTGCGCGCCTTCGTCATCGGCGGCAAAGTCGTGGCGGCCATGCAGCGCAAAGGTGCGCCCGGCGACTTCCGTTCCAATCTTCATCGCGGCGGCAAGGCGCAGTCCATCAAGATCACGCCGGAGGAGCGCTCCACGGCCGTGCGCGCTGCCAAAATTCTCGGCCTCAATGTCTGCGGCGTCGATATGCTGCGCTCAAATCACGGCCCGGTGGTGATGGAGGTCAACTCGACGCCCGGTCTCGAAGGCATCGAGACCGCCACCGGCAAAGACATCGCCGGCATGATCATCGAATTCCTGGAAAAAAATGCCGCGCCGAACAAAACCAAGACCCGCGGTGAAGGTTGATTTTCTGGGCCTAGATTTGCTCCTAGGTTTTTGGGCGTCATGAACGCCCGAGTCGCAAATTCCCGGTTGCGTTTCTGCATACAGCGACCTTGGGACGCGCCGCACGGCATAAGCATTCAAAAGGCTGGCTTTTTTACAACAGTTTCGCCCTTAAACCTGCGGCAAGTGTGGACTTCCTGCCACAATTGGGGGGATTCAGGGACGGTGACATAGCCGTATATTGACCCCCCCTACCTCCGGTGCAAAGTTGCCGGAAAGCACCAAGGAAAAGCGCACAAATCATGTGCCCCATGTCAACCTGGACGCGTCTTCTGACAACGGCTGCAGCCGTTGATCTATTTGCCTGCGCGCTCAATCCGGCAGTCGCTGCCGATTTGCGTATGGGCCGGGCCTCGGCCTTTTCGTCGACCGCCTTTTCAGACAGCACGCTGACCATCGGTTATTTCACGCCGGCCTACGGCGCCATGACTTTGGGTGTCTCGCCCACCGAGCCCCTGATGGCTCATTCCTTCAGCGGGATGACCAGCAGCCTCGCTCCAACTTTCGATATAGGCGGCAGTGACACGACGCCGGTTTCCGTCGGCCGGGTCGGTGTTTTCGGCGCCTATGACGAGCGCCCGTCGATTTTAGCGCTGACGCCCACCACCGCGTGGAACTTCGGCGCCTCGGTCGGCTATGCCGGTTTCTATGTGCGCGGCGGCGTCAACGAAGCCACCCCCATGGGGCCGCTGATGGGCACGCAAGGCCTGGAAGCCGGCTTCGGCTACGAGCTCGGCGCGTTTGATCTGCGGTTGACCTACCTTGCCTCGCAATCCGTCGGCCTGGCGGAACACGAGATCGACAGCAAACAATGGGCCGTCGGCGGCATCTATCAGATCACACCGCGCATCCGCGTTAACGCCGATGCGTTCTACGGCGTCGGCGAGAACAGTCGCGCGGCGCTGGCGGTTCAGCCGCCCATGACCTCGCCGCCCGGCACCGGCGCCCGCGTCGGCGTCCAACTCCGCTTCTAAACGCTCGCACACAAGACACCGAATTTTAAAGCTGGGAAACGGCGAAGCTGATTCCAGCCATGCCCACACATCCGCTCGCGCGCAGGCGTCCGATCGTGGCCGCGGTGATACCGCCCAGCGCCAGCACAGGAAGCGAGGTCTCGCGCACAAGCGCCGCCGTGCGCAAGGCTCCCAAGGGGTGGCGTCCGGGATGACTCGCGGTGACGAAGACCGGCGCCAGGATCGCGGCCGACGCTTGACGCGCGCGCGCCCGGCGCAGACCCGCGCCGCCGTGGGCGGCCACGGTCAGAAATTTTGCGCCTCTGTGCTTGTGAAAGTTGCGCAACCACAGCCGCGCGCCCGGCGGTGGACCGGGCCGCGCCATATGTTCGGCCAAGTGCAATCCCGCTGCACCGACGCTCGCCGCCAGACGCCAATCGCCGGCAATCACCAGCACTACGCCGCGCCGCCGGCACAGGATCGAAAGGCGTTTCGCCAGGACCGCGCGGTCTGCACCCTCATAGTGGCGCAAGATCAAGCCGGCGCCGCGCGGCAACAGCGCCACCGCCGTGGCCGGATCGGGCAGACGCTGGGCATCGCTCATGAGCCAAATCGCCGGCAAGCCGCGCGCACGCGCTTTGGCCGCTTTCCTGGCGCGGCGTTTGAGATTGGCGGCGGCGTTTGTTAGCCTAGGATTCATAGTTTCCACCGTTCATAGCCGCCATCTTAGCAAGTGATTTTGACCGTGTCCGATCCCGACGCAGCCTCAGGTTCTACAGAAGTCGGCGGTGCGCTGGCTGCGGTGCGCGACGGTATCGCGGCGAAATGCCGTGCGGTTGGACGCGATCCCGCGGGCGTGGCGCTCATCGCCGTCTCCAAAACGCACGGGCCGGAACCTATCGCCGCAGCTATAGCCGCCGGTCAACGGCATTTTGGCGAGAACCGCGTGCAAGAGGCCGCCGCCAAATGGCCGGCGATACGCGCAACGAGCTCCGACATCCGCCTTCACCTCATAGGTCCGCTGCAAACGAATAAAGTGTCCGACGCGGTGGCTTTGTTCGACGTCATCCATACGCTTGATCGCCCGCGCCTCGCGGAAAAATTGGCCGAGGAAATGGCGCGCCAAGCGCGCCGCCTGCCGTGTTTCATTCAGATCAACACGGGCCGCGAGGCGCAGAAAGCCGGCATTGATCCCGCCGAGGCCGACGCTTTTATCGCCGTCGCGCGCGAGACGTGGAAGCTCGATGTGACCGGCCTCATGTGCATCCCGCCGCTGAACGAGCAAGCGGCCATACATTTTGCCTTCCTGCGCGAGATCGCGGCGCGCAACGGCCTCGCGCAGCTTAGCATGGGCATGAGCGACGACTTTGAAACCGCGATTGCTTTTGGCGCCACGCATATTCGCGTCGGTAGCGCAATCTTCGGCATGCGCGTTTAAGGAATGCGAATCTCGATCATCGCGCCGGGTTGAATCGCCTTCAGAACCTCCCGCAGATCCGCCGGCTCTAGCGCCACACAGCCCGCCGTAGGTTTGCCGCCCGCTGGCGCCACGTGCATGAAGATGGCGCTGCCCATGCCGGCAATCACGGGATCGTCATTGTGGCCCAGGACCACCACCACGTCGTAAAGACTGTCGTCACGCCACAGGGACTCAGCGCTGGCGGGATAGGGCAACGTCACCGGTTGATTGTAGCGCGCGTCGTCCGGCGCATCGCACCAGCCGGCGCTGCGGCCAATGATCTCGACCGGCAGCGATGTTTCCGGGGCTGGTCCGCGGTCGGCGCGGTACAAGACGCGCCGCAGAGGAAACCGGCCCACCGGTGTGGCGCCGTCGCCTTCATGTTTATGCGTAACGACTCCGGCGCGGCCCAGCACGCAAGCGAAAGTCCGCTCACCAAGGCGCAACGTGCCGCGCTCGGGGTGAAGCGGATCAGGCGTGACGAGGAGTTCGCAAGCCGAAGGACTCATCAGTCCATTCTAATGCGCTTGGGCTTTCATCGCGTCGTATTTATCCAGGGCGTTTTGCACGGCCCCGTCGAACCAGGGTGGTACATCGCTGGGTTTATTCTCCGACGCCGCGCGCAAGCCAAAAGCATAAGCTTCGACGGCCTTTGGCGCGGCCGCCTTTACGGGCTCGGCGTTGCCGGCAGTGCGTTTAATGGTCTCGGCGACGGCCGGAACGGCCTGCTTCAAATTGGGATTGACCACGGGGCCCGGTGCGAACTTGGTCGTCGCCCGCAAGGCTTCGACGGTATTGGCTGAGCCGCTGGGCGAAGAGCTAAAGGTGCGCGCGGCGCCCGGGCCCTGACGCAGGGGCATGAAGCGGTCAGAGGCGACCGCGGGCGCTGCGGGGGCGGTTGTGTCCATGCCTGTCCAAACGTGGTCGCGTTTGACGCCGGCATTCACATTGGCTTTAGAGGCGATTTGCGCCGCCGTGATCTGAGCCTCGGCGGCGGTTTTGGGCGGGCGCACGCCTTCCATTTCCAGCATGGCGCGGAAGTCTCCAGAACTGGGGGCCGGGTCGCGGGTGCCCCGCTGCGGCATGGGCGGCAGAGGAATCGACGACGAGGCCGTCAAAGGAGATGTATTGTCCATGGCACTTACTTTGTTTGTTTTGCGTCTTGCTACGCAAGATCGGTGCCAAGTAAAATATGACCATATTTCAATGGGTTACGTTTGAAGCCGCCGGGAAAATCGTGGCCTCGCGGCAGTTTCTTCCCAGGCCGCTGGGCGGGCTTTGCCGATTAAGCGGGGCCGCCTCTAAAACAGGTGCCCTGACCGCTTGGCCTTGGTCTGCAGGTAGGTCCAGTTGTGGGTATTGGACGGGAAGGCGTGGGGCACCCGTTCGGTCACATCGATGCCGTGGCGCACGAGTGCGCCGACCTTGGCGGGATTATTTGTCAGCAGGCGCACGCGCGTGAACCCCAAATGCCGCAGCATGCGCACCGCCGGAAGATAGACGCGTTCGTCGTCGTCGAAGCCCAACTGCTCGTTGGCGTCGACCGTATCGAAGCCCTGATCTTGCAGCGTGTAGGCGCGCAATTTGTTGACAAGGCCGATGCCGCGGCCTTCCTGGGCGAGATACAACAGCACGCCGCCGCCCTCTTTGGCGATGGCCGCCACAGCGCCGCGCAACTGATCGCCGCAATCGCAGCGCAAGGAGGCGAGCAGGTCGCCGGTAAAACATTCCGAATGCAGGCGCGCGAGCACCGGTTGCGCCGGATCCGGCTGGCCGATGACAATCGCCAGATGTTCGGCGCCGCCGTCGCTGGGGCGGAACGAAATGATGCGCGTATCGGGCGCGCCGGCCAAGGGAACATGTGCCTCGCTGATAGGCCGCAAATCATCGGCATGATTGCGCTCGTAAGCCTCGATGGCCCGCGCCGTCACGACAAGTCGTTCCGCGGCCCGCGCCCAGGTGATGGCGGCTTCGTGTGCTGTTTGATGAGTTAGCGGCGCGATCACCGCCGCCGGCAAAAGCCGCGCGATCTTGGTCAACAATACAGCCGCGTCACCGGCGCTATGCAACGCCAGCGCCGCCGCCGCAACACCCGGCGGCGGAATGCGCCCGCTCTCGGTTTGAGGATCGATCAGCGCGCGCACATCATCGGCCGTGAAGGCGCGCGCGGCATTTAACTGAACAGCGCGGGTATCGGGCTGGCTCAAGCCTAGGATGGAAGCGCGGCGTCCCGTTATCGCCAAGGAAATCGCGCCCACGCCCGCGGCATCGAAAAACGCCGGCGGCCAGGCATCGACGGTCTCCGCCGCGCGCATCAGAACGGCGGGACCGTCGCCGGCCCCATCACTCGACAAGACCACGACCGCACCGCCGCGCCGCACTTCCGCTACAGCACGCTCGACGGATTCCATCAGCTGTTCCGCGCCCGCTTCAGACCTTGGGCGCTCTGCCTTTGAGCGGTTGGCCTCCCGGGGGCCGGATTGCGATTGCATCACCATGTCTCTTATATAGACCCGGGCTCGCGCGAGCGTAAGGGAGCCGGGAACAAGGGCTTGGCGGCTTAAGAATTCATCAGTGTTGCCAATATCATAGCTTTAGGGGACAAAGGCCGTCGGTCACGGTTTGGGTTTGGGGCTTAAGCTCAAGCCTGGGCCCGAGGGGAGGATGGCGAAGTGTCTGGCGCGCGGACCTTGCTGATTGTCGAGGATGACGACCTCTTGCGTCATGCGCTCAAGGAGCAGCTGGCAGCCCAAGGCGATTTTGCCGCCATCGACGAGGCGGCCGACGGCGCGGCGGCCTTGGACAGCGTCAAAGACAAAGTCTTCGACGTTATCCTGTTGGACATCGGCCTGCCGGACATGGACGGGCGCGCGGTGTGTCAGCGTATGCGCGACGCCGGTGTGCGATCGCCCATCATCATGCTTACGGCGGCCGATTCAGAGGACGATACCGTCACCGGCCTCGACGCCGGCGCCAACGATTACGTCACGAAGCCCTTCCGCATGGCGGTGCTTCTGGCCCGCGTGCGCGCGCACTTGCGCCAGCACAATCAGTCGGACGATGCGATTTTTCTGGTGGGGCCTTACAAATTCCAGCCGGCGGCAAAGATGCTCGTGATCGGCGACGGCCAGAAAAAAGTCCGCCTCACCGAAAAAGAAACCGCGATTCTCAAATACCTGTATCGCGTCGGTAATAAAACGGTCTCGCGCGAAACCCTCTTGGGCGAAGTATGGGGATATAATGCCGCGGTAACGACGCATACGCTGGAGACGCATATTTATCGCTTGCGTCAGAAGATCGAACCGGACCCGTCGACGGCCCGGCTTTTGATCACCGAGCCCGGCGGATACCGCCTTAATCCGTAAAACCTGTCCGCAAAAGCTGCGGGCCCGATATCGCTACCGGGCCCGCGTTATCTATTCGAAAGATGCTATTCGCGCTTGGAGATGTTGCTCAAGAGCTCGAGCACATTGCGGCGCAGCTCGGCGTTGTGCAGCCGCCAATAGGCGCGCACGAGTTCCAAGGTCTCCGTGCGCTGCATCGGATCGGCGTCAAAATCGGCCGCCTCTTCCGCCAGATCATCGGGGCTGCGGGCCGCCGGCGTTGTGCGAACGCCCGTGGTCTCGGGGCCAATGTCTTCGAAGAAATAAGCGATCGGGCAATTCAGCACGCGCGAAATGTCGAACAAGCGGCTGGCGCTCACGCGGTTATGGCCGCTTTCGTACTTCTGCACCTGCTGGAACGTCACGCCGATATCGCCGGCCAACTGTTCCTGGCTGATATGCAGCAACGTGCGGCGCAATTTAATCCGCTTGCCGACGTGAATATCAATCGGATCCGGACCGCCGCCTCGGGTACCTGGTTGCCGGCCTCTGCCACGGGATTTCATTGGGATGACTGTCGACTCCATAACACATCTCTTTTTTTACTAAGGTTAATCGCAAGCTTTAATTGTTTGATCTGCAGTTATAACGCCGCGACCCTCATTTATGTTGCCCTACATGGAAAAAAGGCAATTTTAAACCTTCTTGTCTATGATGTCGCCCGGCATGGTAAGCCCCCATACCTCTTTACAATTAAAGCGTACATTGGGCGGCGGCATACCAGGGGACGTTGACTTAGCCGGTGGCGAGTCGGGGACCGACCTGTTAGAAGGTCCGCGAAATTGGACTGGGCTTTCGGCGGCTTAGGCTGATTTCCCAATGATTTAATTGAGTGCAATCCGACGGGCGGCGCCCGGGATTGTACTCGGATGGAGTGGCGATGCGTCAGGCAAGCGTTGAGCGCAAGACCAAGGAAACCAGCATAAAGGTTACCGTCGATCTGGACGGGACCGGCCAATATGCCGTGGCCACGGGCATAGGCTTTCTCGACCACATGCTCGAGCAGCTCTCCCGTCACAGCCTTATGGACCTAAAGGTCGAGGCCAAAGGCGATATCCATATCGACTTCCATCACACCACCGAGGACGTGGCGATTTGCATCGGCGAAGCTGTGGCAAAGGCGCTCGGCGAGCGTAAGGGCATTTCTCGCTACGGCGTCGGCGTCATCCCCATGGACGAGACTCTGACGGAAGTCGCCATCGACCTGTCC
Source organism: Fidelibacterota bacterium (assembly GCA_947475295.1). Classification (GTDB taxonomy): domain Bacteria; phylum Pseudomonadota; class Alphaproteobacteria; order Rhodospirillales; family Rhodospirillaceae; genus SHVO01. The sequence continues at coordinate 100,252 of CANJLF010000005.1, forward strand.
AATCGGCCCTACCTGATCTGGAAGGTCGCCTTCAGCAAACCCAAGCTGGGCGACATGGACACCGAACTCTTTAAAGAGTGGTTCCAGGCTTTTGCCCAGGCCGCGGGTGCTACGCTGCACGTGTGGAATAAATACGGCGAGAACAACCATCACATTGTGGAATCTTGCTACAAGGGCCTCGCCCGCGCGCTGCGCCAGGCGGCGGAAATTGATTCCCGCAAGGCCGACGCCGTGCCTTCCACAAAAGGGGTGCTCGGCGGCAGCCTCTAAGAGTTGCCAGTATCGAGTACGTTCCAGGTATGACCGTCGCAATCATCGACTACGGATCGGGCAACTTACGCTCCGCCGCCAAGGCTTTTGAGCGGGCGGCGCGCGAGACCGGCTTTCGCGGCGACATTGTCGTGACCAACGACGCGGCGCGCGTTGCCGCTGCCGACCGTATCGTACTGCCGGGCGTGGGCGCCTTCGCCGACTGCCGCCGTGGTCTTGACGCCGTTCCCGGCATGGTCGACGCCCTCTCAGAGTCTGTTATCGTCAAAGGCCGGCCGTTTCTTGGTATTTGTGTCGGCATGCAATTGCTGGCCGAGCGCGGCCTCGAACATGGCGAGCACGCCGGGCTTGGCTGGCTGCAGGGAAGCGTCGTGGCGCTGACACCGGAAGGCGTTGATAGTCCCGGTGGCATCGGCTTTCGCGTGCCGCACATGGGCTGGAACGAACTCAATATCGCCGTCGCCAACCATCCGGTTTTCGCTGGGATTCCTGCCGGCGGTCACGCGTATTTTGTACACAGCTATCACATGCAGTGCCACAACCCCGGCCATGTGCTGGCGACTGTTGCCTATGGGCAGACGGTTACGGCCGTCGTCGGTCGCGACAATATCGTGGGCACGCAGTTCCATCCCGAAAAAAGCCAGGACGTCGGCTTGCGGTTCATCGCTAATTTTCTGGCCTGGCGTCCTTAAGGTGACACAGTGATCTTCTTTCCCGCCATCGACCTGAAAGACGGCAGCTGTGTGCGCCTGATCAAAGGCGACATGAATCAAGCCACGGTTTTCAATGAGTCCGCTGCCGATCAGGCCGGACAATTCGCCGCTGCCGGATGCCGGTGGATTCACGTGGTCGATCTCAACGGCGCTTTCGCCGGCGCCCCGGTCAATGCCGCGGCGGTGAAATCCATTCTTGCGGCGGTCGGCGTTCCTGTACAGCTCGGCGGCGGCATTCGCGACATGGCGACGGTTGCGGCCTGGATCGAAGCCGGCGTTGCGCGCGTGATCCTCGGCACGGCGGCGGTCAAAAATCCGGCTTTGGTGCGCGAAGCATGCAAAGCCTTTCCGGGAAAAGTCGCGGTAGGCATTGATGCCCGCGGCGGCAAGGTCGCCACCGAAGGCTGGGCCGAGACTGGAGATCTGACGGTTGTCGATCTCGCCAAACGTTTTGTCGATGCGGGCGTCGCGGCGGTCATCCATACCGACATCGACCGCGACGGCATCCTGGCCGGGCCCAATGTGGCGGCCTCGGCGGCCCTGGCCCGAGCTGTGCCGATTCCGGTGATCGTCTCAGGCGGGGTGTCCTCGCTCGACGACCTCGCGGCAGTCAAAGCCGAAGCCGCCTCGGGCATCGCCGGGGTGATATCGGGCCGCGCCATCTACGATGGCCGCATTGACCTTAAGCAAGCGGTGGCTTTGTTGGCCAGTTGAACCGACAAGGCATCTGCGCCATACAGGGCCTATGCTGAAGATCCGCATCATTCCGTGTCTCGACGTCAAGGACGGCCGCGTCGTCAAAGGCGTCAACTTCGTTGACCTCAAGGACGCCGGCGATCCGGTCGAACAAGCGCGGCTTTACGACGCCGAAGGAGCCGACGAGCTGTGTTTCCTCGACATCACCGCCAGCCACGAGAATCGCGACACTCTCTATGACGTGGTCTCGCGCACGGCCGAGCAATGCTTCATGCCCTTAACCGTTGGCGGCGGCGTGCGCACGGTCGAGGATATCCGCAAACTTCTTCTGGCCGGCGCCGACAAGGTGTCGATCAACACCGCGGCGGTCAACACGCCGGAGTTCGTGCGCGAAGCCGCCGAGAAGTTCGGCAGCCAATGTATCGTCGTGGCGCTGGACGCAAAACAAACGGCTCCCGGATGCTTTGAGATCTTCACCCACGGCGGCCGCAACGCCACGGGCATCGACGCGGTCGCCTGGGCCAAGCGCATGACCATGTACGGCGCCGGGGAAATTTTGCTGACCTCCATGGACCGGGACGGCACCCGCGCCGGCTACGACATTCCGCTGACCCGCGCCGTCGCCGATGCAGTCGGTGTTCCGATCATCGCCTCGGGTGGTGTAGGCACGTTGGACCACATGGTGGCCGGGGTGCGCCAAGGCCACGCCACGGCCGTTCTGGCGGCATCGATTTTTCACTTCGGCCAATATACCATACGTCAGGCCAAGGAACATTTGGGCGCGGCTGGGATTCCTGTTCGTCTCACGCGCGCTGCTGCTTGAAGCGGGGCAGAGGGCATCATGAGTATCGATGAAAGCATTCTGTTGAAGCTGTACGAGGTTCTCAAGGAACGCAAGTTGGCCGATCCCGAGACCTCCTACACCGCGCGGCTCTATGCCAAGGGCATCAACAAGATCGCCCAGAAGCTTGGCGAAGAAGCCGTCGAGACCGCTATCGCCGCCGTGGTGGAAGGCAATGATCGTTTGGTTCGGGAAAGTGCGGACTTGCTCTATCACCTTCTCGTTCTGTGGAGCGCCAAGGGCGTCGCGCCGCAAGAGGTCTGGGAAGAGCTTGACCGCCGCTTCGGGACTTCCGGTGTTGCCGTGAAGGAAGCGCGGAAGAAACCGGGCGGTAGCTAATGTACGACGACGACAATATCTTCGCCAAAATCCTGCGCGGCGAGATTCCCTGTAAGAAGGTTTACGAGGATAGCCATGTCCTCGCCTTCGACGACATCAATCCACAGGCGCCTGTACATACGCTGGTGATCCCCAAAGGCAAATACGTGTCCATGCAGGACTTCGCTGAAAAAGCGTCCGAGGCGGAGATCACCGCCTTGACGCGCGCCGTCGGCAAGGTCGCCGAGATCAAAGGCATCAAGGACTCCGGCTTTCGCATTCTCGCCAACGCCGGCGGCGATGCGCACCAAGAGGTGCCGCATCTGCATATTCACGTTTTCGGCGGCCGGCCCTTGGGGCCCATGCTGGTCAGGAAATAGCGCCCGCTATTCTGGACAGGGACTCTGTTTGGAGTTCGCATCGCAAACGACGGAAGACGTGAGGAACGCCACGGCGCCGTCGATCTCCCGGGGCAAAATGTTAGGCCCCTGTTTGCCGTAAGCCGGCGTTCGCCAAATCCGACTTAAAATATAGAGCGCGCCGGCGCCCTGGATGGCTTTGGTGTAATGGGTTTCGCCGAGGCCGGAGGCCTTGTTGTGTTCGCAGCCCAAAGTCCAGAAGGCCGACGGATAGCCGTTATTGAGGCCCGACTGGAATTTGCCTTCCACGACGCCGGTGCAGGTGGGCAGGCCGCCTGAAATAGCGACTTGCGCCTCAATGGGCAGTGCGTCGATTCCGGCAAAGGCAACGGTATTGACCTGCGCGACCACGCGGCTTCTGAAGTCCCCTACGACTTTGGCGCACCCTGCGGTGCGGCCACGTAAATCTGGCGGCTCGCCAAGGGCCCGGCGATGCCTTTGCGCTCGAAGGCTTCTTTGATGCGCTTGTTGAGGTCGTATCTGGCGTTGACCAGGTGCTCAGTCTGCACCGAGACCTCCACCGTCAGCATCACGGCGGTCTCGGCCAGACGTGCCACACCCACCACCGGCGGCGGCGCCTTCAGGACGCGCGGATCGTCTGAAATAATGCCATCGATGACTTCCATGGCCGCTTCGATGTCGGCGGTATAGGCGATCCCAACCTCGACGGCGAAGCGCCGGGTTGCATGACCGCTCAAGTTCCTGATCACACCGCTCCAGATGGCGCTGTTGGGAATCACGATCTTGATATTGTCGGCGGTGTCGATTTCCGTGGTGAACAAGGAAATCTCGGTGACGACCCCGGCGACCCCGGCGGTCTCGACACTGTCGCCAACCCGAAAGGGGCGGAACAGGATCAGCATGATGCCCGACGCCACATGACCCAGCGCGCCCTGCAATGCCAAGCCAATCGCTAACCCCATGGCGCCCAGCACAGCAACGAAGCTCGTGGTCTCGACGCCGAAGCTCGACAGCATGGCCACGAGCGTGAACACCATCACGGTGTATTTCGCCAAGGACGCCATAAAGGCCAACAATGTTACGTCCACGCGCGGCGAACGCCTGCCGGCCTTGAGGATGGCGTTCCGCACCATGCCCGAGATCGTCCAGCCAACGACGAGGATGATCACGGCGCCGATCATCTTGAGGCCATAAGTGGTGATCACGGCCATGGCGACTTTCACGGCGGCATCGACCTGGCCTTCAAGCAGAGCCGGGTTCAGTACAATTCTTTCAATGTCTTCCATGAGCGCTGTTTACTTTCCCGTCTATTTCCCTGGCCACTTATTTTCCAGGGAGGCGCCGCTCGATGGCATCCCAGACATCGACTTCGAGGGTGGTGCCTTCGAAGCGATTGATTTCCTGTAGGCCCGTGGGCGAGGTGACGTTGATCTCGGTGAGATAATCGCCGATGACGTCGATGCCGGTAAAAATCAGGCCGCGCTCCTTTAAAGCCGGGCCGATGATCTCGCAGATTTCCTGCTCGCGCTTGGTCAGAGTGGTTTTCTCGGGCCGCCCGCCCACGTGCATGTTTGAACGCGCTTCGCCGTCCGCCGGCACACGATTGATGGCGCCGACGGCTTTGCCGTCCACCAGGATGATGCGCTTATCGCCTTTGCGCACTTCAGGCACATAGCGCTGCACGATCACCGGTTCGCGCCAGGTGGTCGTGAACATCTCGAGCAGCGAGCCCAAGTTCGTGTCGTCCGGGCGGATGTGGAAGACGCCGGCGCCGCCGTTGCCGTACAAGGGCTTGACGATGATGTCCTTGTGGTCGCGGCGGAAAGCTTTGATGTCCTCGACATCGGCCGAGATCAGCGTCGGCGGCATGACACCTTCGAAATGCGTGACGAACAGCTTCTCCGGCGCATTTCGCACGCTCACGGGATCGTTGACCACCAGTGTCTTCGGATGGATGTGCTCGAGGATATGTGTGGCGGTGATATAGGCCATGTCGAAGGGCGGATCCTGGCGCATCAGCACCACATCCATCTTCGAAAGATCGAGCTCCTCTTCCGGGCCCAGCTCAAAGTGCTTGCCCAGCTCGCGCTTGACCTTGAGCCGCCTCGCCCGCGCCGTGACGCGGCCTTCGCGGAAACTCAGCTTGCGCGGGCCGTAGTGATACAGCGTATAGCCGCGCTTCTGGGCTTCGAGGGCCAGGACGAAAGTAGAATCGGCGTTGATATTGACGGACTCGATCGGGTCCATCTGGAGTGCGACCTTCAATGTCATCGCGTGTGCTTTCCGTCCCCTAATGATGCGCCTTACACTATCTTAGTGTAGACGCTCGCGCAGCTCTTCCACCACTTGGCCGATCTTGCGCCGGTCTGGTCCTTCCGGCGCCCTGGCCACAAAGCCCTCGAAGGATTCCACCGCGTGTTTGATACGGCCGAGGCGCATGTGCATAACGCCGGCTTCGCGCCATAAGGTGGCGTTGTCGGGGTCCAGAACCTGCATGCTGGCCACGGCTTCCAAGGCGCCGTCGACTTCGTTCAGCTCCATGCGCCGGGTCTTGACGTTGTTTTGCAAGCGCATCAGCACCTCGCGGTTCGAGACCGGCTTGTAATGGGCGGCTTCCAATTCGGCACTGTTATCCTGGATGACGACCTTCAATAGCTCGCGCAGAGCTTGGGTTTCCATAAGCCGGCCGCTGTGGAAAGGGTCGATGATGATGCGCCGCCCGTCGCGGGTCTCAAGGCGAACCAGAAAATGGCCGGGGAAACTTAAGCCCGCAGCGCCCCAGCCTTGAGCCCGGGCCGCGAAGATATAAAGAATGCCCAGCGCCACCGGCAGGCCGCGGCGGCGTTCAATCACCCGCATCAGATTGGCGTTGTCCAGATCGTCATAGGTATCTTCGTCGCCGGCGTAGCGAAATTCCTCCACCAGAACCTTGTTGAGCGCGCGCGCCATATCTTCCGGCGCGGGATTTTCCGCATCGATGCCCGCAGCAGCGGTCGTAGCGGCGTCATGCACGGCTTCGGCGATGGCTTTCAGGTGCTCGCGATATATCTGCAAATCCGACGCTGGGTGGTCAAAGGACGCGAGCAGCAGCGCGGCTTCGGCCACGTCGATGGCCTCGTCCGCCTGGGCGGCGATCCGCGCGAGGGCTTTCTTGATGGTATCGGGCGATGCCACGACATTCGTTCCTATGAGCTCGACTTGCGCATAATTATGTACGCCATCCGCCCAACTTTTTCCAACGGGCCTTTCCAACGCCCGCCAACTCACTCTTAGGGCCGCCCCGCTATGGTCGCCAAGCATCGACAATACGGCGCGGAATCAGGCCGCCAGCCAGAATCATCACATCAAAGCGCACATTACAGTCGGCCAGGTCCGGTCGACGTTGGAGATAGACTTCGGCGCTGCGTGCGATGCGGGCGCGCTGCGCCGCCGTGACGGATTCGGCGCCAGTGTCCCATATCCGCCCGGGCTTTGACTTCGACGAAGGCGATCGTGCGGCCACGCCGCGCAACAATATCGACTTCCCCAAGCCCGCTTCCCTTTTTTGCCTTCATGCGCCGCGCCAGGATGCGCCAGCCTGTGAGCCGCAAGGCAATCACGCTCAGCGTCTCCGCCCATCGTCCGCGTTTTTCGGCGTGCGTGTGGGCGGCGGTCATTTTTTCGCCAAGGCGAGCGCGCGCGCATAGACCGTGCGGCGCGGTTGATTGAGGGCCGTGGCCACGGCCGCCGCGGCGTCGCGCACGCTCATGGTTTTAAAGGCATCGCATAAAGACTGGTCGATGTCGGCATCGTCGGTGGCGGCTTGCGCCGCGGGTGCGCCGGCCACGACAACCACCACCTCGCCCTTGGGCGTGGCTTCCCCCGCGTAAGCCGCGGCCAGATCGGCCAGGGATGCGCGGCGCACCTCTTCGTGCAATTTGGTCAGCTCGCGGCACACGGCGGCATCACGTGGCCCTAAGACCGCCGTCATATCCGCCAGGCTGTCGGCCAGGCGTTGGGGTGATTCGTAAAACACGAGGGTCGCTTGCAAGGCTTTGAGGGCCATAAGCGCGTCGCGGCGCGCGCCGGACTTTGAAGGTAGAAACCCGGCGAATAGCACCCGGTCCGTGGGCAGCGCCGCTACCGCCAAAGCCGCCAGCAAAGCCGAAGGCCCCGGCAAAGGAATGGCGGCGATTCCCGCTTCAGCGCAGGCACGCACCAACTTGTAACCCGGATCGGAAATCAGCGGCGTGCCGGCGTCGCTGACCAGCGCCACGGCTTCACCGGCCAACAAGCGTGCGATGATCTGCGGGCGCACGCGGTCGGCGTTATGGTCGTGATAGGGCGTCATGGGTGTGGCGATGCCAAAGCGCTGCAACAAAACCCCGGTCACGCGCGTATCTTCACAAGCGATGACGTTGACGCCGCGCAAGGTCTCGATGGCGCGCTGGGTCATATCGCCCAGATTGCCGATGGGCGTTGCCACAATGTAAAGACCCGCTGGATAAAGACTGGCGGGAAGACCCGATTTACTTGCCACATTGCCGACGTTAGGTTGGCGCGCTGCTGTCTTCTGGTCCTTGGAGTACGCCTTTGCGCCCGGTTTTACCGATTTCCCAGCGTCGTCTTGCGGCTTTAAACGTCGCCCATTTGAACTTGTCATGGATCGGACCTGCGGTTCCGCGCATAATTGCGATACTGGGCGTCCTGGTTTTGGCCGCCTGCGGCTCGCAGCCAGACTTAGCACCCAAAGGGCCCGCAACCCAACAGGTGCAAGCCGCCAAGCCCCAATCCACCCAGCCGACCTCGACACTTCAGGCCGCGCCACAAGGACGGGCGGGCATCCTCGCGCCTAACCAGCTTATTCCCGGTCTAGCGCCCGGCGCGACCATTACGATCGGGCCTGGCGTCGCGCAGCGCCCATCGCCCGATGCCTCGGGGCTGGTGCGTGTCGGGCTGCTTGTGCCCTTGAGCGGACAGTCGGCGCCCATCGGCCAGGCCCTGCTCAATGCCGCCCAGATGGCGCTGTTTGATATCGGCGATGAACGTTTTGTGCTCCAGGCCTATGACACCAAAGGCACCGCCGAAGGTGCGGTGGCGGCTTGCAACACGGCGCTGGGCCACGGCGCGCAACTGCTTCTGGGGCCGCTATTCTCCGCCGAGGTCAAGGCCATCGCGCCCCAGGCCGCCGCCGCCGGCGTCAATGTGGTGGCTTTTTCCACGGACCCTGCCATCGCCGGTCCCCATGTCTTTGTCATGGGCTTTCTGGTGCAGGAGCAGGTGCGCCAGATCGTGGCCTATGCCAATGCCAAGGGCCTGAAACGTTTCGCGGTGCTGGCGCCGGATTCGCCCTATGGCCAGTCGGTGGTCGAAGCCTTGAAGCAAACTGTGCCCACCCACGGCGGCGAGATGGCCCAAGTCGCTTTCTATCAGCCCGACGGCAAGGACTTAAACGAAGTGGTCCGGAACCTCGCGTCCTTCGACCGGCGCAAGGAAGCGCTCGAGCTGCAAAAGGCCGAGCTGGCCGCCAAGGACGATGAAATTTCGCAATTGGCGTTAAAGCGCCTGGAGCGCCTCGAGACCATCGGCGAAGTGGATTTCGACACTATCCTTTTGCCCGACCAGGGCACGCGCCTAACCCAGGCCGCGACCTTGCTGCCGTTCTTCGACATCGATCCGGGCCGCGTGCAGCTTTTGGGCACGTTGTTGTGGAACACGCCGGGCCTGGGCCGCGAGCCGGTCATGATCGGCGGCGTATTCCCCGCCCCGCCACCCGACACGACGCGTCAGTTTTTCACGCGCTACCGCGAATTCTACGGCCAGGCGCCGCCGACCATCGCCACCAACGGCTACGATGCGGTTGCTCTGGCGGCGGTTTTGTCGCGCACCGTTGCCGCCAATTCATTCTCGGTCGAAGCCATCACCGCCACCACGGGTTTCGCCGGCGTCGACGGGATTATGCGGTTTCGGCCCGATGGTTTGTCGGAACGTGGCTTCGCGGTCATGCAAGTGACTCGTGACGGCACGACCATGGTGCAGCCCGCGCCTACGACCTTCGAAGGGCTGCAGTTCTAGAAGAAATTATTGCGCGGCAGGTGCTGGGGTATCTGCCGGCGGAACCTTGGCCAAGGCATCTTTCAAATTCACGGCCGTGCGCAACTGATTGCGCTGAACAATCGCTTTGGGATTGTCGTTATCGACGCCGTAGACCGCCGCATTCCAATCTTTCCGCGGCTTAATTGCAGCGCCTTCAAAAGCTCCGCCCGCGAACAATCCGGCGGCTTTAGAATAGGCGACAATGTCTTTGCCGACATTGGTGGTCGTCGCCGCTTCCGCGCCGACGCCCAGGGTGCCGATCGTCATGCCGACGTTAGCGCCTAATTTGAATTCGTCGTCGAGCACAGCGCTCAGGCCCTTCTCGGTCAAGATCATGAAAATGATCTCAGCCGACTGCATGCCGATTTGCAGGCCGACGGAGCCCGAGGTCATGCGATAGAACGCCGGATCACCGAAGCCGCCGTCGGGAAGGCGGCTCACGAGGACGCCGTCGCCGTAGGCGCCGCCCAGGATGAATCCCGCTTTATAATATGACGGAACGATCAGAATGCCTTTGGAGCGTGCGAGCAGGTTGTCCACGTTCGGCTCGTTGTGCAGCTCCTCGCGCACGCGTTCGACGGTAATGGCGGCTTCTTCGAGCACATGCCGCGCATCGAGCACCGCATCGGCGCGGGCCGGGCTTGAAAGGGCAAGGGCCACCGGGACAAGCAGTAAGCCGCCCGTGATAGCGCGTCGTGAAAGGGATGAAGTCATTGCTCGGCCTCCGATGATTTTCTGCTTAGCCCAGGCTGTCCGGTAAGGCTGGGATTGCGGCGCATCCGGTCGAGCGTGTCGACCAGAAGCGTTTCCTGATAGCCTTTGGCGCCTTGATTATACATTCCCACAGCTACACAACTATTACGAGTTCCAGCCCGGCCTTGTGGTCCGGTGCCCGTTCATTGCAAAAACACGCCAATCGGGCCGTTGTTGTACGGCCTGACCAAGCCCACATCCAAGTGAGTATATTTCATGCCACGCCATGGTGCACGGTAACCATTTGGAAAAGATTAATAAATATTCTAATTCTGGCGGCCCGACGCTAAGGAATACGTGGTTTTGGGCCGGCGCCCTTTCCGGAGCGGCCCAGGACGGCCCAAGGCCCCGGCGGGGGCGGCGGGAAGCCGCCATTTTACCACCGGCCATAACCACGCAAGGCGAGGGGATTCAGTGAAACGTATCATCGTGACAGGCGGCGCGGGGTTCATCGGCTCTCACCTCTGCGAACGGCTTCTCGCCGACGGTAACGAGGTCCTGTGCGTCGATAACTTTTTCACCGGCCGGCGCCAGAATGTCGCCAAGCTCCTGGCCAACCCGGCCTTTGAGCTGATGCGCCATGACGTCACGTTCCCGCTCTATGTGGAAACCGACGAGATTTATAACCTCGCCTGCCCGGCCTCGCCCGTGCATTACCAATTCGATCCCGTGCAGACCACCAAGACCAGCGTGCATGGCGCCATCAACATGCTGGGACTGGCCAAGCGCACCCGCGCCAAAATTCTGCAGGCGTCCACCAGCGAGGTTTACGGAGACCCGGCCGTCCATCCACAGGTGGAAAGCTATTGGGGCAACGTCAATCCGATCGGCCCTCGCGCCTGTTACGACGAAGGCAAGCGCTGCGCCGAAACTTTGTTCTTCGACTATTTCCGTCAGCACAAGACGCGTATCCGCGTCGCGCGTATTTTCAATACCTACGGCCCACGCATGTTACCCAACGACGGCCGCGTGGTCTCCAACTTCATCGTTCAAGCGCTGCAGAACCAGGACATCACCATCTACGGCAAAGGCGATCAGACCCGCTCGTTCTGTTATGCCGACGATTTGCTAGAGGGTTTTTTGCGCCTCATGGCCGCGCCCGATGCCGTCACGGGGCCTGTGAACCTCGGCAATCCCGTGGAAAATACAATTCTGGAACTGGCCGAAAAGGTCATCGCACTATCCAAGTCTTCATCGAAGCTGGTCTATAAACCGCTTCCGCAAGACGATCCTACGCGCCGCCGTCCGGATATCACCGTGGCGCGCGAAACTTTGAAATGGGAACCGAAGACGCCGTTGGATGAAGGCCTCTCACGCACCATCCAATATTTCCGCACACTTCTGAACGCGTGAGACAAGCCCCCGCCATGCGCAGCAAACTCACATGACCGCCCCTGGCGTTGAATCTGGCGACGACGATCTGTCCAGTTTCACGACGCTGCTGGCGGGTTTTGCCGGCCGGCGAGTGCTTTGCGTGGGCGACGTCATGGTCGACCGCTCGCTTTATGGTGATGTTAAACGCATCTCGCCCGAAGCGCCGGTGCCGGTGGTGCGCATCACGCGCGAAACCAGTGAATTGGGTGGCGCCGGAAACGTCGTGCGCAATTTGGCGGCCCTCGGCGCGCGCTGCGCTTTTGTCACCGCGGTCGGCGATGATCGGGCCGGGCGCGAGGTCGTCGACATGCTCGCCCGCCTTTCCAGCGTCGAGCCGTACTTGCGTGTTTCGCGCCAGCGCGAGACCACCGTCAAAAGCCGCTTCTTCAGTCTCGACGGCCACCATCTGCTGCGCGCCGACCGTGAAACCGTCGCGGCCGTGTCGCGTGAGGATCTTGCCGACCTGGAGCGCGCCGTTGCGTCGCAGATCGGCGAGTTCGACGCCGTTATTCTGTCGGATTACGGCAAAGGTGTGCTGACCGGTACGCTGGCCGGAACCGCCATCGCCGCGGCGCGCAAAGCCGGAAAGCCCGTCGTGGTTGATCCCAAAGGCGCCGATTACACGCGCTACGCCGGGGCAACTGTCATTACGCCAAACCGCACCGAGCTGGCCGAAGCCATGAATATGCCCGTGGATGGCGACGACGCCATTGTCGCCGCCGCGCAGGCTTTGCGCAAAAAGATCAGCGCCGGCGCGGTGCTGGTCACGCGTTCGGGCGAAGGCATGACCTTGGTCACCGGCGAGGACGTCCGCCATCTGCCGGCCGAAACCCGTGAGGTGGCCGATGTCACCGGCGCCGGCGATACAGTGGTTGCGACCTTGACGCTGGCCTTGGCCGGCGGCGCGCCGTTGCCCTCGGCGGCGCGCCTTGCCAATCTTGCCGCCGGTATCGTTGTCGGCCGTCATGGGACGGCGGTCGCGACGCCCCAGGATATTGCCGCCGCCTGCCGTCAAAGCGAGCATACCAATGCCGATCAGAAGATTGGCGACCGCACCGGCGCAATCGCCCGCGTCATGGATTGGCGGCGGCAGGGGTTAAGGGTCGGCTTCACAAACGGTTGTTTCGACTTGCTGCATCCGGGTCACATTTCGCTTCTGCGCCAGGCGCGCGGCGCCTGCGACCGGCTTGTGGTCGGCTTGAACAGTGACGCTTCGGTCATGCGGCTGAAGGGCCCGGACCGGCCGGTGCAGAACGAAGCGGCGCGCGCCGCCGTCATGGCCTCGTTGTCGCCCGTCGACCTGGTAGTGATTTTCGGCGAAGATACGCCGCTGGCCCTGATTGAAGCGCTCAGGCCCGACGTGCTGGTCAAAGGCGCCGACTACACCCGGGCGCAAGTCGTGGGCGCTGATGTGGTAGAAAGTTACGGTGGGCGCGTCATTCTGGCGGATGTGGTGGCTTCTCATTCCACCACGGCAACCATCGCCGCCATGAAAACGGCGCGAAAGAGCTGAAGCGGAAAAAAGAGGGACGGGCATTATGACCCGTATTCTCAGAATCATCTGTGGCGCCACTTTGGTTTCCGCGCTCGCGGGTTGCGAACACAATGGCAAGACCTTTCCCGATTTTCAGTGCACCGGCAAAGTCCCAGCGGTCGCCAAGATCTTTGCGGAAGATCCGCCGGCCATTCGCCAGCCTGTGCTTCCGGAAATGCTCGTCAACTGCCGCGGTCACGTATATGTGCCCGCTCTCGGCATGGTCTTCGTTCCGCGCGGCAAAGAGGTGCCCAAGAGCGGCCAATTCCTGCGGGAAGAACGCTTGACGCCGCCGTATCGCATTATTCCGGCGGGGGCTCGCGTCAGCACGGATCAAAGCCCGACGCGCCTCAATGTCGAACTGGACAAGCTCAACCGCATCATCGGCTTTTATTGCGGCTGATTAAGCTCTAGGCGCGCGGATTAATCACCGACGACAATCGCTGGCCGGCGGCTAGAGCGAAGCGCAAAGTCAGCGCCTTGCGCCGGCTGGCGTGCAGTGGATGATGGGGTGCTTCGCGTAAGACCGCCGCCGAATGGGCGTCGGCCACGACCACGCCGCAGGTCACGGGAAGGATCTGCCAGGGAAATGCGGCGGCACGGCGAAAGAAAATCCGTCGCAGTACGGCACACATACTCCAGCCACTTGGCATCGCCGCGAAAATCCTCCGGCGTGCTTTTGACTTCCACCATCAGAATCGTCCCGGCGCTGTTGAGGCCCACCACGTCGGCGCGCCGGTCATTACCCAGCTTGAACTCGGTCAGGCTGGCAAAGCCCCTGGACCTCGAACCAGCGCGCCACACCCCCCGGGTCACTGCGGCTATAACAGCCGCCCGCGGGGGTCTAACTTGCGCAGGTTTGCGCTGAAATGGCGGGCTAGAGCTAGAAATGTTCATCTAATGTTCTCCTCCCAGGCGCTTTACGTCTGTCGTTGGAAGAGTGCAAGACAGCCCTGGGCCGGGGTCGCTGCGACCGGGCCGCAAGGCAGCCATGCACAGCCCGGCTTTATTTCGGCAGCCAAATCAGTATGGTAGCGCCGCATTGCACAGCCCGGCCCAGCATAATGCCGGATTTGCCAAAGGTAGCAGCGTGGTCAAAGTAATCCGGGCAAAGCTTCACGGCATCAGGGTGACTGGCGCCGATCTGCATTACCACGGCTCCATCACGCTCGATCCCGACCACGCTGTGGCCGCCGGACTTTACCCCACCGAGTTCGTCGATATCTGGAACAAGAATTCCGGCGCGCGGCTTTCCACCTACATCATTTACGGCGCGCCCGGTTCGCGCTGCTGTGTGCTCAACGGCGCCGCGGCCCGCACCTGCCAGGTCGGCGACGAGCTGATTATCGCGGCCTCGGCCCACGTGTCGCCGGCCGAGCTTTATCAATTGAAGCCCCGCATCCTGACCTTTACGCCGGACAACGAAGTCGACCAGATGCTCTACTACGAGGTCTTCAAGAGCGAGGCGCGGGAGTTCGATTTCCGCATTGTCGATACCACCAAGAACCGTCCCGCCAGCGCACACAATTATGCCAACGTCGATGTCCGCGCAATTTGCGCCGCTCTGAAGGACAAGGGCTTCTCCGACGTCGATGTCGCATCTTTCGTCGAGAAGTTCCTGAGCCGCTAGCCGTTCCGTAGGCAGTTTGGCCTCGCGCGCGTTACGCTTTAGGCCATGTCGACGCTCGTCCTCACGCCTCTGCTGCTGCCCATCGCCACCCGGCGACTTATCATCCGCGATTACACCGTGGACGACGCCGGCGCAGTTTTTTCCTATGTTCAGGACCCGGCCTATTGGCAATACCAAAGCGCCAACGCGCCCACAGCGGCGCAGATCGAAGCCCTGATGCAGTGGGTAGTGAAAAATCAGGGCGTAAGCCCGCGCCTGATGCATTTCCTTGCCGTCGTCCGCAAGGACACCGGTGAAATCGTCAGCGAGGCGGTGCTGAAGATCATCAATCCGGGCGAACGTCAGGGCGAGATCGGTTTCGGTGTGGCGCCCAAGTCCTGGAAGCAGGGCTTTGGCAGCGAAATCGCCGGGGCGATTCTCGATGCCGCTTTCCAGCATTTCAAGCTCCACCGCGTCGCCGGCCAGTGCAGCCCCGACAACAAAGGCTCCATCCGCGTCATCCATTTCGCCCGCGGCAAATGGTGGAGCACGCTGATCTACGACATCCTTGATCAGGAATACGCCAAGATCAAAAGCGTGATGAAGAAGGCCTAGGCCCGCCCCGGCCAGCCGATGCGGTCCAAGGTCGCCGCGAAGTGCCGCAGGTCATCTTGTGTAACGTAAACCTGTGCCGAAATGCGAATCACCAGCTTGCCGTCCAAGGTGTTGGCGGCGATCTGAATGTGCTCGTCTGTCCAAAGTCGGCGCATAAGCGCCGGGCCTTCGTCTGCTGCGGCGGGGCGCGTCTGCGGCAGGATGAAAGAGCGCATGGCGGCGCTCATCGTGGCAGGACCAACCGGCGCCGCGCCGATAGCAGATAGAAGGTCACTGCCCGTTGCGATCAAGCGCTTTTGATAGGTCCGCACATCATCCGGTCCCAAGTCCTGAAAGAATTTCAAGGCCGCCGGTGTTGCCAGCCAAGCCGTATTGTCCCGCGTCCCGATGTAGTCGAAGGACCACGGGAAACCCATGTGGACAAAGTGGCTGATGAGGTTGGGTTGCGTCTCGCGCGCTGCTGTGGGCGACGCATATAAAAAAGCGCTGCCCTTGGGCGCAAACAGCCATTTGTGGGCATTGGAGACGTACCAGTCCGCGCCCAGCTTCGGTACGTCCAAGGGGATTTGCCCGACCCCGTGGGCGCCGTCCACCAGCACGCGCGCGCCGTTCTGCCGCAGCAAGGCGATGATCTCCTCCAACGGGAAGATCAATGCCGTCGGCGAGGTGATGTGGTCGATGATGGCGAGCTTTACGTTCGGTGTTAACGCTTCCCGGAAGCGCGATAGAATGTCATCGCGGTTCACCGGCAGCGGAATTTGCACGACCAGGGGCTCCGCGCCGGTCTCGGCACAGCGCGTCTCGACCATGAGTCGCATGGCGTTATAGGTGTGATTGGTGATCAAGATCCGGTCGCCGGGCGAAAAGGCCAAGGACCGCAGCACAGCTTGAATGCCGACGCTGGCATTTTCGACAAAGGCTAGGTTGTCGCCCGTCGCCTTCACAAAGGTTGCGAGGTGACCGATGGCGGTGCGCAAAGCGGTTCCGCCGGGCTGGGGCAAAATCTTGTCCCGGAAAAAGACGTCGGGCTGGTATTCCATTTCGCGGCGCAGAATGTCTTGCGCCTTCAAGACTTCTAGCGGACAGGCGCCGAAGGATCCGTGGTTCAAGAGTGTGGCGTCGTCTGCCAAGCCCCACAGCTTACGGATCGGGCGGCCGAAGGCGGGCGTCATGGCGGGGGCCTGGGCGAAGTCCTGGGACGATAGAAATATGCGCCGGCGCTAAGGAACGCCAGAAGCAAAGCCGCGGTACCCAGCGTCGGCCAGGCGAGAAGCGCCAGATGCTCCGGCACAATCAAGCATTCACCGGCTTGAACATATTTGTAGTCCGGGCTCTTAAAAGCGCAGCCGCTGAAAAGTGAAAGCTGTAACGCCCAGCAAGCGGCGTGAAAAATCCCGGCATAAGCGGCGAGCGGCCAAAAGGATTTTCGCCAGCCCAGGGCCAGCGCCAAAGCCAAGGGTCCCGCAAGAATGTGAAGGTACCAGCCCGCGGTGGCATTGCCGTGGCCGGGCAAAGTCATCTGTGTCACCCAATGCGCCACAAGGCCCAGCACCATGGGCGCGGCGATAAAAAGCGGCGCCACGGTCACATCGCGCGCGCGGCGCAACTGCATCATCCAGATCATCAGCGGCAAGGCCACGAGCAACACAACCGGCGCGGTGTAGATCGGATCAAAGCGCCCGAAGGACCAAGTTCCGGCCCAGGCAAAACTTACGGCAATGCCGCCGAGACCGTGCAGGAACGTCCCAAGGTCGAAGCCGCGCAAGGTGTCACCCAGAACATCGGGCGCTTTGTCGGCTTGCAGGAAATCGAGCGAACCGGTGGAGGCCCACCCACTCACATACCATCCGCTGCCGATCACCGCCGCGACGATCAAAACGAAACCTGCGCTTTGCATCAGCTCCCGGCTCCGGCCCCGCAAGGCGGCGAAGACAAGGAACGCGCCGATGCCGGCAGCGATAGCTATGAAGAACGCCTTGGTCCACAAGCCGAGTCCCAGCGCTAGGCCCAGCATCGCGGCGGTGTTAACGTCGCGTCGCTCAAAAAGCCGCAACAGCAGCATCCAGGCGAGTCCCATAAGCAAGAGGCACAAGCTGTCGTTGCCCAGGCGCGCCATCTCGGGAAAGAACTCGGGAAATAAAAACGGCCAAGCGGTCACCACCCAGGGTGAAGTGGGCCAAACCGAGGCGGGCGAAAGTGTGCCTACGGCGCGCAACGTCGCAAGGGCGCCAATGGCAAAACCCGCGAAAGCCAGGGCCCATGACACGCTCCTCAAGAGCAGAAACAAACTCGGCCAGCTCCAGTCCCGCGCCAGTTTGTAAAACGGCGTCATCAGGAGGTAGTAAAGCGGCGGGTGCTGCGCTTGCCAGTTTGGAATCTCTCCCGCGCGGTACATGCGCGACGGAGGAAAATCCAAGGTCGGCGCAGGCTCGGAAAAAAACGCCCAGTAAGTCCGGTCCTCATTGGCTGCGCGGCCATAGGGCAAGGGCCCGGGATATTCTTCGACATCGGTGGAAAGCATATCGCGCCCCAGGCGCGGGAACGTGCCGGTGTCTGCGACTTGCTGGATGTAAGACAGATGGGCGGTTTCGTCGAAACCCTCAAAGGGCGGCAGGAAAGCGATATGGGCGAAGCCCAACAGCGCCACCGCCAGCAGCGTGAGTGTCGTTGCCCGTGAAGCCAAAGGCACCACCCCAGTCGTTCACCAACCTGTGGTGATGCGCTCCACCAATTGCTTCACGCTTGGCACGAAGCCGTTTTTGTACCAGGGGTCCTGGCTGAAGCGATAGGCATTGTGCCCGGCGAACATCAACTCCGAATCGATGCTGCCGTCGTGGGCAATGTTCTGCAATGTCTTCTGAATGCAGAAGCTGCGCGGATCGGCCTTGCGGCCGGTGGAGCCTTCTTCGTTCTGCGACCAGTTGGAGAAGGCGCAGGCCGACAAACATCCCATGCACGCGATTTGATCGGTGCGGATTTGCTCGGCATCCTCAGGCGTCACGAAAATCAGCGTGGCATCGGGGGTTTTCATGGTCTCAGTGAAACCGTGGTCCATCCAGCTTTGGGCGCGGAACTTGTCGGCGGCGGTGACGTAGACCTCGCGCTTGCGCGCGCCGATGTTGAGCGCCGTGTCGTGAGCGCCCACGGGCTCGGGTATGAAA
This sequence comes from Fidelibacterota bacterium, assembly GCA_947475295.1. Lineage (GTDB taxonomy): Bacteria > Pseudomonadota > Alphaproteobacteria > Rhodospirillales > Rhodospirillaceae > SHVO01. The sequence goes on from CANJLF010000005.1 coordinate 118,591, forward strand.
GGAATCTGGCGTTCGCTGCGATGCTCGAGATGCTCGAGGAAGCCGTTATGCACGGCAGATGAGTAAAAGCCCGTCGGGCTGAAGCGCTGCAAATCGACGTCGCCGGGCTGCAGGCCGACCAGGCGTTTTTTCCAGGCGGCTGAAATTGGGCTCTCCTGGGTCAAGAGCGGGCGCGTACCGAATTGGAACGCCACGGGACCGATTTCAGGATTGTCGAGCCAGTGCTCCCACTCGGATAGCCACCAGACACCGCCTGCCATAATGATCGGCGTGTTCTGCAGGCCGGCTTCATTCATCACCGCGCGCAAAGCGGCGACACGTGGGTAGGGATCTTCCGGCTTGCGCGGGTCTTCGGAATTGGAAAGACCGTTATGGCCGCCGGCCAGCCACGGATCTTCATAGACCACGCCGCCCAGCAGCTCCGCGAACCTGTGATAGGCGCGCTTCCACAAAGCGCGGAAGGCGCGGCTCGAAGAGATGATCGGGTAGTAGTGAATGCCGTAGTGGGCCGCGATCTCGGCCAGGCGATAGGGCATGCCGGCGCCGCAGGTCACGCCCTGGATGATGCCTTTGCACTTATCCATGATGCCTTCGAGCACACGTTCGGCGCCGCCCATTTCCCAAAGGATGTTGATATGCAGGCGGCCGTTGTTGCCGCGGGTCTCGTGAGCGATGCGCGCCTGGGTGATGCCGCCGTCGATGGCGTACTTCACCAGCTCTTCGTGGCGGTCTTTGCGCGTGCGCCCGTAATACAGCTGCGGGATATGATGACCGGCGGTGTCATAGGAATCGGCGTTCACACCGGAAAAGGTGCCGATGCCCCCGGCGGCGGCCCAGGCGCCCGAACTCATGCCGTTGGAAACAGCGACGCCTTTGCCGCCCTCGACGATGGGCAGCACTTCGTGGCCGGCAATGACGATAGAATTAAGCGCTTTCACGCAGCCTGCTTTGTTCGAGTGGACTTAGGTGTGGCAATGGCCGTGCCCGGTTCGGAACCCTCTGTGAAACCAAGGTTCCCCTCACACTTCGGGCGATTCGCCCGCAATATAGGGGGAGCGGCGACCCGAACCAAGCAAACTTGGGCCAGCTTCGCCAAAATACGGCCTAATTTATTGAAATATCACTATAATTTGTCAACGGCCTTTAACATTTCGCCGGGAATATCGGTGAAAATCGCGTCAACACCCCAGCCAAATAGCGTCTCGGCCCGTGCCGGTTCATTGACGGTATAGGCCAGTACCGCATAGCCAGCCCCGCGCACTTCCATGACCTGTTCGCGGGTCAGATGTTTGTGGTTGGCGTTGAGGGTGGCCAGACCCAGGCTCTTGCCGAGCTCGGCCCAGTCGCTGGGGAGGCGATCGAAGATTAACCCGCGCGGCCACTGCGGCGCGATGTCCTTGGCGGCCGCCACGGCCTGTCGCGAGAAGCTGGAAATCAACGGCGTCGGTGCGTTGTCGGACCAGATGGCCACGGCGATCGGTAAAGCGATGGTCGCCAGCTCCACTTCCCGGCCGTGGTCGGTTTTCAGCTCCATGTTGAAGCCGAGGCCCAGGGTCGCGAACAGCTCCAAGGCTTCTTCAAGTGTGGGCACCATCTCGCCTTTGAAGGCCGGATCGAACCAGGACCCTGCGTCCAGTGCCGCCACGGACTCGAAAGGGGCTTCCGCCAGCAGACCCGCGCCGTCGCTGGTGCGGTCCAAGGCGTCATCGTGAAAAATCACAACGCGGCTGTCGAGTGTCAGCGCCGCGTCGAACTCCACCCACTTCGCGCCATCGGCGGCAGCCTGTCGGAACGACGCCAGAGTATTCTCTGGCGCCGCCCTGGGGCTGCCGCGATGACCGATAATGCGTGGAACCGAGATCACGGCGAACTTTAAGACTAACCGTTGGCCGCTTCGGCCGACTCGATCTCTTTGCCGGTGGCCTGATCGATCCGCTTCATGGACAACTTGACCTTGCCGCGGTCGTCGATACCCAAGCACTTCACCTTCACGATGTCGCCTTCCTTGACGACGTCGGCAACGCTCTGCACGCGTTTAGAGGCGAGTTCAGAGATGTGCACCAAGCCGTCGCGCTTGCCGAGGAAGTTCACGAAGGCGCCGAAGTCCATGATCTTGACGACGGTGCCGGTATAGATCGCGCCCAGTTCAGGCTCGGCGACGATGTCTTTGATCCGGCGAACGGCTTCTTCCATCATTTCCTGATCGGCCGAAGCGACGCGCACGGTGCCGTCGTCCTCGATGTCGATCTTGGTGCCGGTGGACTCCTGCAGTTCGCGGATGATCTTGCCGCCGGTGCCGATGATTTCGCGGATTTTGTCTTTCGGAACCATCAGCGTCGTGATGCGCGGTGCATGCTGGGCCACGGAATCGCGCGCGCCCGTCATGGCCTTCGCCATTTCGCCCAGGATGTGCAGACGGCCGTCACGCGCTTGGCGCAGGGCGATCTCCATGATCTCCGAGGTGATAGACGTGATCTTGATGTCCATCTGCAGCGAGGTCACGCCGACATCTGTGCCGGCAACCTTGAAGTCCATGTCGCCCAGGTGATCTTCGTCACCCAGGATGTCCGACAGAACCGCGAAGTCGTTGCCTTCCTTGATCAGACCCATGGCGATACCGGCCACGGGGCGCACCAGTGGCACGCCGGCATCCATCAGCGCCAGCGAGCTGCCGCAGACGGTCGCCATGGATGAGGAGCCGTTGGACTCGGTGATTTCCGAAACCAGACGCAGTGTGTACGGGAAAGTCTCCTTGCCCGGGATCAACGGATGCAGCGCGCGCCAGGCCAGCTTGCCGTGGCCGATTTCGCGGCGACCGGGGCTACCCATGCGGCCGGCTTCACCGACGGAGTAGGGCGGGAAGTTATAATGCAGCATGAAGTTCTGGCGGTATTCGCCTTCCAGGGCGTCGATGATCTGTTCGTCCTGGCCGGTGCCCAGCGTCGTGGTGACCAGCGCCTGGGTTTCGCCGCGGGTGAACAGAGCCGAGCCGTGGGTGCGCGGCAGAAAGCCGACTTCTATTTCGATGGGGCGCACGGTCTTGGTGTCGCGGCCGTCGATACGCACGCCGGTCTTCAAGATGTTGCCGCGGACAACGTCGGCTTCCATGTGCTTGAAGATTCCGCCGGCAACCGCCACTTCGGCAGCATTGTCGCCGAGGCTGGCGATAGCTTTCTTCTTCACGTCGCCGACGGCGGCGTAACGGTCCTGCTTCACCTGGTTTTTATAAGCAGTCGAAAGTTCGCCCGCGAAAGACGCGAGCTTGCTTTTGACGGCGACGACTTCCGGCGCTTCGACCGGAATGTCGCGCGGGTCTTTCGCACAAGCCTGAGCCAGCGCGATGATCATCTGGATCACCGGCATCATCTGTTCGTGACCGAACTTGACGGCGCCGAGCATGATGTCTTCCGACAATTCCTTGGCTTCGGATTCGACCATCAACACCCCTTCGCGGGTCGCGGCCAGCACCAGATCAAGCGACGACTTGTTGAGTTCGTCCATTTTCGGATTCAGCACGTACTGGCCTTCGACGTAACCAACGCGGGCCGCGGCGATGGGCCCCAGGAACGGAATGCCGGAGATGGTCAGGGCCGCCGACGCGCCGATCATGGCAATGACGTCGGGATCGTTCTTGAGGTCGTGCGACAACACGGTGCAAACCACTTGGGTCTCGTTGCGGTAGCCCGCGTGGAACAGCGGACGGATCGGACGGTCGATGAGGCGCGAGGTCAGCACTTCCTTTTCCGTGGGGCGGCCTTCACGCTTGAAGAAGCCACCGGGAATTTTGCCTGCGGCAAAAGTCTTTTCCTGGTAATTGACGGTCAGCGGAAAGAAATCGATCCCGGGCTTCGGCGACTTGGCGCCGACGGCGGTGCAGAGCACAGTGGTATCGCCGTAGGTGGCCATCACCGCGCCGTCAGCCTGACGCGCGACCTTGCCGGTTTCCAGAACCAGCTTGCGGCCGCCCCATTCGATTTCCTTGCGTGTAACTTTGAACATAGACATTTCAGTTTTTCCTTCTCATACCCCATGGACCGGCACCGTATTGTGCGCCCGGCTCACCGTTGGATGCCCACCGCTTCTTTTTCCTGAGTGGGCGCATACGGTCAGAGGTTAGCGAGCCGGGATTTCGATCCCCGCGTGGAACTAAAAATTCCACGCTCCTCAATGGATGGTCCGCACATGCAGTCCATCCGCAACTCACGCTTTGGCGCACCTGCGCTCTCGCGTGAACAACAGCGATAAAAAAAATCTCCAGCCACCGCAGCTGTTTTTGGAAAGCGCCGAACGCGCCCCTCTTCTTATGACAAGGGACGTTCAACGATCTCCAACGGCGTTTGGAACATCGTCCGTGGCACAAATGTGGGAATTTGAAATTCCTCCGGTCCCTTGCGGCATACACTCATGAGGAATTTCAAATTCGAACCACATTTGATTCAATGGAGTCTAGTGTCGCTTTGAATTCAAAGTTCGCATAAGTGCCGGCAGCGAAAGTTTGCGAACTTTGAAATCGCGACACTAGCGCCGCAGGCCGAGGCGGCCGATCAAAGCCTCGTAACGGCCGTTGTCGGTCTTTTTGAGATAGTCGAGCAGACGGCGGCGTTTGCCGACCATCACGAGAAGGCCACGGCGGGAATGGTTGTCCTTGTTGTGGCCTTTAAGGTGTTCGGTGAGATTCTTGATGCGTTCGCTCAAGACGGCCACCTGCACGTCGGCCGAACCGGTATCGCCGGCCTTGATCGCATACTCAGTAACAAGCGCTTGTTTGCGCTCTGGGCTAATCGACATCGGGAACTCCTATATGTCAGTGGTTCAAAACACGGACGGGACGGATCATGCCGTTCCCGACCTCGGCCACCGCAATCAGCTTGTCCCCGCACAGGGCCTGTACGGCAGTTCCCTGCTCAAGACCGGTCTGGGGATTTCGCTTTACCACCGGCCAAAGCGCTACGGCTTGGCCAAGGGTCATGCGGCGAGCCTCTTCCTCCGTCAGGGCCAGAGCCGGGATGTCGTCCAGCACGGTCCCAACCGGGAGAAGATACTCAGAATCGGCGGCTTTATGGCCTAAAGCCTCCAAATTTTCCAGGGAAATCGCCCTATTCTCCGCAAAAGCGCCGCAGCGCGTGCGCCTTAGGACCGAAATATGCCCCAGGGTGCCGAGGGCTTGGGCCAGGTCCCGGACCAGGGCGCGGATGTAGGTGCCTTTGCCGCAGTCGACCCGGAAACGGTCCCGGTCGGGGCCCGAGTCGGGTTTGGCCAGCAGGGTAAAGCTATGGACATGGACTGGCCGGGCGGCCAACTCGACGGCTTCTTTCCGCCGGGCCAAGTCATAGGCCCGCTGGCCGCCAATTTTGATGGCCGAATAGTCCGGCGGCACCTGCTGAATGATGCCCGTAAACGCCGGCAAGGCGGCGTTGATGGAGTCGGCGTTGGGCCGAACGTCGGAGGTGGCCGTGACGGTTCCGTCGCGGTCATCGGTATCCGTGGACGCGCCCCAGGTGACTTCGAATTCGTAGGTCTTGGCGCTGTCCATGACGAAGCTGACGGTCTTGGTGGCTTCGCCAAGCGCCAACGGGAGTATGCCGGTTGCCAGCGGGTCCAGCGTGCCGCCGTGCCCGGCCTTGGCGGCATCGAGCGCGCGCTTGACGCGGGCGACCACCGTGGCGGCGGTCATGCCGGCGGGTTTGTCGACCGCGATCCATCCGCTGATGGGCCGGCCGGTTTTTTTACGTCCCACGCCCTAGACCTCGTCGGGCGCGTCGTCGCCGTCACTGCCGCCGTTACTGTCCACGTCACTGTCTCCGGGCCAGATGTCGCGGGCAACTTCGGGTTTGTGCAAAAGCCGCGAAATATGTTCGGCCTCGTCGAACGTCGTGTCGGCGGAAAAAATCAGATCGGGAATGAATCTGATCTGCACGCGATTGGCCAATTCGCGGCGCAGGAAAGGTTTTACGCGCTTTAGGCCTTCAAGAATTTTCGGAAGGTCGCCGCCGCCGAGCGGCACGATGTAAACGCGCGCATGACGCAAATCGGGGCTGGGACGTACTTCGGTCACGGTCAGGCGAACGTCGACCAATGCGGGATCACGAAAGCTCTCGCGCTCGAAGATCGCCGCTAGGGCGTGGCGCAGCTCTTCGCCGATCCGCAATTGCCTTTGGCCCGGCGCTTTAGGCCGCTGTCTCGCCATGGAAGTTTCCTTGCAACGGACCCGACCGGAACCGAGCGCCTCGGGTGTCCGTTTTTAGAGGACACCCGCGAAGCGCTCAATCTCGAAGCACTCGATGACGTCGCCCTTCTGGATGTCCTGATAGTTGGCCAGCGCGATGCCGCACTCGTAGCCTTCGCGCACTTCCTTGACATCGTCCTTGAAGCGCTTGAGTTGCGACAGGTCGCCTTCGTGAATGACGACGTTGTCGCGCAAGAGGCGGACTTTACAGCCGCGCTTGATGACGCCCTCGGTGACCATGCAGCCGGCGACCTTGCCGACCTTCGTGACGTTGAAGACTTCGCGAATGTTGGCGTAGCCGATGAAGTTTTCCTTGAACGTCGGCGCGAGCATACCCGTCAGCAGCTTCTTCATGTCGTCGGAGACATCGTAGATGATCGAGTAGTACCGGATATCAATGTTGTCGCGCTTGGCGATCTCGCGGGCTTGCGCGTTGGCGCGCACGTTGAAGCCGATGATGACCGCGCCGGACGCTTTGGCCAAGGTTACGTCGGCTTCGCTGATGGGGCCCACGGCGCCGTGAATCACGTTGACCTTCACTTCGTCGGCGCCAAGTTTGGTCAATGTACCTGAGAGCGCTTCGACCGAGCCCTGCACGTCGCCTTTGACCACGATTGCCAATTCCTTGGCGATGCCGGCTTTGATCCGGGCAAACATCTGTTCCATGGTCGAGCCGCCGACGCTGGCGACATGTTCCTTATCGCGCAGCTTGCGGCGGCGGAATTCAGCGACTTCACGTGCTTTTGCTTCATCGGTGACGACCACAAAGTCATCGCCCGCGGCGGGTGTGCCGGCAAAGCCCACGACTTCCACCGGCGCCGACGGCATGGCCGACTTCACCTGTTTGCCGTGTTCGTTGACCAGCGCGCGCACGCGGCCCCACTCGGCGCCGGCCACGAAAATATCGCCGATGTGCAAAGTACCGCGCTGCACGAGCACGGTGCCCACGGAACCGACACCTTTTTCCATCTTAGCTTCGATGACCGCGCCTTCGGCGGTGCGGTCCGGATTGGCCTTTAAATCCAGCACTTCTGCTTGCAGCAGAATGGCTTCTTCGAGCTTGTCGAGGTTGGTTTTCTTGGTGGCGGAAACTTCGATGGCCAGGGTTTCGCCGCCCATATCTTCGACAACGACCTCATGACTCAGCAGGTCGGTCTTGACGCGCTGCGGATTGGCGCCGGGCTTATCCATCTTGTTGATGGCAACGATGATCGGAACGCCGGCGGCTTTGGCGTGTTTAATCGCCTCAATCGTCTGCGGCATGATGCCGTCGTCGGCGGCAACCACCAGGATCACGATGTCGGTCACGCTGGCGCCGCGGGCGCGCATCGCCGTGAAGGCTTCGTGGCCGGGCGTATCGATGAAGGTGATCTTGCTGCCCTTGCTCGTGCGTACTTGATAAGCGCCGATGTGCTGGGTAATGCCGCCGGCTTCGCCGCCCGCGACATTGGCCGAACGCAAGGCATCGAGCAGCGAGGTCTTGCCGTGGTCGACGTGGCCCATGACGGTGACCACCGGTGGACGCGGTTTCAACAGCGCGGCGTCGTCCGGGCCGGTCTTCAAGTTCTCTTCCACGGAGGACTCCGTTACGCGCTTTACCCGGTGTCCGAATTCCTGAATCACCAGGTCGGCGGTGTCGGCGTCGATGACTTCATTGATGGTCGCCATAATGCCCAGCTTCATCAGCGCCTTGATGACGTTGACGGAGCGTTCGGCCATGCGGCTTGAGAGTTCCTGCACCGTGATGGTCTCGGGCACGATAACTTCGCGCACGACCTTGTCGGTGTTCATGGGCTGCTTGAGCTGCGCCTTGCGCCGTTCTTTCTCGACGGCGCGGCGCATGGAGGCGATCGAGCGGCTGCGCTCGACGGCGTCATCACCCTCAAGGGCGGCGCCGATCGAAAGCTTGCCGGCGCGGCGGCGCGGCTCGGTGCGCTTGACCATCGGGGGCTTGTGGCCGGTCTTGCTCTTGCGGCGTTTGGCGTCTTCGTCGTCTTCTTCCTCGACGACGTCGCGGCGCGTGGCCGGGCCGATCTCGGCGCGGGTCTCGAGGCCCGGAAGAACAACCGGGATCGCGTCGGCGACGCGGGCGGTGCTTGGCTCTTGCGCGGGCGCGTCAGCGGCCTGCGGCGAAAGCGCGGCCCTCAGGCTCTCTTCTTCGGCGCGTAGCGCGTCGACTTCGGCCTGAACCTTCGCGTCTTCTTCGGCCTGCTTACGATTTTCCTCGTCGGCCTTGAGCGCGTCTTGCAGCGCCTTCAGGCGGTGGGCTTTTTCGTCCTCGGTCAGGGTGCCGTGTTGAACTTCCTTGGCGAACAGTTCGGCGGCTTTGGCCTTCAAGCCCATCGGTGCGGCTTTGACTTCCTGCACCTTGCCGTCGGCGCCCATCTCGAACTGGCGTTTGCGCTTGCGCTCGACCTGAACGACCTTCGAACGGCCATGGCTGAAGCTCTGGCGAACCTGACCGGTTTCGACCGTCTTCTTGAGTTCCAGTTTGCCCCCGCTTAAGGACAAAGGTCTTTTGGTCTTTGTGTCGCTCGGCATGCTTCTTAACCGTACCTTCTTACAACGCTCTTCTGGCTAGCTTTCAACTCTCGGCAATTCTCCGGACACCGGCGTAACGCGCGGCGTCCTCAAGCAACATCGTCGTCAACCGGCCGGGCATAAGCCCTACGTGCACCGCGGCGGCTTCGCGTCCTAAGGCCGCACCCAACTCAGCGCCGGTGAATACGTCCACCATCGGCACATGCGGCGCCAGTGCAACAACCTTGCGACGCTCTTGGGGCGATCCGTCTGCCGCCTCGAACAAAGCCGCGGTGCGGCCCGTCGCGATCTGGGCACGTACCTTTTCCGCTCCAGCGGCCACTAGTCCGGCACGGCGCGCCAAACCAAGTTGATTGAGACAGCGGCGTTTCAGTAAACCTGCGACTGTGTCGGCCAAGTCCGCGACAACGGAAACATCCTTGCGCGCGGCTTTGGCGAACATCCGCTTGGACGCCGCCGTTTCTATCATACTGCGGTCGGCGCTCAACCACAAACCCCGGCCCGGCAGGCGGGCATCGATATCGGGAACCACCACGTTTCCAGGGCCCACCACGAATCTGATCAGACGCGCCACGGGCAGCGACTCGCCCGTTGCGATGCAGCGCCGGTTGGGGCCGGATTCCTCCAGGTCTTCTGCTCCGGACCCCGCTTCCGCCCCTAGGGGAGGCGGCTCCGGCGTCTGGGTCATGGATACTGTGGCCACGGTTGTTGTTCGCCACCGATACCCGTGCCGGACCTACGCCCCGGTTTCGTCGGTCTTGGCCCCATCGGGTGAGCCTTCCGGAAACCAGTGGGCGCGCGCCGCCATGATAATGGCATTGGCGGCATCTTCCTTCAGACCGGCGTCGGGACCCAGCATTTCGATCAACTCATCGCCGGCCAGGTCCGCGAGGTCGTCCAGGGTTTTGACGCCCTTCTCGGCCAGGGCGATGATTTTCTTGGAATCTAGACCTTCGATCTCGGCGCCGGACAGGTCTTCGGACACGCCCAGCTCTTCCATGCGCGCCATGACCTTCTTGTTCTCTTCTTCGATATAGGCGGTCGCGCGGGCCTTGAGCTCGCTAGCGATGTCTTCGTCGAAGCCTTCGATGTCGGTCAGCTCTTCCAGCGGCACGAACGCCAGCTCATCCACCGACGAGAAGCCCTCAGTCACCAACAGATGGGCGAGCACGTCGTCCACGTCGAGCGCGTCGATGAACATTTTGGAGCGCGACCGGAATTCTTCCTGGCGGCGCTCGGACTCTTCGCCTTCCGTGAGAATGTCGATGGTCCAGCTGGTCAGCTGCGAGGCAAGGCGCACGTTCTGGCCGCGCCGTCCGATGGCGAGCGACAGCTGCTCATCCGGCACCACTACTTCGATGCGCCCCGAGTCTTCGTCGAGCACGACCTTGGTGACTTCCGCCGGCGCCAGCGCATTGACGACAAAGGTCGCCGGGTCCTGGTTCCACTGGATGATGTCGATCTTCTCGCCTTGCAGTTCGGCCACAACCGCCTGCACGCGAGATCCACGCATGCCGACGCAAGCGCCGACGGGATCAATGGAGTTATCGTTGGAAATCACGGCGATCTTGGCGCGGCTGCCGGGATCACGGGCGACGGCTTTGATTTCGATGATGCCGTCATAGATTTCGGGCACTTCCTGGGCGAACAGCGCGCCCATGAAATCGCCGGCGGTGCGCGAGAGGAAAATCTGCGGGCCGCGCGGTTCTTCGCGCACGTCCATGATGAAGGCGCGCACGCGGTCGCCATTCTTGAAGTGTTCGCGCGGGATCAATTCGTCGCGGCGCAAGAGGCCTTCCGCGCGTCCCAGGTCGACAATCACGTTGCCGAATTCGACGCGTTTGACCAGGCCGTTGACGATCTCGCCGCGGCGATCCTTGTATTCCGTGAACTGACGCGCGCGCTCGGCATCGCGCACTTTCTGCACGATGACTTGCTTTGCGGTCTGGGCGGCGATGCGGCCGAAATCGATCGGCGGCAGCGGATCGACGATCACACCGCCGATTTCGATGGCGGGATCTTTCTTCTTCCCTTTGGCCAAGGTCAGCTGGGTGTTTTCGTCCTCGACGGTTTCAACCACCGTCAGGTAACGCGCGAGGCGGATCTCGCCGGTCTTGCGGTCGATGGCGGCGCGGATGTCGTTCTCATGGCCGTATTTGGAACGGCCGGCTTTCTGGATGGCTTGCTCCATGGCCTGAAAGACTTCTTCGCGGTCGATGCCTTTGTCGCGGGCGACGGTGTCCGCAACCTGCACCAATTCCGGGCGCGCCATACCAATGCTCTGAGCCATAGGATCTCTCCAGATTTAAGCGTTGTTATCATCACGCGGCGGACGTTTTGCCGTCGCCGCGATCAGTTCATCCGTCAGCACCAGCTTGGCGGTGCTGATGTTGTTCATGGCGATGACCACATCCGTATTGTCGATCTTCATCGCCACTTCGCCGTTTGCCGTCACACCTTCAAGGCGGCCCCGAAACCGCTTGCGGCCGTTCACCAGCATCTTGGTGTCGACCTTGGCCACAAACCCGGCGTAGGCCGCAAAGTCCTTGGGCCGTGTCAGGGGCCGGTCGATGCCGGCCGAGCTGACCTCAAGGTCGTAGTTGCCGGACACCGGGTCCTCGACATCGAAGATCGCCGAAAGCGCAGTGCTGATCTCGGCGCAGTCCTCGACCGAGATCAAACTGCCGTCACGCCGGTCCGCCATGACTTGCAGCGTGCGGCGTCCCTCGTTTCCGGTCAGCGCGATACGCACCACCTCGAAGCCCATGGCTTCCAGGGTCGGCTCTACGCGCGCTTCAAGTTGTGGCAAACGTTCCAAATGCCCTTATCCTCCAAACCATGCAGCGCAGCTGCTTGGTCTGATTTATGAAGGCGCATCGCTTCTCCCGAAAACCAGAAGCCCACTTTTCGGCGCGATGCGCTGGGAAGCGGGCAATAAAAAAAGTGGGCAATCGGCCCACTTCCCAAGTTATCAAACATGCAGAAGATGGCGCTGATATAGGGCGATTTTCCGCGGAAGACAAGGCTTTTGAGGGATAGCTCTGATCTTAGGCGCCGCGTGCTTTTCGCACAAAATTCAAAAAAGTCGGCGTGCGGCCCGCGGCAATGGCCTTTTCCTCATAGCGCGTAGCGACCGAGTCGGAAGGGCGAATGCGCCAATCCTCCGGCCCGACAGCGGTCCAGGTGAAAGCCGGATGCCGGGGCGCGTGCAGCAAGGTCCATTCAACGTAGACGGGATGATCGCTGGCGATGCGCAGTTCGCCGCCGTCCACCAGCACCCGCGCCAAGTCATCCAGCATGGCCGGGCTGACAAAGCGCCGCTTGGCGTGACGGGCTTTGGGCCAGGGATCGGGAAACAAAAGCGAGACGCGGGCTAGGCTGTTGTCCTTTAAAGCCGGCAATAAATGGCGGACGTCGTTGTCGAATATCCGCAAATTGGTGATCCGGCGCTCTTCCACATAGCGGGTCAGCGAGGCCACGCCGTTCAGGAAGACTTCGCAGCCGATAAAGGCGACGTCGGGATTTGCTGCAGCCTGGGCTGCAATATGCTCACCGCTGCCAAAGCCGATTTCGAGCCGTACGGATGTCGGTTTTTTTTTGAAAAAACACGCAGGATCAATGGATTGAGAGATATTTTCAAACGCGATCCGAAGTCGCGGCAGAGCGGTTTCCAGCAGCGACTTGCGGCCCGCCTTTAGAGGCTTGCCCTTGCGGCGGCCGTAGAAATGGATGCGCTCGCCGATCTCGGGCTCGCCGCTATCCCCGTTAGCCACCGAAGGCGGATTCAAGCTGCTCCACCAAGTCCAGGCGTTCCCAGCTGAAGCCGCCGGAACCGTCGGGCTCGCGGCCGAAGTGGCCGTAAGACGAGGTGCGGGCATAGATCGGGCGATTGAGCTTGAGGTGCTCGCGGATGCCGCGGGGTGAGAGGTTCATCAGCTCCTGCAGCACCTTGGACAGCTTGTCTTCATCCACTTCGCCTGTGCCTTGTGTGTCGACATAGACCGACAGCGGCTTCGCAACGCCAATGGCATAGGACAACTGGATCAGACATTTGTGAGCAAGGCCCGCGGCCACGACGTTCTTCGCAAGATAACGCGCCGCATAAGCCGCCGAGCGGTCGACCTTGGTCGGGTCCTTCCCGGAAAAAGCGCCGCCGCCATGCGGCGCAGCCCCACCATAAGTGTCGACAATAATCTTACGGCCGGTGAGGCCAGTGTCGCCGTCAGGACCGCCGATGACGAAGCGGCCGGTGGGGTTCACATAGAAGGTTTCTTCCGGGCACATCCAGCCACTGGGCAACACGTTCCTCACATGCTTGCGAACATATTCGCGGATGGTTTCCTGATCGGCCTTTTCGCTGTGCTGTGTGGAGACCACAACCGAAGTGCAGCGGACCGGCTTGCCACCGACGTATTGCAGGCTCAGCTGGCTCTTGGCGTCGGGGCCGAGAAAATCCACGTCCTTGTCGTGACGCGCTTCGGCCAGCGATTGCAGAATGGCGTGCGAATAATGAATCGGCGCCGGCATGAATTCTTTGGTCTCGTTGACGGCGAAACCGAACATGATGCCCTGGTCGCCTGCGCCTTCATCCTTGTTGCCGGCGGAATCAACACCGACGGCAATGTCGGCGGATTGGGCGTGGACGTGGCATTCGACTTTTGCATTTTTCCAATGAAAGCCGTCCTGCTCGTAGCCGATGTCCTTCACAGCGTCGCGTGCGGCCTGGATCATCGCATCGTGAGTCACCGACTTTGGCACGCGCACTTCACCGGCCAGCACGATGAGGTTTGTCGTGCATAAGGTTTCCAGCGCGACGCGCGCGTAGGGATCGGCCGCAAGGCACAGATCGACGATGGAATCCGAGATGCGGTCGCTGACCTTGTCCGGATGGCCTTCCGAAACGGACTCGCTGGTGAATACATAATCGGTCTTGGACAAGGGTCAGGTCTCCTGGGCGGGGGATGCAACGGACGGGTTCGGAAAAACGCCCGCTCGGCGTATAGGAACCAGGGGCTTTTTTCAAGGTCGGTCGAGTCGAGGCCCGGAAAATAGGGCTAACCAGATAGGGCCCAGATGGGGCCCAGACAGGGCTAAGTGAAAATGAAAACGCCGCCGCGAGGGATCGCGGCAGCGTCGAATTCAAGCTGAAGGCGCCCTTTATTCTTCGACCGGCTCTTCGGGCGAAGCCAGGGACTTGGCCAGCTCATAGATGCGCCGGCGCACGTGGTAGTCCTTGATGCGGTAATAGGCGCGCACCAGTTCCAGGGTCTCGCGCTTGGTCATGGGGTCGTTCTCGCGCGGCTCGACATCCGGCGTCTCCACGCTCAGGTTGCGCGGGCTGGCTTGGGCGGTGGCGTCGTCCATTTCCTCGAAGAAGAACGACATGGGGCAATCCAGCACCCGGCTTAAATCCCACAGGCGGCTGGCGCCAATACGGTTGGCGCCCCGCTCGTACTTCTGCACCTGCTGGAAGGTCAGGCCGATGGCCTCGCCCAGTTTCTCTTGGCTCATGCCGAGCAGGGTCCGGCGCAAACGCACGCGACTGCCCACGTGGACGTCCACGGGGTTTGGTTTTCCCGACGGCATCCGTCCGCGCGTCGAGCGCGCCGTGGAGGTATCGTCGAATGCGTCATGTTCCTGCGGTAAGCCCATGGTCACCCTGCTGAGGCAATTTAGAACGAGTGGCTGTAACAAAACCTGCTGCGAATATCTACCGACCGTTGAAAACTTGGGTCGTCTGCACCACTATTTGACACGAAAATCCCCCAAAATCAAATACCTGACAGGTTTTCTATCACCATTTTAACCATTCTTATCGCCCAAGCCCGTAGGCCATAGGGGTGGTGCGGGCTGGTCGTTCCGCCGGTGGTATAAGAGCAACGCCATTGCTCCGGTCAGGGTTGCGAGGACTAAGGGGATGAAATTACCCCCAAAACCAAAGACTGTGGCCTCTGCCAGCGATGTCGGTAAAGGTGCATCCAGGACACCCCGTTTCCCCAGGCCCAGTTCCGCGACCGTGCGGCCATAGCCGTCAATCACCGCCGAAATCCCCGTATTGGCGACTCGAACCAGAGGCAAGCCTTCTTCCACGGCCCGCAAGCGCGTCATGGCGTAGTGCTGATAGGGGCCGGTGCTCATGCCGAACCAGGCATCGTTGGTCAGATTTAAAAGCCATTGCGGCCTGGGCGCGACCGGCGGCGTCACCCTGCCGGAAAAAATGGCTTCGTAGCAGATCAACGGCGTAAAGTCGGGCAGGCCCGGCAGATGCATAATGGTCAGGCCTTCCCCGGCGCCGTAGTCGCCGACCCCGCCGGTGATTTTGTCGTAGGGAATCAGCCAGCGCATCGGCATGTATTCGCCGAAGGGCACCAGATGACTCTTATCGTAGCCCGCGGCGACGTTGCCGGCGGGTGTCACGGCGTAAAGCGAATTGTAAATCGCTCTCCAACCGCCGTCGTCGCGCACGCCCCGGTCGGCGCCGGTGATCAAATATCCACCATCGGGCGCGGCGGCCGCGGCGGTCTGGCGGTGCCGTTCATCAAGGTTGAGAAAAAATGTCGGCGGCACGGCGGCCTCGCCCCAGATCACATGGGTGACATCGTCGGGGCGGTCATTGACGCTAAGAGCGACGTAATCCTGCAGCTGACTTTCCCACTGGCTGGGACGCGCGCGCTCGGTCTGGGGAATGTTGGCTTGCACCAGGCGGAACTTCACGCCGGTCACAAAATGAGTTTCGGCGGTATTGAGACGCCACGCCCCGCCGGCGCCGATCACCAGCAGCAGAACCAGCGGTGCCGCCGCCGCGACCCACGCGCGGGCAAACCGGGGCGGCTGCCCGAGCACCGCCGGCATCATCGCGGCAATCACTGTAATCAGGGTCAAGCCGTAAGCGCCGATCATAGCGGTGGCCTGGATAACCGGCAGGCCAACGGGCGTCATGGTTTCCGACCACACCGCGCCCGTGGGATTCCAGGGAAAGCCGGTGAAGATCCAGCTGCGGACCCATTCGATCACCGTCCACACCGCGGCGAACAACAGAACGCGCAAAGCCGTTATGACGACGCGGTCGTAGGGCATATCGTCTTCATGAGGCGGCGGGATCACGTGCGTAGCGGCGGCGACAATGGCGATAAAAATTCCCACGGCCGCCGACAGCGCCGTTACCGCCGGGTAGGCGATGATGCCGAAGGTCTCGCTGTCGACAAAAAACGCGTTAGTGATCCAGTAGAAACTAACCAGATAGTGGCCGAAGCCGAAGGCCCAGCCGGTAAGCGCCGCGGCACGCCGGTCTTTGCAGCTATCCAGCAGCCACATCAACGTCGGAAAAGCGAGCCACAGCGCCGGTACAATTGAAAACGGCGCGAAGGCAAAGAGCGTCACAGCGCCGGCCAGAAACGCCGCCGCTAAGCGCCGCCAGCCGTTTAGACCGCTAAGTTTATGGGCCGCCGCGCCTATCATGGTTATTTACCGCTAGGTGCGGGGGCCGGCACGCCGCGCAGGCGCAGTTGCCGCACCCGGCGCGGGTCGCCGTCGAGCACTTCGAACTCGATGCCGTTGGGGTGTTTGACCAGCTCGCCCCGCGCCGGCACATGCCCGGCCAGGCTGATCACAAGCCCGCCCAAGGTATCCGTAGCCTCGCGCTCTTCGTCGCTGAAGACCTGGCCGAAGCGTTTTTCGAACTCCTCCAGTGTCACGCGCGCATCGGCGGATATGGCGCCGTCGGCCGCCTCCCTCAGTGTGGTGGCTTCCTCGCTGTCGTGTTCGTCTTCGATTTTGCCGACGATCTGTTCGACAACGTCTTCGATGGTGAGCAGCCCGGTGATGCCGCCGTATTCATCGACGACAAGGGCCATGTGGGTGCGTTTGACGCGCATCTCCAGCAGCAGATCCAGCACGCGTATGGCTGGCGAGACAAACAACATGGGCCGCACGATCTTGGCCAGCGGCGGCTGCACGATATCGGGTGCGGCCACCATGACCGCCACATCCTTGATGTGAACCATGCCGACGACGTCATCCAAGGTCTTGCGGTAAACCGGCAGCCGCGAATGGCGCTCTTTCATCAGAAGCGCCAAGACTTCAGACATCTTGGTTTCGACCTCGACGGCGACGATGTCGGGCCGCGGCACCATGATGTCAGCCGCCGTCACGGCGCGCAAATTCAGGACGTTGCCGAGCAGCAGGCGCTCGTTGGGATCGATCACCGGTCCGCCGTCGGGCGGGCTTTCCTCGTTGCGCTCTTCGATCAGTTCTTCAATGACGTCGCGCACGGTCTCGGCGGCCTCGCCGCCCTGAGGCGAGATCCAGCGGCGGAGCGTGCGTAAAAGTCCGGTGCCCTGTTCTTCGGCTTCTTCCACCGACAGCGGACGGTTGAGCTCGCTCATTTGATTTTGCTCACTTGAGTTTGCTCATGGGGGCGTTTCACCGGAGGGACGGCGTAAGGGTCGGAAATCCCGAGACGGGCTAGAATCTTTTTCTCCAGTCGTTCCATGGTCAGGGCATCTTCATCGCGTTCATGATCATAGCCCAAAAGATGCAGAACGCCATGCACCACCAAGTGTGACAGATGGGCCGTTAACGTCTTGCCTTCGGTTTTTGCCTCCCGGGTCAGCACGCCAAGGGCTATGGCGATGTCGCCCAGCGCGCGCGGCCGACCTTTTGGCGCCGTCCGGCGCTCCATATCCGACTCCGCCGGGAACGAAAGCACGTTGGTCGGCTTGTCCTTGCCGCGAAAAACCGCATTGAGTTTTCGCAAAGCTGCATCGCTCGTCAAAAGGATGCTGACTTCCACCGCGCGCTTTGGCCCCACTACCGCCAGCGCCGCATTGGCCGCGCGGCGGCAGACGGCGGCAGCGGTGCGAAGCTTGCGCGTCCACGTGCGTGTGGCGACGGTCACATCGATGGTGGATTTCGGCGTCTTGCGCGCGCTCATTCCTGAAGGGGCGCCTTTTTACGCAACGCATCGCGTTTGTCGTAGGCCTCGACGATGCGCGTCACCAGGTCGTGGCGCACGACGTCGCGGTGCGTGAAGGACACGCGGCCCATGCCTGTTACATCCGCCAGCGTCTCCAGCGCATCCTCTAAACCTGATTTAGTGCCGCGCGGCAAATCCACCTGACTGAGATCGCCGGTCACCACCATGCGCGAGTTCTCACCCATGCGGGTCAACGCCATTTTCATCTGCACCGACGTGGTGTTCTGGGCTTCATCAAGAATGATAAAGGCGCTGGTCAGCGTGCGCCCGCGCATGAAGGCCAGCGGCGCCACCTCGATTTCGCCCGACAATAATAACTTCGCGACATAGTCGCCGGGCAGCATGTCGTAAAGCGCGTCGTATAAAGGGCGCAAATAGGGATCAATCTTCTCGCGCATGTCGCCCGGCAAAAATCCCAGGCGCTCCCCGGCTTCCACGGCGGGACGCGAGAGAACGATGCGGTCAACCACCCCGGCTAGCTTCAGCGACACAGCCTTGGCAACGGCCATGTAGGTTTTGCCGGTGCCCGCCGGACCTAGCGCAAACACCAGCTCATATTTCTCCAGCGCTTGAAGATAAGTCGCCTGAGCGGGCGAGCGCGCGGTGATATGGCGCTTGCGCGTGCGGATCGAAAGATCGCCGCCTTCGCTCCCACCGTCGTCTTGTACAAGACGCACGACGCCGTCGACGTCGCCCATCTCCACCGCCCGTCCGTCGGTCAATCGCCGATAAAGTTGTTTCAGCGCGGCTTCGGCGCGCGCTGCCCGGGCTGGCGGACCCTCGATAGTTATGGTGTTGCCGCGACTGTGCAGCACCACGTCGAGCCGCTGCTCAAGGCGCGTCAGGTTGGCGTTGTGCGGTCCTACAAGCTGCTGCACCAGCCCGTTGTCAGAAAATGCGCAAGTGAGGTGTGTCGCGGCTGCGCCCGCTTCCACGTCAGAGCTCATGCGCTGACCACGGGGGCTAGAGCATTTCCCGGCGAAGTGGGTACCGGTTCGCCGCAGGAAATGCGACCAAACGAATCCTCCGCCCAGACGGCGCCCAGGCTGTAAGCTTCCACCGAAACGATCGCCAAAGGCACGATGGTGCCGATATGTTTTGGATCGGCCATGACGTGCACGGCCTGAAGATAAGGGCTGCGGCCCACCAGTTGGCCCGGATAACGCCCCGAGCCCGTCAACAACACATCGAAGGTGCGGCCGACGCAGTCCTTGTTGAAATTCCTGAGATGGATATCAAGCACTTGCTGCAACAGATGCAGCCGCGCGGTTTTCACGTCGTCGGGCACTTGAGGCTTCATCAGCGCAGCGGGCGTGCCGGGCCGCGGACTGTACTTGAACGAGAACGACTGCACGAAACCGATTTCATTAATCAGCTCCATGGTGTCGTCGAAGTCGCGGTCGGCCTCGCCGGGATAGCCGGTGATGAAATCCGAGGACAAGGCCATGTCGGCGCGCGCGTCCCGCAACTTATCGACAATGCGGCGGTAGTCGTCACGGGTATGGCCGCGATTCATCGAGGCCAGAATTTTGTCGGACCCGGATTGAACGGGGAGATGCAGGAACGGCATCAACTGCGGCACGTCGCCGTGGGCCTTGATCAGATCGTCGTCCATGTCGCGGGGATGGGATGTGGTGTAGCGAATGCGCGCCAGCCCATCGATCTCGGCCAGCGCGCGGATCAAACTTCCCAGGCCTCTCGCCCCCTCGCCGTGATAGGCGTTGACGTTCTGGCCGAGCAGCGTGATCTCAGCCGCGCCGCCGGCCACCAGCCCACGCGCTTCACGCAAGATGTCGGCTGCGGGCCGCGAATATTCCGCGCCCCGCGTGTAAGGCACGACGCAGAAGGTGCAGAACTTGTCGCAGCCTTCCTGAATGGACAGAAACGCCGTCGGGCCGTCGGCCTTGGGCGCCGGCAGGTGATCGAACTTGGGCTCGGCCGGAAACTCGGTATCCAGCACACCCTTTTGTCCGGCAGCGGGATCATTCTTTGCGCGTGCCGTGCGGGCCACCATCTCCGGCAGACGATGATAGGTCTGCGGACCCAGCACGATATCGACGTATGGGGCGCGGGCCATGATCTCCGCGCCTTCGGCCTGGGCCACGCAGCCGGCCACGGCGATCAGCATGTCGGCCTTGGCGGTTTTGAGTGCGCGCAGCCGGCCCAAATCCGAGAACACCTTTTCGGCGGCTTTCTCGCGGATATGGCAGGTGTTGAGAATCACCATGTCGGCGTCGTCGGGCCGGTCCGTGGGGGCATAGCCCAAGGGCGCCAGCACGTCGGCCATGCGCCCGGAGTCGTAGACATTCATCTGACAGCCGTAGGTCTTGATGAACAGCTTCTTGCGCCCAGGGGTCTTGGCAGGTGCGATGTTCGGAGCGTCGGCCATATCTTTGGTTTTAAAGGCCTTTTTTCTATACCCGCAATATTAAATGCACCGCGTGGGAAAAGGGTTCCCCCTCATACTCTATAGTGGGTGCCAAAGGCAAAGGCCGGACTTTTTGCTGCCAGCGCCTTAGGCCGCGACCCGTCCGGCCAGCAATCCGGCCAGGCCGGCCCGTACGACTTGATCGCAGTGGGCCGCAAGGGCCTTGCGGTTGGGGAAATCGGCCAGCCTCACGGGGGCGTGGAAGGTGACTTCCACGGTCAAGATGCCCAACTTCCACACCTGCCAAAGATGGGGAAGCATCTCCATGTCGCCGTACCAGGCCACGTAAGGTCGCCAGCCGACGCCAATCGGCAGTCCGTTGAGGCGGGTATAGGCGATGGACACCGGCTGCACCGCGATGCCGTGCGTGCGCCCGTGCTGATCGGTTACATGGCGTTCGGCCACGGTGAATAACGCGCTCTTGAAGGGCTTCATGCGGTTACCGTCGCCGGAGGTGGACTCCGGGAACATGATCAAGGTGTCGCCATCGTCCAGGCGCTCTTGGATCTGATCGCGGGCGTTGCTTGTGGCGCTGCGCTTGCGATCGATGAAGACGCTGCGGCCGGCTTTGGCCATGACGCCGAAGATCGGCCACTTGGCGATATCGGCCTTGGCGACAAAATCGCCGGCGATGAGTGAGCCCAACGTGACAATGTCAAAATATGAAATGTGATTGCTGACGACCAGGTGGGGCCGCTCGGTGTGCTCACTACCGCGGACGATGACACGCAAGCCCACGACTTTTCGCAAGATGCGGTAATACCAGCGCCGGAAGGGCGCCGAATTTATGCCGAGCCCGTTGAGTGTGCCGGCGATCAGGGTCGCAATCAGCGAGGTCGCGAAAAAACCGGTCAGGCGCAGAGCCGCGACGGCCGATCCGATCGGCGTCGTCGGCAGTGCGGGATCAGGCGCTAGTCCGGGGGTCAGGAGGCGCGTTTGAATGACGATGTCCCGCGGCGTTCTTCGACATCATAGTGGCGCGTATAACGTCCGGCGATCATCTCGGTCTTCATGATGACGCAGACATCTGTGGTGTTGAACTGATGATCGATGACGGCGCCTTCGCCGACAAAGGCGCCGACGCGCAAGTAACCCTTCAGCAGCGGCGGCAGGCTGGCCAGCGCTCGCTTCGGATCGATGTCTTCCTTGGGCAGCAGGTTCATGTTGATGAAGCGTTCGGGCAGCGCCTTGGTGCGCAAGGTCTCCGGCGCCAGGTGATAGTGATAAAGGTACGAAAGCTGCACGGCGAGCTGCTCGGCGTCCGTGCCGGGAAGGCTGGCGCATCCGAACATCAGGTCAATGCTGTGGGCGTTCAGGTACTCGGCGATGCCGCGCCACAAGAGGTTCAGCGTCGCGCGGTCGCGGTAGGCGGCGTCGACGCAAGAGCGGCCCAGTTCCATGACCACGCCCGGAAAACTCGTCAGCTTCGAGATGTCGTATTCCGAGGCCGAATAAAACCCGCCGGCAGCGCGCGCGTGTTCGCGGCGCATGATGCGGTAGGTGCCGACCACCTGAGTGTCGTGCGGGCGCTGCTGATCGACCACGATCAGGTGATCGCAGGCCGAATCGTAGCGGTCGAAGTCGCGTTGGGCCGCAGCCATCTCGGGCAGCGGATGGGCGCCCATCTCGTCGTAGAACACGCGGTAGCGCAGGGCCTGCGCGGCATCCAGCTCGTTGGCGGAACTCGCAAGACGAATGATCTGGTTACCGGCGACGACCGGCTCGATGCTGCAGTTGGGATCGCGGACGAATGCGGTGCCGGCGGCGGTGAACTCGGCGACCGGGCCTTCGAGCTGTGCGCCGTGCGGCGAGGTCAGCGAGGCGCCGGAAAGCATCTTTTGGTTGGCAGTCTGGGGAAAAAGAACCGTCATGTTAAATCCGCGTCCATGTCTGTTGCGGGGATGGTGCTTGCGTCGTCCCAGAAACTGCAGGGTCAGCTTGATCGTCGACTTTAAGGTCGAACCGGTTTTGCGGGTCAGCAAGACCGTCGACCGCAGCGCCGAACTTGTAAGGCTTCGGACCGTCAAAGGCACTCCCATTGGCGTTCCGCTCCTTAAAGCCATTGTTACTTATTTATGACAGAAAGCCTAGGCCTTCCGTCCTACCTATCGCAAGACTGTACCCGCGAGGCCACAACATGTCGTGTTATCGTTCTGTTTCTTTTTCAGAATCCAAAGGCACGACAAACAGCTCCAGGCGATGGCCTACAAGTTTGTAACCATGGGCATGGGCGATCTCGTGTTGGAGCCGCTCGATGTCGTCGTTGCGGAACTCGGTAACCTTGTCCGAGCGCATGTCGATCAGGTGGTCGTGGTGGGTGGTGGGGGTTTCCTCATAGCGGGCCCGCCCATCGCCGAATTCATGGCGCTTAACGATGCCGGCATCCTCGAAAAGCCGCATCGTCCGGTAAACCGTGGCAATGGAAATGCGCGAATCTTCGGCTACCGACCTACGGTGAACTTCTTCCACGTCAGGGTGATCATGGGCGTCCGACAGCACGCGCGCGATAATGCGCCGCTGTTCGGTCATTTTCATGCCCTTCTCGACGCAAATTTGTTCGATATGCGATGCCGCAGGATGTGAAGTTGTGTGTGGCATGCGTTGAGACCGTACCGTTCAGATTGGGGTCAGTTGGGGGAAAAGCGTCAGGAGCTCGCCCGGGAGCCGCCATCTTAGTCTCTTGGCAGCGTCCTTGAAAGGGAGGGGAAAAGCCCTATAAAGCCCACGAAACCGCGCCGCCCGCCCGTGCCTCTGAGACGAAATCAAAGATTGTCATGCGCCGTGCTTTGCCGAACAATTGCCCATGACCTCGCCCCAGACATCCGTGGCGTCCACGGCTGAATATTTTATCGATATCACGGGGGACGTGTGTCCCCTGACCTTCGTCAAGACGAAGTTGTTGCTGGAACGTATGCCGGTCGGGGCCGTGGCAACCGTGCGCCTGAAGGGTGTGCAGCCCCTGGACAACGTCCCGCGCTCGGTCAGAGCCCACGGCCATGAGGTGGTCGCACTGGTGCCGGAGGCTCCCCAAACAACCGGCGCATCCGATCCGCGCCTGCCGCATATCCTGACGATTCGCCGGCGTTAGTTAGAGCGAACGGCTCATCATGATCGCATCGACGGGTGCCTTGGCCGGATCGCTGCGGTAATAGTCCGGCCGTCGGCCGCACGGCGCAAAGCCGTGCCGGGCATACAACGCGCAGGCCGCGGCATTGTCGGCGGCGACTTCTAGAAACAGCCGCGTGGTTTTGCCGGCCTTTAAGGTTTCAAAAGCTTGCCGCAGCAATTTTGAGGCCAGACCTTTGCGCCGCAGCTCAGGGACAACAGCCAGCGTTAGGACTTCCGCTTCGTCGGCCGCCGCTCGCATCAGAATAAATCCTTCGGGGGATTCCTCGTTCACGATCCCTCCTATAACAATCCAGGCCGCGACGCCGGGTTGTTGCAGCAATGCTGCGAACTCAGCTTCTTGCCACGGTGCTGGAAAACTCAAAGCGTGGAGTGCCCCCAGAACTTCGGCGTGCTCGGGCCCGGCGCGAAAAACATTCATGGCCAAAAGACTCATGGCCTAAGTCTGCCGCCATGCTGCGGCATGATCGCATCGGGTGGGCGCACATAAACCGGCAGCGGACCACCGGTAACGGCATCGCGCGCGGCGGCAAGGCGGGCGAGGGCCGCCATATCCGGTAAAGCCTCGGCAGCCGACACTATGGCGCGCGGGCCCAACACCGCCGTGGCCAGGGTCGCGGCATCACCGACGACGAGCGTTGACCCCGGCGCACACCATGCCGCGAGATCGCTCGGCGCCAGCGCGCACACGCCGCGAATCTCTCGCAAGGCGTTGTCGAACTGTTGGACGTAAAGATCGCCGCGTTTGGTATCGACGGCGGCGAGAATATTGGGGGCTGCCTTGCGCTCCGTCTCGGGCGCCATGGCTGCAAGAACTTCCGTCGTCATGACGCCGATAACCGGCTTGCTTGCGGCCAGGCCCAACCCGCGCGCGGCCGCCAAACCGACCCGAACGCCGGTGAAAGAGCCCGGCCCCACGGTCACGGCGATGCGATCCAGCGCGGCGTAGCTCGTGCCCGCTTTCGCCATGACCGCCTCGATCATGGGCATCAGGGCTTCGGCCTGCCCCTGGTCCATGGCCGCCCGCGCCGCGGCCAGCACCTTGCCGTCGCGCCCCGAACTTACGGAATAGAGGCCGGCGGAGCAGGCGGCAACGGCCGTGTCGAAGGCGAGAATCAGCATAAGGCCCTATATGTACGAGATGTGCGGTGCGCCGGCAGAATATTCGCTATCATGACGCATCGCCATCCGCACTATAGTTTGAGCATGCTGATTGAACATCATGACCCTGGTTGAGATCGCGAAGCCCGCCTACGACGTCGATATTTTCATCGCTTACGCCACGGCGCAGAACTTCACCGGCAAACCGGTTTATGCCCGCCCGGGCTGTTATCTTCATCCCGATGCCGCCCTCTGCCTCACCAAGGCCATCGTGCTGGCCGCCCAGCTAGGTTTGCGCTTCAAGGTCTTCGACGCTTTTCGCCCAGCCGAAGCGCAATGGGTCCTCTGGAACCACACGCCCGATCCCGACTTCCTCGCCGATCCCCGGCGCGGCTCGCCGCACTCCATGGGCGTCGCGGTGGATTTGACGCTGATCGACGGCACGGGCAATGAACTCGACATGGGCACGGCTTTCGATGCCTTCACGCCGCGCTCCCATCACGGCGCGCTTGATATTTCCGCCGAGGCTCAGCGCAACCGCGCGCTGCTCCTGGGCCTCATGACGGCGGCCGGCTGGGACTTTTTCCGCAACGAGTGGTGGCACTATCAGCTGTTCAGTCCGCGCGGCCGCTACGAAGTGCTGAGCGACAAAGTTTTGCCGCAGCCGATGATGCCGCCGAGCTAAGATTCAGGCTTGCGCGAGAATCTCCGCGACGGACTTGGGCTTGCGTGCCGCCTTGGCGGGATTTTTCTGAATCTCCAGCGCCAGATCCAGCCACTCGGCGGCCTTGGCGGTGTCGCCGCGTTCGCGCCGCTCGACGTCGGCCAGCAGCTGCGCGGCGCGCGCGCGAATATGCGGCGCGGCGTCGTCGCCGGTCAGGCCCGACAAGCGGTTACGTGTTTGCCCCCACAGCTCGGCCTCCAGGGAGGCCGACGCCACGGCCAAGCGGCTCTCAGGATGATCGGGCGCGGCCTTCGCCAAGCCGTCGATGCGCCGTGCCCAGTCCAGGGCCGACTCACCCGGCACCAACATGCGATAGGCGGCGAGCAATTCGATGCCGGGCTTCACCGCCCAGGCGCGCTCGACGGCTCCTGCGGCCTTGCGGCCCCTGCCTTGCGCGGTCATGGCTTTGGCGAAAACCGTCACAGCGGCCTGATTGGCGTCGTCGACGTCCATGGCTTTTTTCGCCGCGTTGACGGCGGCAGAAGCATCGCCCCGGCCCAGCGCCGCTTGGGCCTGCAGCGTCTGCAGACGCGACTTCAGACGTTTCAATTCGGTCGCGGAAAAAGCCTCGCGCGCGAGTTTTTCGTCCAAGGCCGATAAGGCTTCGGGCCAGCGTTCGGCGGCGATCTCCATGTCGATCACAGTCTGCAGCGCCCAACCCGGCGCGTCTTTGCGCGTCAACGCGCGTTTTGCATGGGTCAGCGCGCCGGCCACGTCGCCGTCGCGCATGGCTTTGTCGGCCAGCGCGCGAAGACCGGCGAGCTCGGTTTCAGGCCGCGCCAGCAGCGCTTCCGCCGCAATCTGCATCTCTCGGGCGTCGCCCGACAGGGCCGCAGCGTCCCTGCGCAACACCATCACCGCCGGATTTTCCTGCAGCAAGGTCGCGGCCTCGCGCGCGAATTTTTTGGCCGCTTTGCCTTGTCCCGCCTGAACCGCGGCGAAACCGTCACCCAGGCTGGCCAGTCCGCGTTTGAAGCGCCGCTCGCGCCGCGCGGTCGCAAAAGCCTGTACGGTGCCGCCGACGACGGCGAGCAAACGCATCACCAGCAGGATCACGATCACCGCAACAATGATGGTCGTGATAAGAATGCCGACCGAGGTTTCAATCTGCCAACCACGCCAGGTCATGCTGACGCTGCCGGGATCGTTGGCCAGCCAGACCGCGCCCGTCACCAGCGCCGCCACCAACACCACATACAGAATCAAACGCGTCATGGGATCACTGACCGTTAGCTGCGGGTGTGGGTAGACCCGAGGCCGTGCCCGCTACGATGGCGACGGACTTAATGGTGGCCTCGGCCGCAGCGTGTTCGGCGGCGACGCGGGTTTTAGCCAAGGCCAGCCACGGCTCGACCGCCGTCGCCGCGCTGCCGCTCAATCCGTTCATCTCGGTCACCGCTGCGCCCAAATCGCCCTCGGCCAGGCGCCGCCCGGCGCGGGCAAGGATCGCCGAGACGCTTGTGCCGGCGGCGTCGCCGTCAAGGCGGCGCACGGTCACGATCGACAGCATGCGGTCGAGGATGCGCCGGTACCAGGCGGCGGTGTCAGTTGGGATGGCTTCGGCGCGCATGGCCGCTGCCGCTGCTGCGCTGAAACGGCGCTGCAACTCCGGCAATGTCGGAATCCCTTGGGCCGCTGCCGGCGCAAAGGCACTGTCGTCGATGGTCAGGCCGCCGGCGCGAGCCGCCAGCGCCTTGGCGGTTTGCAGCTCAAGCGCGAAGGGATGTCCCGCCAGCACCGCTTCGCGCCACTGGGCCACGGCCATGAGCAGGGCGATGTTGGTGCTTTGCTCGACCATGGTGCGCCGTGCGCTGGTCTCCAGCGACGTCACGCGGTCGGATAGCGCCAGCACGCTGTTGGCTTCGGCGCTACGGCCCTCCAGCATATTCAGCCGCTTGCTCAAGTCCTCCAGCCGCGCCGAGTTGCCGATGGCGGCTTCCAGGGTGGCGATGCGCGCGCTGACGGCCACAAGCTGCTTTGCTTGGCTCGCAAGGCTGTCGCCCAGCGACGTGACGGCTTCGCCGTCTTGGCCGGCTTTGCGCGCTTCCAATGCAACGAGGCGCTGCGTCAATTCCTGCTTGGCGGCATTCAAGCTGTCGGTTGTCGCAGCGCTCCCGGCTTGCCGCTCCAAGACACTCAAGCGGGCTTTGAGGGCATTGACGTCGGCTTGAAGCGGCGAAGCTGTTTCTGTCGGTGGATTTGTCGGCGTGGCGGGCGCGCCGCTCACGATCTGTGTGACTCGCGGCATCCACCAGGACGCCGTACCCATGGCCGTCACCGCGACGACGGCCAGAATCACAAACAACACCGCGACCCGGCCTGCGCCGCTGCGGCTCTCCGTGTCGTGGGGCGGCATTGGCGCAGATGTGTAGCTCGCGGACGAAGCGGCGGCGCGTTCAACTGTTTCAGGCTCCGGCGCGGGCGCGTCGCTATGACCCAGGTATTTGAAGCGCTGGTCCTGGGCGCGCAGGTCGGCGGCGTCTTCGGCCAAAAGGCGTGCCGCCCGTCCACCGGTCCGCGCGGCGGGTTTGCTTTCGGCGACGGTCTCGGATGTCTCCGGGGCCGGATTTTCGGCGGCAATATTGCCTGCCATGGGAGGCGAATTCATAGGTGGCGAATTCTCTGGCACGTTCTGGTCTTCCTTCGCTGGCGGCGGCGCCGTCCTGATATCTGGAGTTTTTATCTCGGGAGCCTTGATTTCGGGTTTCGGAGGTTCTGGATTCAAGTCCTTCGTGATCAAGGGCGGCGCCACAGCCGGCGGCGCCATTGTAGCCGATGGCCGCTCTGGCGCCATGATGATGGTGGGGGCGATGCTAGGAGCCGTGCTTAGAGCTTTGTCCGGGGTGATGCCCGGACCCATGTCCCAGGCTGGGCTGGGACTATCGGCGGCCGGCGCGCTGCTGCGGCGGCGTAACCAGCCCATAAACAGCGTGCCCAAACCTACAGACAGCAAGCTCGCGGACGGTAGGCGCTGGGCTTTTTCCTGTTGTTTGCGTTCTTGATCCATACGCCGCCGCTGGGCTTTTTCCTCGGCCTTTTTTTCCGCCGCCTGCGCTTTCTCCTGCCTGATGTGGGCGGCATACTCCTGGGCGACGCGCGTCTTTTCGGCTTTCTCTTGGGCGCGCCGTTCCCGCATGATCTGTTCCTCGCGCTCACGGTGTTCGCGCGCTAGGCGATCACGTTCGGCCTGTTTCTGCGCCAGCCGCGTGCGCTCGGCCCGATCAGATTCAGCTTTCTCACGAGCGATGCGGTCGCGCTCGGCCTTCTCCACCACCGCCTTTTCGGCTGCAACTTGTTCTTCGCGCTCACGCTGTTCGCGCTTTTGGCGATCCCGTTCTGCCTGTTCGCGCGCGAGGCGTTCGCGCTCGGCCCGTTCGTCTTCCGCCTTCTCACGCGCGATCCGGTCTCGCTCGGCTTTTTCCGCAGCCAGCCGCTCGCCTTCAAGACGGTTGCGCTCGGCCTGTTCTCGGGCAAGCCGTTCGCGCTCTGTGCGTTCTGCCTCGGCCCTTTCGCGGGCGGCTTGTTCTTCGCGCGCCCGCTGTTCGCGCGCAAGGCGTTCGCGTTCGGCTTTTTCCGCCGCTAAGCGTTCGCGCTCCTGGCGCTGGCGCTCGGCAGCCTCCAGGGCCAGCCGTTCCTGCTCGCTCCTGGCTTGCGCGATCTGCTCGGCAGCGATGCGGTCGCGCTCGCCTTTTTCGGCTGCCAGCCGCTCGCGCTCCAGCCTATCCTGCTCGGCACGTTCCTTGCTGAGCCGTTCCCGCTCGGCCTTGTCGGCGGCGGCCTTGTCGGCGGCGATCCGTTCCCACTCCGCTTTCTCCGCCGCGAGCCGCTTACGCTCAAGGCGTTCCTGCTCCGCACGCTCTCTGGCGATGCGTTCACGTTCAGCTTTTTCGGCGGCGGCTTTTTCAGCGGCGATGCGGTCACGCTCGGCTTTCTCCGCTGCCAAGCGCTCGCGTTCCAACCGCTCGCGTTCGGCGCGCTCCTGGGCCGCACGTTCTTTAGCGGCGCGTTCTTGCGCGACGCGCTCCCGTTCGGCGAGACGCCGCGCTTCGCGTTCCTGCTCTGCCTTCTCTTGCTCAAGGCGCTTGCGTTCCGCCTTCTCGCGCTCGACCCGTTCCCGGGCGATACGTTCTTGCTCGGCTTTGTCCCGCGCCGCTTGTTCGCGCGCGGTCTGCTCGGCGGCCAGACGCTCCTTCTCGGCGCGCTCTTTTTCGGTTTGTTCGCGCGCCAATTTTTCTCGCTCGGCCCGTTCCTGGGCTTGGCGTTCTTCTTCAACGCGGCGGCGTTCGGATTCTTCGCGGGCGCGGGCTTCGCGCGCGGCCCGCTCTTCTTCAACCCGGTCCACCAACTTGAGATCGAGCGCGCCGAAGACGGTATCGAGATCGGCGGACTGCGGCACACTGACGCCGCCCAACTTCAAAGCCCGCAACGGTGCGGCTACAACTGGCGTTGCCGCCACGCACGGCAGCTCGCGCACGAGGGGCTCCAGTTCCTCGCGCTGCACCAGGGCGACAAAGGCTCGTGCTTCGTCGGCTGACAAAAACAACGCGGCATCCAGCGTGCGGTTCTGCAAAGCCGCGCGCACGATCTCGGGCATCTGCTCGGCGCGCTTCAGCGTGTAAAGCGGCCAGGGGCGAACGGCAAAGCCCATGTTGCTCAACATGGCCGACAGATTGATCGGCGCCGCCGTGCTGCAGGCGTAAATCAGCGCGCCGCCGGCTGGCGTGATTTTCCGCTCCACCAGCCGCGCGAGATCGGCGGAATCGTCCTTCGCGGCTTCCACTTGTTTGAAGCCGAAGCGCCGCAAGGACGCCGCCGTCATTTCACTGTCGGCGAAAACCGGAAAGGTTCGCACGCCGACATTGTCGGCCAGGGCCCGTGCGCCTTCGGCGCTGGTGACCAGGAAACCTTGCGCGCCGGCCAAATTGATCTTGGGAACATCGGGCCGCTCCGCCGTCACCAAAGGTGCGGTCAGCACCTGATGGCCGCGGGCTTCCAGAGCAGCAGCCGAGACGCGCGAGTCTTGCGCCGATTGTGTAATTAGAACCCGCATGGCTGTCTGGCAGCGTCTCCCTGGCGTCTATTCCTTAAGTGTTGTAGAGGCTGCCTTATAAGGTGAAAAGGCCCCCAATTTTTCATGATTGTTCTGGGTATTGAAACCAGCTGCGATGAAACCGCCGCCGCCGTCATGGACGGCGAAGGCCGGGTGCTGGCCCATGCGGTCTTGAGCCAAATCGCCGAACATGTGCCTTACGGCGGCATTGTGCCGGAAATCGCCGCGCGTGCGCATCTGGCCCATGTGGACCGGCTGGTCACCAAGGCCATGAATGACGCGGGCGTCGGTTACACCGACCTTGCGGGCATCGCCGCCACCGCCGGGCCGGGCCTGATCGGCGGCGTCCTCGTCGGGCTCATGACCGCCAAAGCCATCGCCGCGGTTCACCATCTCCCGCTGATGGCCGTCAATCATCTCGAGGGTCACGCGCTGACAGCGCGCTTCACCGACAACGTCGCCTTCCCTTATCTGCTGTTGCTGGTGTCCGGCGGACATTGTCAGCTGCTGGCGGTGGAAGGTGTCGGGCGTTATCGCCGCCTGGGCACTACAGTTGATGACGCCGCCGGCGAAGCTTTCGACAAAGTCGCCAAGATGCTGGGCTTGGGTTATCCCGGCGGCCCTGCCATCGCGCGCGCGGCGGAGAGCGGTGACAAAACGCGTTTTGCTTTTCCGCGTCCGCTCAGAGGCAGGCCGGGCTGCGATTTTTCGTTCTCGGGTTTGAAGACCGCCGTGCGTCAGGCCGCCGAAGCGTTGCCCGCGGGCGCATTTTCGGAAAAAGATGTCGCCGATCTGGCCGCGTCTTTTCAAGCCGCCGTCGTGGAATCGATTGCCGACCGCGTCGCGCGCGCTGTCGATATTTTCCGCGAGCGTTATCCTGACGGCAAAACACTTGTGGTTGCCGGCGGTGTCGCCGCCAATACGGAACTGCGCGCAGCGCTCGTCAAGACTTGCGCACGGGCGGGATTGTCTTTCGCCGCACCGCCGCCGGCTCTCTGCACCGACAATGCCGTCATGATTGCTTGGGCCGGCATCGAGCGGTTGAAGCTGGGGCTTGTGGACGGGCTCGACTTCAGAGCGCGGCCGCGCTGGCCGCTTGATCCCGATGCGCCGAAAGCCACCGGCGCCGGTGTAAAAGCCTAGATCTTATAATACTCGCGGAACCAAGCGACGGTTTTGGCGAGACCTTCCTCCAGCGAAACCTTCGGCTGATAACCCACGGCGCGGTGCAACGCCGTCACATCGCACCAGGTGCCTTCCACGTCGCCGGCTTGCATGGGCATGAAGTTGCGCACGGCTTGCTTGCCGATATGTTTTTCCAGAAGGGCGATGAAGTCCATGAGGTCCACCGGTGCGCCGCGCCCGATATTGAAAATCCTGAAAGGCGCCACGCCGCTGCCGTCGGGCGTGGGCGTCGTTGCGTCCCAACCCTCGTCGGGCACGGGCACATGATCGATGACGCGCAGAACACCTTCTACGATGTCGTCGACGAAGGTGAAGTCGCGCGTCATCTTGCCGTTGTTGTAAACCTCAATGGGATCTCCTGCAAAAATCCGCGCGGTGAATTTTTGCGGCGCCATATCGGGACGCCCCCAAGGTCCATAGACCGTGAAGAATCGCAAACCGGTCACGGGGATTTTGAAAATATGCGCATAAGAATGCGCCAACAACTCATTCGACCGTTTGGTGGCGGCGTAAAGACTCAAAGGATGAGCCGCGCTGTGATGCTCGGCGAAGGGTAAGGTGCGGTTGGCGCCGTAGACTGAACTGGTCGAAGCGAACACCAGGTGCTCCACGGCCAGGGCGCGCGCCGCCTCCAGCACATTCATGAAGCCCGTCAGATTGGAATCCACATAGGCTTGCGGATTGTCGATGCCGTAGCGCACCCCGGGCTGGGCCGCGAGATGCACGATCTTTCGCGGCTCGGTTTTGTCACAGAGCGCCAAAAGCGCCGCCTTATCGGCCAGGTCCAGGCGAAAGCCGAAAAAGCCCTCGCGCTTCTCCAGCCGGGCCCAGCGGGACTCTTTCAGGTTCACATCGTAATAAGGTGTGAAATTGTCCACCGCCACGACGCGCCGGCCCGCGTCCAGCAGGCGGTGGGCGACGTGGGATCCGACGAAACCTGCGGCTCCGGTGAGGAATATGGTCATGTCATTGGTCTAGGCTGAATTTGCCGCCAAGCGCAACGCCGTTCGAGACCAATGGCCCCCTCGACAGTCCCACTCGACAGTCCCTGGGGCCTCATGCAAAGACAGCATTAAGCTGATTTCGAGGGAGGCACTGGGGCCAATCATGCTGCATGTGGGGATCATCGGCGGCGGAGCCTGGGGTACGGCCCTAGCCGTGGTGTCGCGCCGGGCCGGCCGCGACGTGGCGATTTGGGCCCTGGAGCCCGAGGTTGTTGCAGCCATTAATGGCCAGCACCGCAATCCATTGTATTTGCCGGACGTGCCCCTGGACCCCGCAATTACCGCCACCTCCGACATGGTCCAGGTCGCTAAAAGCGACATTATATTGCTGGTGGCCCCGGCCCAGCATGTGCGTGGCGTCTGCGCCACCATCGGCCCCCATATAAAAGCCGGTACACCGGTGGTGATCTGCGCCAAGGGCATCGAACGCGGCACCTCGGCACTGATGACCGATGTGGTGGCCGAGGCCTTGCCTCACGCCGCCATGATGGTGCTCTCCGGCCCCACCTTCGCCCGGGAAGTCGCACTGGGTTTGCCCACGGCCATTACTTTGGGCGCGGCCGATCAGGTTCTGGGCCGGAAGGTGGCCGAGGCCATCAGTTCGCCCACCTTCCGGCCTTACCTCTCGGAAGACGTTATCGGCGCGGAAGTCGGCGGCGCGGTCAAGAACGTGCTGGCCATCGGCTGCGGCATGGCCGACGGCAAAGGCTTGGGCGCCAATGCCCGCGCCGCCCTGCTGACCCGGGGTCTCGCTGAAATCGTGCGTCTCGCGCTGGCCCGCGGCGGCAAGCCCGAGACGCTCATGGGCCTCTCGGGCCTGGGCGACCTGGTGCTCACCGCCACCTCGCTGCAGTCGCGTAACTATTCCCTGGGTGTGGCATTGGGCAAGGGGCAGACGCTGGAAGAAGTGCTGGGCGCCAGGCGTTCCGTGACCGAAGGTGTGACGACCGCCGAAGCCGTAGTGACCTTGGCGGCCAAGCTCAAGGTCGATATGCCGATCTGTGCGGCCATCGACCGCGTGCTCAATCACGGCGCCGCCATCGACGATATGCTGCGCGGATTGCTGGAGCGGCCCCTGCGCGATGAAGTCGACGCCGCCGTGAAGCGCAAGTAGTATTGAGTCAGCGCTTATTCAGGAGACCTATGTGAGCAAACCCGTCCGCCTTTATCCGGTGATTCTCTCCGGCGGCAGCGGTTCGCGCTTGTGGCCCCTGTCGCGCGAAGAATTTCCCAAGCAGCTTCAGCCGCTGACCTCCGAGCGCAGCCTGCTTCAGGAAACCGGTGCGCGCCTCGGTAACCTTGGCGGTGAAATCCAGGTTCAGCCGCCGATCATTGTCTGCAACGACGCCCACCGTTTTGTCGTGGCGGAACAACTGCGCGCGGTCGGCATCGAGCCCAAGGCCATCATCATCGAGCCGCAAGGGCGCAACACCGCGCCGGCGGCCTGCGTCGCAGCGCTTCTGCTCGAAAAAGAGCCCGACTCCCTGATGCTCGTGATGCCGTCCGACCATCTGGTGCGCGACCCGGAAGCCTTCCGCGAAGCCGTCATGAAGGCCGCACCCGTCGCACAAAGTGGTCATCTGGTGACCTTCGGCATACGCGCGACCGCGCCTGCCACGGCCTACGGCTACATCAAGCAGGGCGCGGCGCTTTCAGACTCCGCGCACAAAGTGGAGCGCTTCGTCGAAAAACCCGACGCCGCCAAGGCCGAGAGCTTTCTCAAAGCCGGCGGCTATTACTGGAACGGCGGCATCTTCTTGTGGCCCGTCGGACTTTATCTCAGCGAGCTCACACGCAACGAACCGCTGATCGCGCCCGGCTGCCGCGCGGCCCTCACCCAAGGCCAAAACGATCTGTTCTTCTTCCGTCTTGACGCGGCGGCCTTCGCCGCCGTGCCCGCCCAGTCCATCGACTACGGCGTCATGGAGCGCACCGATAAAGCCGCCGTGGTGCCCGTCGACATGGGCTGGTCCGACGTAGGCTCCTGGAGCGCGCTCCACGACGAGGCCGTTCACGACGCCGCCGGCAACACCATGCTGGGCGATGTGCTGGCCATCGACACCAGCAACACTTACGTCCGCACCGACCGCCAGTTGACCGCGGTCATAGGCATCAAGGATGCCATCGTCGTGGTCACCACCGATGCCGTGCTGGTGGCCGACAAGGCCCACGATCAGCAGGTCAAACAGGTTGTCGAGCGCCTGAAGGCCCAAGGCCGCAGCGAGGCCACGGCCCAGGCCCGCACGCACCGCCCCTGGGGTTGGTTCCAGACCATGGACGAAGGCCACCGCTTCAAGGTCAAGCGGCTGTGCGTGAAGCCGGGCGCTAAGCTCTCGCTGCAAAAGCACTGGCACCGCAGCGAGCATTGGATTGTGGTCACGGGTGCCGCCCTGGTCACGCGCGGCGAGACTGAATTCACGCTGCACGAAAATGAATCCACTTATATCGCCGCCGGCACCGTGCATCGCCTCGCCAATCC
This sequence comes from Fidelibacterota bacterium, assembly GCA_947475295.1. GTDB lineage: Bacteria > Pseudomonadota > Alphaproteobacteria > Rhodospirillales > Rhodospirillaceae > SHVO01. Next base: position 153,429 of record CANJLF010000005.1, read on the forward strand.
CGGTCACGTGGAACTGCATATGATCGAAGTTCAGTCGGGCGAATACGTCGGCGAAGACGACATCGTGCGTATCGCCGACGACTACGGCCGCGAAGGCGCGCAAGCAAATGTCCGCCCCGTCCCGAAAGCCAAGCCCAAGGCTAAAGCCAAAAAGTCTGCGCTCAAAAAATCGTCGCGCAAAATTCGCCGCAAAGCCAATCCCGCCGCCGCCCAACGCCGCCGCGTGGGCCGGCGTGTCGTGCGGCCCAAGACCAAGCTCAACACGCGGGGCGCGAAAAAACCGCCGCCAAAAAAACCACCACGCAAGCCGTCGCGCAAGCGGCGCTAGTCCTAGCCAAACCGATAGGGGGATTTCACATGCTCGTCGCCTTCATTTGCCACGACAAGCCCGGCCATTTAGATCTGCGCCTGAAGACGCGGCCCACGCACCTTGCATGGCTCGAGCAGTATGTCGCCAAGATCACCTATGCCGGCCCGCTTCTGGCCGACGATGGGCAGACCCCGCGCGGCTCGCTGATCATCGGCGAGTTTGAAAGCCTTGAGGCGGCGCGGGCTTTTCAGAAGGCCGATCCCTATACCGAGGCCGGCTTGTTCGCCGATGTGACGTGCATCCCGACGCGCAAGGTCTTTCCGGCGGCATGACACTATGACCGGGCAGGTTCTCTGCCGGCTCGCTGATCTCGACGCCACCGGCGCCAAGGAAATTGTGCTCGACCGGGACGGCGCGCGCTTTCCGGTGTTTGTGGTGAAGTGGGGCGCGCGCATTTTTGGCTATGTGAACTCTTGCCCCCATGCGCGCCTGCCCCTCAATTGGCGCGACGACGTGTTTCTGGACATCAGCCGCACCTATGTATTTTGCGCCAATCACTGCGCCCACTTTGATGTAGCCACGGGCAAGTGCATCCGTGGTCCCTGCAAGGGCCAGGGTCTCACGCCTTTTCCGGTGCGCATCGATGGCGACTCGATTTTAGCGGCTGAAACCTAAGACACCCTTGGCTATCATCGGTGCGGACAGGAACTAGAGGAGGAGGCGCGCCATGACCGACGACACCGTGATCGACGTTCCGGCGGGCTTCGCCCAGAACAGTCTCATCAATGCCCAGCGCTATAAGGAACTGGTCGAGGAATCGACCAAGGACCCGCTGACCTTCTGGCGCACCAACGGCCAGCGTCTGGATTGGATCACGCCCTATACCCGCCTGCGCGATGTGTCCTTCGACGCCAAGGACTTACACATCCGCTGGTATTTCGACGGCACCCTCAATGCCAGCTTCAACTGCCTCGACCGGCATTTGAAAACCCGCAGCCTGCAAACCGCCATCATCTGGGAAGGCGACGACCCCAAGCAGTCCAAGCATGTCACCTATTCTGAGCTCCACGAGATGACCTGCCGGCTGGCCAACACACTTAAAGCGCTGGGTGTGAACAAGGGCGACCGCGTTTGCATCTATCTGCCCATGATCATTGAAGCCGCCGTGGCCATGCTGGCCTGCGCGCGTATCGGCGCGGTGCACTCGGTGGTCTTCGGCGGCTTCGCGCCCCACTCCGTCTCCGACCGCATCAACGACTGCGGCGCCAAAGTGGTCATCACCGCCGACGAAGGCCGGCGCGGCGGCAAGGTCGTGGCGCTCAAGGCAAACGTCGACGAAGCCCTCAAGAAATCGCCGGGCGTGCGCCATGTGATTGTCGTCAAACACACCGGCGGCGCCGTCACCATGACCCAGCCGCGCGACGTCTGGTATCACACCATGACCGAGAAGGCGCACAAGTTCTGTGACCCCGTCCAGATGAACGCCGAGGACCCCTTGTTCATTCTCTATACATCAGGCTCCACCGGAAAGCCCAAGGGCGTGCTGCACACCACCGGCGGCTATCTCGTTTTTGTCTCCATGACCCACGAATATGTCTTCGACTACAAGGAAGGCGACATCTATTGGTGCACGGCCGATGTGGGCTGGGTCACGGGCCACAGCTATATCGTCTACGGCCCGCTCGCCAACGGCGCCACCACCCTGATGTTCGAAGGCGTGCCCAATTATCCCGACGCCTCGCGCTTCTGGCAGGTCATCGACAAACACGGCGTCAATATCTTCTACACCGCGCCCACGGCGATCCGCGCGCTGATGCGCGACGGCGATGGGCCGGTCAAGCGCACCAGCCGCGCGACACTGCGCGTGCTGGGCAGCGTCGGCGAGCCCATCAATCCCGAAGCCTGGCTGTGGTATCACCGCGTCGTCGGCGACGGCCGCTGCCCCATCGTCGACACCTGGTGGCAGACCGAGACCGGCGGCATTTTGATTTCGCCCTTGCCCGGCGCGGTCAAGCTCAAGCCCGGCTCGGCCACCAAGCCGTTTTTCGGCATCGAGCCCGCCATCGTCAATGCCGAGGGCAAGGAGCTGGAAGGGGCTTGCAGCGGCAACCTCGTCATCAAAACCTCCTGGCCCGGCCAGGCACGCACCATCTACGGCGACCACCAGCGTTTCATCGAGACCTACTTCTCCACTTATCCCGGAAAATACTTCACCGGCGACGGCTGCCGCCGCGACGAAGACGGCTACTACTGGATCACGGGCCGCGTCGACGACGTCATCAACGTGTCAGGGCATAGATTGGGCACGGCGGAAATTGAAAGCTCCCTTGTCGGTCACAGCAGCGTCGCCGAAGCCGCGGTGGTGGGTTTTCCTCACGACCTCAAGGGCCAGGGCATCTATGCCTATGTCACCTTGAAAACCGGCGTCGAGCCGACAAAAGAGTTGCACGACGAACTCGTCGCCTGGGTGAGCAAGGACATCAGCGCCATCGCCCGGCCCGATGTGCTGCAATGGGCGCCGGGCCTGCCCAAAACCCGCTCGGGCAAAATCATGCGCCGGATTTTACGCAAAATCGCGGAGAATGATGTGAGCAATCTCGGCGATACCACGACGCTCGCCGATCCGAGCGTCGTGGATGATCTGGTGAAGAATAGAGCGGGGAAGTAAAGGTCATGCCAAAGCGCATCGACGTGTCAAAAATTGCTGCCGTGATAGGGACTCTTTACCCGGAACCGTTTGACCAGCCTTGCCGCGCCCGCGCTAGGCAGAAACTAGGGTCAGGACTCATTGATCATAGCCAGAAGATGACGGTTGCGGCGATATAAATGGCTGACATGAAGGTGTGGGCGCATCGGTCGTAACGAGTGTGGATGCGTCGCCAGTCCTTGAGCCTGCCGAACATGTTCTCGATCCAGTGACG
>CANJLF010000006.1 GCA_947475295.1 Fidelibacterota bacterium
CATGGCGAACTCGTCCATATAACTCCACGCCCTTCATCCCTCCGCCTTCCGCCAACCAGGCAAAAGGCTATCTGCTGACGGAGTTTTACTCCGGCGCAACCAGATTATCCGGCCGCTTCAGTGAGGGATTATTGCTCCGGCGCTTACACCGCCCGCATAAGCCAGCGCATTGTTCGCCCAGGCATCAGCTCGAAGAAGCCAAACGTGCCCAAAGGCAGGTGACTACGCACATTAACCGAAGATTTTTGGAGATTCAAAGCAAGTTTGGCGTGATTCCCTGCCCGCTATCGCTCCTCTGAGGGCCGCGGAATCGACCGCTGCGAGGTCTTCATCGGTCACGTGTTCCGCCGCCGCATCCGCTGCTGCCGGTATGACGCGCGCCCCGATAACCCTGCCTTAGTTATCCAGTGCGGGCACGCTCAAATGCGCGGGCGATAAACCCGCCTCAGAACGGCTTTGCATCTGGCTATAGGCGTCCTCGATGTGCCGGGCGTAGAGCGCGGCGTTGAACAAGGGCGCGGTGGCGCGGGCGTCGGCGAGTTTTTTCTTGAGCCGCGCATAAGCGGGGCCGTCGCTCGCGAGGCCGACAGCTTTGTCCTCGAACGCGGCGCGCGTTCCGGTGATCAGCTCGGGCAGGCCGGCGGCGGTAAGAATGCTCGCGGCCACACGGGCGGCGAAGGAGGCGCCGGTGCATGTCAGGACCGGCAAACCGACCCACAGCGCGTCGCTAGCGGTGGTGTGGGCGTTGTAGGGCAGCGTGTCCAAAAACAGATCCGCCGCGCGCTGGCGGGCGAGATTGTCGCCGAAGGGCATGCGCGGCGCGAACACCAGGCGGGCGGGCTCGATCCCGCGACGCTGGGCTTCGACACGGAGATTGGCCGCCGCCGCCGGATTGTCTTCCAGCAGCCACAGCACACTGCCCGGCACGCGCCCGAGGATGCGCATCCAAGAGTCATAGGTCGCTGGCGAAATCTTGAGGTTGTTGTTGAAGCAGCAAAACACGAAGCCCCGCGGCGGCAAGCCCAGCTCAGCGCGCGCGACCATGCGGTCCGAGACAGCGCGTTTAGTGTCATTGGGCTGATAGCAGTGCGGCATGTGGACGATGCGCTCGGCATAGTAAGGCTTGGCCGAATCGGGAATCACGATACGGTCTGCGATGAGGTAGTCGTAATACGCAGCGCCCATGGTGCCGGGATAACCGAGGAAATTGACCTGCAGCGGCGCAGCGCCCAGCGCGAAGACGCCAGTGCGGGGCTGGCCGGTGTAGCCGGCGAGATCGACGGCGATGTCGATCTCCATGCGGCGCGCGAGGGCCGCGATCTCCAGGTCCGATTGTTCGCGCACATCGATGAACTGATCGAAGGCCTGCTTTATCCGCCGGCGCATATCGTCCTGGGTGTCGGGGCCGTAGGAGAAGGCGACGGCCTCGAATTTATCGCGGTCATGGGCTTCGATGACTCCGGCCAGCAGTTGCGACACCGGATGGTTGTGGAAGTCCATGGAGAAATAGCCGACGCGGATTTTTGCCGCTCTTTTTTCACTGCTTTTTTCACTGGGCGCGCGCTTTGGCATAGGGCCCAAGACGCAGCTCGGCGGTTGCTCTTCGCGCGCCCAGATCTCGGCGGTCTTGCGCAAGGGTACGGGCGCATCGGTCAGCATGAGCAGTGAAAACGGCGGCGAAGCCGACTCACCGCGCGCAATTTCCGCGAGGACCTTGGCGACCTCGGCGTCGAAGTCCCGCCAATCGCAAATGTTGAGCTTGGTGTAGAGCCTAAGGCCGTGCAGGAAGGCGTAAGCAGGATTGATTTCAAGCGCGCGGCTATAGGCGGCGACGGCCTCGGCGTAGCGCTTCATGTCGTTGAGAACGACGCCGCGATTGTAGTGCGCTTCGGCCGACGCGGGCTTCAGTTCGATGGCTTTGTCGTAGCACACCAGCGCGGCTTCAAGCTGACCCGCGTCCTTCAGCGCGACGCCGCTGTTGCTGTAAGCCTCGGAATAGTCGGGCTTGATGCGGATGGCGGCGTCGTAGCTGGCCAGCGCATCGTCGTAACGCCTGAGCTCGCCCAGCGCCAAGCCGCGATTGTTATAAGCCTCGGCGTAGTCGGGCTTGGCCGCGATGGCTTGGTTATAGTCGGCGATGGCGGCCTCGAACTGTTTCAGGGACGCCAGCGCGAGGCCGCGGCTGGAGTAGGCCTCGGCATAAGTTGGTTTCAGCGCGATCACGCGGTCGTAGCTGGCGATGGCGTCCGCGAACCGCTTCAGGGCGCGCAGGATCACACCACGGTTATAGTAGGCATCGGCATAGCCGCTGTTGATCGCGATGGCCTTGTCGTAACTCGCCAGCGCCGCATCGGATTGCTTAAGGTCGCGCAAGGCATTGCCGCGATTGTTGTGGGCTTCGGCGAAATTCGGATGGAGCTGGAGCGCCTTGTCGAAGCTTTCAAGGGCTTCTTGCGGACGTCTCAACGTCCACAAGGCGTTGCCGCGCTGGTTATAGGGTTCGGCGGCTTGCGCCGGATCAAGCCGGATGGCCTTGTCGAAGCTTTCTATGGCGTCCTGGGGACGGCCCATTTCAAGCTGTGCGTTGCCGCGATTGTAGAGTGCGGCGGCGTTGTCGGGATCGACCGCCAGGGCGCGGCCCATAAGATCAACCGCTTCCTCAAAATGCCGCGCCTGGGCCGCGATGATTCCAGCGAGGTGCAATGCATCGAAGTGGCGCGGCGCGAGCGCGAGGACTTCCTGATAAAGCCCCCAGGCCTGGCCGATCTGGCCACGCTGATGATGCGCCCAGCCCTCAAGAAACTTGGCTTGAGCTTGCTGCAGCGCTGCGGGGTCGGATGAAGATGTCATGCACGATACATAATCGATGCCGCCCTAGCCCGCCAGCAGTTGGCGTTCGCGCAGGAAGGCCACGAAATCCTCCCAGTCGCCATCGATCAGCTCGGCCACAAAGGGCTCATGCTCCTGAACATAGGAGAAATAGGCGAAGGCGCTTTCCAGGGTCGGCGCCGGTTTCGCGTGCGATTCCGTGTGGACCGCGCACCAGGCCCTAAAGCTCGCGCTGACATAGTCGATCTCTTCCGACGTGAGGGTTTGCATAGGTTACATCCCTAACGCGCGATTTGTGAGCGCGGCGGCCCCATCAAAGCCGGCGGCAGCCTGGTTGCGCGCGGCCTCGGCGTTCCGCACAGCTTTCGCGATTTCGGCCAAGGCTTTATCCTCCAGCGCCGGTACGGGCATCTCACCGACATACTCCGGCGTGATTTCGTCGATGACCGAACCGAAGATGCCGCGCGTGAGATAGGCTTGGCCATAGGCACTGCGCAAGAGGGCGAGCAGATAACCGGGGTCGATCTTAGCCGGGTCCGGGACGATGCGGATAACGTGCTCTGATATGGCGGCGTCCTGCCAGGCCGCCGGCACGCTGGCGACAATGCCGGTGGACCCGCTGCGCGTCACCAGAATCCAGCCCTCTTCCACCCGCAGATCCTTGAGCTTTGGGTCGTCGCCGGCGAGCCACTTGACGCCTGTCGGCATCAACTCGGAGATATTGGCGCCGCCGAGAAAGGGCACGGCGCCCGGGCCAGGGTCCACATAGGCTCGCTTGAAACGGCCAGGACAGAAAATGCGTTGCACTAGGCTCGCCAAGGGTGGCCCAGTCCTGGGCGAAGCGGGTTGCGCGTAGAACGCAGCGTTGAGACGCAAGGACGGCTCTTCGAGAACAGTACGCGCGTTGACGAGAAAACTGCCTTTGTGCCCATCGCCGACATTGCCGTCGGCAAGAAAGTGTTCGAAGGCGGCCTCGACGTCGGGGAAATCTGTCAGAATATTTTCATCTCGATACACGCGGTTGCCGCGCCGGTCGTGACCGATCCAGCGGGGCACTGACAAGAAGATTTCGTGGGTATCGTCGATGTCTTCGAGCGCCAACGGCCGCGGCCGCCGTTCGATCAAAACCAGCGAGGCCTTGGTGCCAGTGTGCGGCTGGAAGGTCTCCGCCGGCAGGTCGACAACGGCTCGCACCTTGCCGTTGCGCAAAAGCCAGTCGCGGACAACGCGGGCCTGAGGGCCCGAGAGCAGCTGATAAGGAATCACCACGGCCATGCGGCCCCGGCCGGGGCGCAAAAGCCGCAGATTCTTTTCCAGGAAAAGAATATCCGGCGCGCGCGCCGACACGGCAAAGCCCAGCTCAAAATCCTTCAGGATCGCCGGGTCCTTGATCGTGATCTTGGTGCCGAAGGGCGGATTGGTGGCGATGCAGAGATGGCTCCCTGCGCGGAAGCGGCTGTTGCCGGAAGGACTGCGCAAGGAATCGCCCACGGAGACGAGACTGTCGCCCACCGCACCCAGGCGGCTGTTAAGGCTAGCATTGGCGACGGCCGCGACGCCGGCGTCCACGTCCTGACCCTTGAGGGCCTTGCGCGCCAGCGGCGCGACAAGACCTGCCGAACCGCTCTCCTTCTCCACCAACCTCCGGATATGGTGCAACCCTGCCAGCAAAAACCCGCCGGTTCCGGCACAGATGTCGACGAGGTCGTCGCCATTCCGGGGATCGAAACGCAGCAACGTCATGGCGAGGCGCGTGACAAACTGGTCGGTGAAAAATTGTCCGCCCGCCTGTTTCGCCCAATCGGAGCGGAAGATCTCGGTGGCATCGCCAAGGTAGTCGTGACGCGGGTCGGAAATCACCACGCCCGCGAGACGCGCGCAGGCGTAGGCCAGGTCGAAGTCGGCAAGGTCAATTCGCGCGAGGTGTGGATACAGCGCCCAGGCGTTGTTCATGCGCGCGAAGGCGGCGCGGGCGCGGGCAATGTTTTCGGCCGCGTTTTCCGCGCCCGCATCAACCGGGAAACCGGGGCTGGCCTCTTCAACCGTCTCGAGATAAAGGCCTGTGTGCAGCAGCTTGCCGATCTCGGTGCCAATGGCCGCCGGGGTTTTCACCGCGGCGTTGGCATACAGATGATCGTAGAGCTTCCTGATTGCTTGTTCAAACATCGGCAGATTCTGCACGAAATGCAGAGACTGGCAATGTGTGCTGAAAAGGCGCCCTAAAAAGACTGCGGCCGTACGGGTTTTTTCACCCGTACGGCCGAGAGCCGAAACCTTATCGGAAGAAGCCGAAGCTTACTTCGAAACTTCCTTCAGATAGGCAATGACGTTGGCGCGGGATTCCGGCTTCGGAAAGCCGGGGAACTGCATCTTGTTGCCCGGAATGAAGTCTTGGGGCTTCGTGAGATACTTTTCGAGCTTCTCTTCGTCCCAGACAAAGCCGGCCTTTTTCATGGCGTCGGAATAGGCGAAATCGGCCACACTGCCGACCTTGCGGCCGATGATGCCGTGCAGGTTCGGGCCGACTTTCGGCTTTTCGCCGGCGTTGAAGGTGTGGCACGAGGTGCACACGCCGGCCTGGCGCTTACCCATGGCGGCGTCGCCCGCGGCTTGCGCCGACACGAACGAGAAGGGGACCAGGATCGCAGCCCACAAAATTGCCTTACGCATAAAAATTCCTCACTGTTGAAGTTGGTCCGTTAGTTGACCGTTGATCTCAAAAAACCAGTTCGGGCCGGCTTCAAGATGCCCTCCCAGATATTCGCCAAGTATTCGGCGGTGCGCCGCACGACTGAGGTGGTCCTTTTACCAAGGTTCTCACAGACGCTATTTTGACCAAGAAGATGTCAAAGCGATGGCCGGCTGGAAGCCCCCCGAAAAGCGATTACAATTAACGCGCGGTGGGATCAGGGCGCAATTAAAACTTTGATTAGTTTTGAGCTGATGGCAGATATGGTAGGGCGCGGCCCACCACCCCATAAGCCCTTCATAAGGCTGATATTCCAGCCATCATAATTGCGTCAGATTCAACGCCAGGATGTTATTTCTTAAATACCCAGACCTTGCTGACCGAGAAATTGAAGGCTAACCCCGCCACGGAGCCGGCGGCCACGCCCAGCACCGGCCAAGCCGCCCCGCGCGCGCTGAAGGTCACGATCGCGGCGTAGACGCCGTAGTTGACCGCGCCGCCCAAGGCATTTGCGCCCAGAAACTTCGCCCACTGCGCGGGCGCCGGATCGGTGCTCTTAAATGTGAACCGGCGATTCAACGCCCAGGTGGTCGTAGCGGCAATGAGATAGGAAAAAACCCGCCCGCTATAAACGTCGAGATGCAGTGCCTGAAGCGCGATCGTCAGCGCCGCCATGTCGGCGAGCAGACCGACCACGCCCACAGCGGCGAAGCGCAGAAATTCGGTAAGGCGTGGATCGAGCTGCAGGGCCAAAGCCGTCAATGCCGAAAATTCGGCGACGGCGGAAGCTGCGGCGCAGGATGGGCGAGATAAGCCATGCGCTTCATTTCGCGCCGGCCGCGCGTGACGGTTTCCAAGATCAAGCCGCAGGCCAAGGCCAGGAACGCGAGGATCATCAAGCCCGTCGATAAAATCGCCGTCGGCAGGCGCGGCACCAGGCCGGTATCGAAATAGGTCACGAACAACGGCCAGGCGAGAACGATCGAAAACAAGGTCAGCAGCCCGGCGGCGAGTGAGAAAAATTCCAGCGGGCGCTCCTCCTTCACCAGCTTGCCGATCATGAACAGAATGCGGAATCCGTCCTTGAAGGTCGACAATTTGCTGACCGAGCCCGCCGGGCGGTCTTTATAGGGCGTCGCGACCTCGGTGATCGGCATGCGCAACTCCAGCGCATGCACCGTCAGCTCGGTTTCGATCTCGAAGCCGACCACCAAGGTCGGAAAGGATTTCACGAAGCGGCGCGAGAACACGCGATATCCGGAGAGCATATCGGCCGTGCGCTTGCCGAAAACGAAGCTCACCAGCGCGGTCAGCATAAGGTTGCCGAAGCGATGGCCGGGCCGGTAAGCCGCCTCGACTTGCGTCACGCGCGCGGCGTTGACCATGTCCAACTGCTCGGCCAGCAGTTTGTGGATCAAGGCGGGCGCGCTGGCGGCGTGGTAGGTGTCGTCGCCGTCGACCATCACGTAAACATCGGCTTCGACGTCGGCGAACATACGGCGCACGACGTTGCCTTTGCCCTGAAGGGATTCGTGACGCACGATGGCTCCGGCTTCGGCAGCCACGGCGGCCGTCTTATCGCGCGAATTGTTGTCGTAGACGTAAATCGCAGCTTCGGGCAGGGCTGCGCGAAAATCCGCCACAACGCGGCCGATGGCGGCCTCTTCATTGTAGCAGGGGATCAACACGGCAATGGAGGGGGACGCGGACATAAGACAAACCGATATTAGGCCAAGGCGCTAGTCATAGCATAAAATCCTCACGGGTTGGCACTTTGCGAATTTACGCGCGCGAGGGCGCACAGCTCCAGCTCGCTATCAAGATTGGCGCGTATGGGACGACATCCCTCGGGCGCGAGGCGCAAGCCCAGGTCCGGCAGAACTTTCTCGGCGGCCCAGGTTTCCCACGTCGCCTGCAGGAGGTAGATCGCGCCGTCATGGGCCGCGACGCGATCATGCAGAACGACGTTGAAGCGCGTCGCGTGTTCGGGCTCGATGAAATAACTGTGGGGACGTAAGAACGCTGCCGCCGCCGGAAAGGCCGGAATGACAAAGGCCGTGGGCGCGAAGCCGGTCATCAGCACCAGAGTCCGCGCCGGATCGGCGATGGAGGGTGCATCGACATCGACAAATTTTCCGTTGGCGGCCCACGGCACGCGGCCCCAGTTGCCCGGCTGAACGGTAACGACCATGAAACCCAGAAGGCCGAAGGCGAGACTGAGTTGACGCGGCCAAACCAGCGGCCAAAAAGCGATGCAGCCGACGGCCACCAGCGGCGCCAACATCTCCAAGGGAACGATATAGCGGTAAATGCCGAACAGCGCGAGCCAGACGCCGTAGGACAAGGCCGTCGCCGCGACGAGATAACGCACGGCGAAAGCATCGGCGGCGGGCGTTTCATTGTTCACTTCGTTCTTGGCGCGCGCGATCATCAGCATGAACGGGGTCGCCAGCAGAACGATATAGGCGCCGAGAACGCGGGCATCGCGGAAGGCGATCTCGCCGGCGGCCTTGCCGTCGACGAAAAGCTGGAAAGGCAGCAATAAAGCCTGGGCCGCGGACTTCGGCACAAAGCGGGCATCGCGGTAGCTCTCAGCCAGTGCCCAGGGCGAGCGGATGATGTCGTTGAAGTAGGGAAACAGCGGGTTTCCGTAGTGCGTCCACAACTCCCACATCCACCAACCGCCGAAGATGGCAAAGCCCGCGATCACGCCGAGGCCACAGACGAAGGACAGCAGGAAACGCCGCACACCCGGTCCCGGAATGAACAGAAGTCCGAAACACACGCCCACGGCAAAGATCTGTGTGGGCAGTTTGAGCCCGACACCGCAGCCGACCAGAAGGCCCGCGAGCGCCGCCCGGCGCAGTGCGGCCGGCAGATTGCCGTGCTGAAGGATCGCCGCGCTTTTAAGGACGACCACCATGGCCGAGAACACCAGCAGGCTGATGATATTGTCGTAAAACACCGCGCCCACCAGGGCGAGGTGACCGCCGCCGATCATGCCTACCAGCGCGATCAACGCGGCGACAAAAACCTGGGGACGCTCGCCGCCGAGACGCAAGGTCGCCGCCGCCAGCAGATAGAGCGGGATGAAATTACCGCCCTGCAGAACGCCCAACAGGAAGCTGAAAACACGCGCGGGCAGGACATTCGCGGCCAGAAAAAACGGGATATCGAGGGTGGGGTTATAGAAGGTCGGAATTTGCGCTGGCGCCATATCTTGATCAATGCGGCCGTGCAGCAGGGCGTAAGCGTCGTACCAATGGTAATTGCGCAGATCCCAATTGCCGTCCTGGCCCAGAACAAGCGCGATCCCGCCGAACAGCAGCGGCACCGCCATGAACATGATCAAAACGAGGCGGCGCAAAGCGCCATCTTGCGGCAACAAGGGGTGTGTCTCCGGGCGAGAACTTCGAGATGGCGCAGCTTACACCAGCATGTGGTGAGGGACACGCCGGAGTATGGTAGTCTGTGTGCAACCCCGCTCCTTCCCGAGGTTCTCCCGTGACTCAAACACTCCCGACTCATGCCGACGTCGAAGCCGCTGCCGCCCGCCTGCGTGACATGTCTTTGGGCGTCGCGGTGCTCACGCCCGTGCTCCGCTCCGCGGAATTGGATAAACGCACCGGCGCGACGGTACTGCTGAAGGCCGAGCCCTTGCAGTACACCGGGTCCTTCAAGTTCCGCGGCGCCTTCAACCGGCTGGCCCAACTCAGTGCCGAGGAGCGCAAAGCCGGCGTCGTATCTTGGTCGTCGGGCAATCATGCCCAAGGTGTGGCGGCCGCAGCGAAGTTGCTGGGTATTCCGGCCACCATCGTCATGCCCGCCGACGCGCCGACCATCAAGATGGCGAATACACGCAATTTTGGCGCCGAGGTCGTCACCCACGACCGTCTGACCGAAGATCGCGAAACCATCGCGCGCGGCATCGCAGCCAAACGCGGAGCGGTCATCGTGCCGTCCTATGACGACCCGCACGTCATGGCCGGCCAAGGCACCGTCGGCCTGGAGTTGATGGCCCAAGCAAAGCAGCTCGATCTGACCCTGGACGACGTGATCGTTCCGGCCAGCGGCGGTGGGCTCATCGCCGGCGTCGGCCTTGCTGTTCACCATGCCAACCCGGCGGCCAAAGTCTATGTGGCCGAACCAGCCGGCTATGACGACCATCGCCGGTCGTTGGCGGCCGGAGAGCGGCAGCGCAATGCCTCCACGGCCAATGCCCTGTGCGACGCGCTGTTGGTGGCGACGCCGGGCGCGCTGACCTGGCAGGTAAACCGGACGGCGTTAAGCGGCGGCTATGCGGTCAGCGATGCCGAGGTGCAAAAGGCCATGGCCTTTGCCTTTGAGCACTTAAAGATCGTGGTGGAACCGGGCGGCGCCGTAGCCCTGGCGGCCCTCCTGGCGGGGCATCACCCCGGCAGCCAAGGCGGCCGGCGGCGGACCGTCGGGATCATATTGTCGGGGGGCAATGTCGATGCCGCCACCTTCGCGGCCTGCATAGCGGCCTGAAATATTCCGTTTCATTTGCCAAAAGTGCATTGAATACATAAACTTAGATTGTGGTTTTGAACCGTGCCCGGTAGGCTGGCGAACTCTGCCGAACGATGGCTTGAGTGCGTCCCGCCCCTCGGATAGTTCTCAACCTTTCCAAGAACTTCGCGTATATCCCTGGAATAGGGATAGGAATTTCTAACGTGTCGATGCTGAATAAAGACAAGGTAGACCCGGGCCACGACCGCATCTCCATCATGGTGGTCGAGGATAACGAGTACATGCTCGATATCCTGTACAACAGCTTGAAACGTATGGGTTTCACCCGCCTTCAAAAGATGAAGAACGGCAAGGAAGCCGTTGAATATCTCAAACTGACCGCCAAAAACTTCGGCAGCGCCGTCGAGCCCATCGATATCGTCATTTCCGATTTCGTCATGTCGCCGGTGAGCGGCGTGCATCTTTTGCAATGGCTCCGGGACGACAAGGCTTCGCCCAGCCGGTTTATGCCGTTCATCATGCTGTCGGGCGCCGCCGACCGGGTCAACGTCGAGGCTAGCCGCGATCACGGTGTCAACGATTTCATGGCCAAGCCGTTCTCGGTGGAGAACATCTATAAAGTGCTTCAGCGCATCATCGACGCGCCGCGCCAGTTCGTGACCACGCAGACCTACTTCGGCCCCTGCCGCCGCCGGTCCAGCAAGGCCGGTCCGCCCGGGGGCCGGGAACGCCGCAAGCCCGACGAATCCCATGCCACCATCGTTTATTCCAAAGACAAGGTTGAGAAACCTTCCGCGCCGAGCGACGTCTGGCTTTTCAAGCTGCCCAACTATCTCAAACAGAAGATGGGCTCCAACGCCATGCGCCAGCCCTTCGCGCTGCCGGACGACGTGCTGTTCAACGCCGAGCAGGCTCTGAAGCGCGAGGCCGACGGCTTCCTGGATTGGGCCAAAGGCTATCTTGATCGGCTGTCGCGGCAAGTCACCGAGGCCAAACAGGTCAGCGGCGACCGCACGGCGCAATTCGAAGAGATCAACCTGATCGCCCACGAGTTGCGCGGCCAGGGCGGCACCTTTGGCTACCCGCTGATCACCGTGTTCGGGAAATCGCTGTACGAAGTCACCAAGCCGCCCTGCCGCCAGGACGACGCCAATCTGGAAATCGTCAAGGCCCATATCGACACCATGCGCGCGGTGCTGCGCGAAAAAATCGAGGGCGACGGCGGGGAAATCGGCCAAGCGTTGTTTAAGGCGCTGAAGGCGGCGATATCGAAATATGCGCCGACGCCAGCCGCCTAGTCGTCGGCCTGCGTCTAAACGTGTATAAAGGGCTGGGGTGACCTTTCTGCTTCTTCAGAGGCCAATCACGATGATGCGTGGCACAATGATCCTTGGGCAGCCGTCATGAAACCTCTAAGCGGCACATCCACCAAGAAGTTGGGGGCCTCATCGCTGCGCCGTCTCAGGATCGCCACCATATTGCTAGTCTCAAGCTTCGCCGTCTTGGTGATGGCCGCGGGCGCCTACAATCTTGCCGAACAATATCGCGCGGTCATGGACACCACGACCCGCTCCGCGCTCAGCACGGCATGGACAATACAGTCTCATGCGACTCAAACATTCGGCGAAACCTTCCGCGTCTTGGAAGGCATTGCCGACGTCTTTCGCCACGCCACGGAACAAGGGGAACTTGAGGACGGCAGAATCATCAACGAAGCTTATCTGCACGATCTGATGGCGACGAAGTTGCCGAAAGCGCCCGCGGTCATGACCTATTTTTTGCTCGATAAGGATTACATAGGCATTGCTGGCGCGCGCACATTTCCAGTGGATGTGGGGCGCGCCTATATGTCCGGCATTTCGTTCGAAGCAATCACCGATATCGGCGGCGATCTCCTGGTCGGCGAAGTTTATCGCGACCGTCGTCCGCAAGCGCCGTCCAACAACGCCTGGATATATCCCGTGGGCATCAGGGTCATGGACAGGAACGGTGCGTTGCAGGGTTTTGTCTTCGCCCTGATACGGCAGGAGTTTTTTGCGAAATATTTCGGCGGCCTCGACGTGGGGCCCCACGGCCGCATCGGCCTGTGGACCCCCGACGGGCGCCTGATCGCAGCGACACCCAATGAAACAATCCCCATTGGGGCAATCGATAAATCCCGGGGCGAAACCCCGCAAGTTGCAACGATCGTCTCGCACGAGTCAGTTACAACGGTCGGCGCAGGGGTCGCAAAGCAGGTTGTGGCTCGCGTCAATATCACGAATGCGCCGCTGCAGGTGTCGGTCACACTGGATGCCGAGGACTTTCTTGCGTCCTGGCGCACCGCCAGAAATGCCGTCGCCCTAGCGGTGGCCGGAATTGTATTGGCGATGATCGTTTTCGCTTCGATCATTCTGCGACAAATCAGGCGCACCGAGGAAAATGAAAGGGCCCTGCGTCAAGCCAAAGCCTCGGCTGAAGAAGCCAATGACGCCAAGAGCAGCTTCCTTGCGCACATGAGCCACGAATTTCGCACGCCTTTAAATGCTATCATGGGTTTTTCGGAGATCATCAAGAACAAGGTTCTCGGCGAGAGCATTGCCCCGGCCTACACAGCCTATGCCGACCACATTCACAGGTCTGGCGAGCATCTTCTCAACATTGTCAACGATATCCTGGATATGGCAAAAATTGAGTCCGGCGTGCAGCCGCTCCATCGCGAAGCCATCGATATGGCCGACGTTATTGTGGCGGCGGCGTCCTTCGTTGAAGGTTTAGCCGCGCAGCGGACGATCCGCATACGTGTCGCGATTCAGCCCCGTCTGCCGTTGGTGTCGGCTGATCAGCGGTTCAGCCGACAGGTTGTGATCAACCTTCTGTCCAATGCCATTAAGTTCTCGCCGCCCCATAGCGAAATCGTCATCGGCGCCCGGTACAGTGAAGGCCGGCACCTCGACATCGCCGTCAGTGACCATGGCGCCGGCATTGAGCCGGCCCTCTTGAAACGTCTCGGTGAACCGTTCTTGCAGGGAAACCCCTCGGTTTCGCATAGCGGACAGGGAACCGGCCTCGGTCTGTCGATCTGCAAACGCTATATGGATTTGCTGGGCGGAGAACTCTTGATCGACAGCACCGTGGGCACAGGCACCACGGCCACGATACGGTTCCCGGAAACCCTTTTAATCGATCGTCCGCGCGAAGTTCCCATCGAGCAGGCCACGGCGCTTATGGGATAGAAGCCCTTACTGAATAACCGGCGGATTGGCTCTGGGCTTGATCACCGGCATTTGTGAGTCGGTTTGCGGCGGCTTCTTGACCAACTCCGTGTCGCCGGTCGGCGGCGGCCGGATAACGCTCTCAGGATCGGCGACAATCGGCGGCGTCTGCGCTTGCGGCACCGTGACCACGGGCGGAACCGGCGCTGACGGGACACCGGGCCCGCGGCGGGTCAGCCGGTCGCGCTCTTCCACCGTCATCTGCGGATCGCAAGCGACAGCCCGCACGGGCGTGAGACCTGCGGGAATCAACAGCGCCATCGGCAGGGCATTTCGCCGCGGTATAGCGGCGGCGGCGACCTCATGGGCGCGGCGTTCGGCTGCCCGACGGACCGCGCACACCTTCGCCGGTTCCGAAATGCCGCACATCACGCCCGGTGCGAGCAAACTCACTGGCGCGCCACTCGACGTCGCTGCGTCGACCGAGTTCCGCGCTATGGCGGGCTGCACCGCCGAAGACGACTGCAAGGAAACGCTGAGTAATTCGACCGGCGAGGCCGCATAGGCCGAGAATGCGGCCGAAAAACCGACCACAGAGGAGAGTATCATGGCACCAAACAACGTCTTCATGATGGGCCTCGAACCTTTGCTAAACGGCCCGCGATTTGGGTTTCGCGGCGCAAAGGTGTAATGCCAACCCGGGGGCTAAGTTCCCCTTTGCGCGTGCGATTCAACCTTCGCGCGACACAACTTTGCTAAGCCCCCGACGTTGTATTGATGAAACTTGAAGCGTGGATTCCGCCCGTAGGCGAGGAGGTCGGCGTGAACAGCATATGGACCGAAGAAGCGTTCAACACCGTGAACATTCTGATGGGGTGTCCGGTCTTGTCGCCTGAGCTGGCCGGCGGAGAATTGAGCGGCACAGGACACCAAGATAGCGAGGCCCTAGATCCGCAAGAGGGTGAGTCAGAGCCCGATATCAAGCCGCCGCTCCCGCAGGAAGTTCCCGCGCCGCAATCCCCGCAGCCGGACATCGCGCCCTACCAGGCCCCGCCAGCGGTCACACCCAATCTGCCGCAGCCGGAAGCCTAGGCGGCTATTTCGCCCGGCTACTTCGCCTTTGCGAAAATCATCACGTGCTGCCATGGCAGCGTCGTGCTGTCGGTGCTGACCCATTGCAGGCCGAGCGCGGCCATTTCTTTTTTGGCCTGAGCCTCAGTCATCTTGTGAAGTTCCTTGACCGGCACGCTGGCATCTTCACCGCGGTATTCCACCAAGGCGATGCGCCCACCAGGCTTCAGCGCGCGCACCATGGCCTGGCCCATTTCGCGGGGATATGAAAACTCGTGATAGACGTCGACCAGCAAAATCAAATCAACGCCGTTCGCGGGCAGCAGCGGATCGGCGACGCCGCCCAAAACCGTGACGATATTTTTGCCCGCACCCTTCGTCTTGCGGGCAGTGATGAGATCGAGCATCTCCTGCTGAATGTCTTCGGCGTAAACCCGGCCTTGCGGCACAAGCGGGCTGATGCGAAAACTGAAATAGCCGGTTCCCGCGCCGACATCTGCCACCACGGTGTTGGGTTGAAGCCCCAGCAGCGGCAGGAGCTTATCGGTGCCCTCTTCCTTGGCGCGCTCGCCGCGCTCAAGCCATTCAGCTCCGGCGATGCCCATCACCGCGGCAATGTCCCGGCCCATATAAGCCTTGCCGATGCCTTCGAGCGTTATCCCCTTGTTGGTGTAACCGTTCTGGGCAAAGGCCGGCAGCGCGCATAACATCACCGCCGCAAACAAGGCTTTCAGGGTCGTCCGCGTGACAAGGTACATCTAAGCCACTCCCGTTACACTTTTCCTGAGCGAATTTTCACGTCAGCATAAGGCAGGCGGCGGAGATAGAATAGACGCCGCAAGATTGGTATGATTAAGGCACTTGAGTTACTTCGGTGAGGATCGAGAACGCCATGCATAGCGACTCTCTGGCCCCGTGGCTGAAACATCACCGGTTCCTGGCCGAAGGGCATGGCAAAAACGCCCGTCGCACGAAAGCGGTGCTGGTGCTGACGGCGTTGATGATGGTTGGTGAGATCATCGCCGGCAGCCTGTTTGGCTCCATGGCCCTGCTGGCCGACGGCTGGCATATGGCGAGCCACGCGGCGGCCCTGGGTATCGCGGTTTTCGCTTATGCCTATGCCCACCGCCACGCCGAGAATAGCACCTACACCTTCGGCACCGGAAAAGTCGGCGATCTGGCGGCATTTTCAAGCGCCATGCTGCTGCTGGTAATCGCGACCTTCATGGTCATCGAGTCCGTCCAGCGGCTGATCGCACCTGTGACCATCGCTTTCAACGAGGCGATTGTTGTCGCCGCATTGGGGCTGGCCGTTAACGTGGTCAGCGCCTGGATATTGAAGGGCGAAGAGCATGGCCATGATCATGCTCGTGATCACGGCCATTCCCACGCCGATGAGTCACCCGACGTCCATCACCACCATCAAGATCACAACATGCGTGCGGCCTATGTACATGTGGTGGCGGACGCGGCGACCTCGGTGCTGGCGATCGCCGCACTGGTCGCCGGGCTGTTTTGGGGGCTGACGTGGCTGGACGCGGTGATCGGCATCGTCGGCGCGGCGATTATCGCGCAGTGGGCCTGGAGCCTCATGGGCAAGGCGGGACGAATCCTGCTGGACGCCGCACCGTCCGGCGACACCACCGAAGCGGTCCGCAAGGCGATCGAAGCGGAGCCCGACAACCGCGTTGCCGACTTGCATGTATGGCGTGTCGGCCCCGGGCATCTGGCCGCGGTCGTGACCGTGGTGACCCATCACGCGCGTACGCCCGCCCACTACAAAAGCCTGCTCGCGGGAATTGACTGTCTCAGTCATGTCACGGTGGAAGTGGAGCGCTGCTGCGACGAGCGGCCGCACGCGGCCTAGGGTTTATCAGCTGGCGGCAGATCGGCAGGATCGTGGTCGATGACCAAGCCGGGCTGTGACCCGGGACGCTGGCCTTGCCGGACGACCCACCATTCCCCCGTCGGCTTACGGCCGAACAGGAAAAACAACAGGAACAGGATCGGCGTAAGGATCAACGCCGCGACGAAGGCGTAAAAGAACAGGATCGTCACACCCGCCAAAGCCAGGATGACGAGAAAGAGGCGCACGAACGCGCCGAGCATCAGAGCGCCCTCTCAAACATGCGGTAGGCCTTATAGACCCGCCCGCCGATGGCTTCGATGGAATGGCAGGTCTGGGTATTGGACTCCAGCACCCAGCTCATTTCACAGACCGGCATGCGTAGCTTGAGCGAAGCCTCGCGCACGGCGCCCACGGTCAGTAGCGCGAGCAAGGAGCCCATAGGCTTGTTCTTGTATTCGGGCACGACGCCCATGAGCGGCACGCGCGTGCCCGAGACATATGACCGGCGGGTGAGAATACGCCACAACAGCTTCGCCCAGCCGACCGGGAAAAGCTTGCCCTTCAAGTCGCGAATCATTTCATTGAGATCAGGCAAAGCCACGCACATGGCGGCCGGCTTGCCGTCGACGGTCGCGATAGAGACCAGTTCGGGGATGATGATCAGCTTCATCTCGTCGGCCATATGGGCGATTTCGGCGTCGGTCATGGCGATCGAGCCCCAGTTGTCGACCCAGGCCGCCCTAAAAATCTCGCCGATGGCTTTCATTTCCTCGTCATAGCGGCTCATATCGATGGGACGCACTTTGAGACTGGGATTGCGATCGAGGGAACGCTTCAGCCACGTGAGCTGCTTGCCGGGCAAGCCGGTATCCATGGGTGTCAGGTACGCCCGCATGTCCACGACTTTGGTGAAACCGGCGGCTTCGAGCAGGCCGGCGTAATACGGTTGGGCGTGGCCCATCATCATGCGCGGTGGACAATTGAAGCCGTCGATCAGCAAACCGGACTCGTCATTGACGTTGAAGCTGAAGGGCCCGAGACAGCGCTTCATACCGCGTTCGCGCAGCCAATCGGCGGCCGCCTTGAATAGAGCGTCGGCAACGTTTTGATCGTCGATGGATTCAAAGAAGCCGAAGAAGCCGGTCGCGTCCTTGTAACGCGCGAGGTGGCTTTGATCGACCTGGGCAGAGATGCGCCCTACCGGCTTATTGTTGCGCTCGGCCACCCAGAGCGCCGCCTCGCCGTGTTTGAACCACGGGTTTTTCTTTGGATTCAATCGCGGCGCTTCAAGCATGGCGAGCGGCGCGACCCAGTAAGGGTCGTGCCCTTGCGTGACATGGGGCACATGCAAGAAAGCGGCGACGTTTGTATCCGCCCCGACGCGGCGGATCTTGATATCTGACAGGGGCACAGAGGCATCCATGCGAGGGGCTAGCTCGCGCCGACTTGACCGGCGGGTGCTGAACCGCCCGCAGCCTTGCTCGCGGCAGCAGCGGCTTCCTCGCGTTTGCGCTGCACGGGATTGGTATTGTACGGCCAGTTGGGCGTGAGCTTCGCAACGTAAGGATAGGTCTTGGCGACCTCTTCATCGTAGCCAAGGTTGAAGACCGTAGCCGAGCGCGGCCGCGCCGCCGCGCCGTCATAGAACGTGCCCAGCACCTTGTCCCACCACAGATTGGTGATGCCGAAGTTGCCGTTCTCATTGTGGAAGTGGTGGGCCATGTGGAATTTCTTGATCTCGCGCACCCAGGCCCATTTCGGCGCATAGCCCAAATGCTGGATGCAATGGAAGAATTCATAGAAACACGTCTGAACGACGCCGGTGCACAACGCCGCCAGGGCGCCGGTCCAGCCCGCCAGCCAATAGCCCACCGGCATGCTGGCCAAAGCTACCGTCGGCAACGTCGTATAAAGCGCGCCGAACAGGACTTTCAGATTGTTGGGATCGCTGTGGTGGTCGTAATGAATGCGCTTCCAGGTACCGGCGGTCAGCGGCGACTTCCACATCCATTTGCTGTGCAGGATATTCCGATGCAGCAGATACCACACCACCGGATAGATGAAGAAAGTGGCCGCCATTGACAGAAGCACGGGCAGAACCGACGCCGCGCCGCGCAGCACGCCATTGATGGCCGCGGCACCCGAAAGCAGCGCGACCACGAAGTAAGCGGCAATGGCGTAGTATTGAAAATAGGCCGCCGCCAAGCCCCGCAAGTCCATGCGGTCGAGGTGGTATTCCTTGTCGCTCCAGAAGCCCAGTTTGAAACTCACGGGTATCCTGCCCCAAAGGTCGCCGAAACGGCTCAATACCGCCGGTATATAAGGCCGCTCACGTACGCGCGCCAGTGTGTTCAAGATTGAAGATCAACCACAGGCCGAGGGTGCCGAACAGCGCAATCGGTAGCCAGGCCGCCATGACCGGCGGCAGCGAGCCGAACTGGCCCATGGCGAGAACGATATTGTCGATCACCACGAAGGAAAAGCCGATGGTCACGCCCCATACCACGGTCACGACCGAACTGCCCTGGCGGTGGTGGGCGAAAGCGGCGATGGCGGCCAGAAGCGGCATTAGCGCCAGCACGACCGGGCCGGCGATTTTCTGCTGCAACCACGTGTCGTAAAAGTACCCTGGGCGCGAGCCGATCGCCACGGTGCCGATGTATTCGTGCAGGGCGTTGAGCGACAGCTCGTTGGGATGATTGACGTCACGGCCGAAATGCTCGGGGCGGAGCTGGGTGTCCCACGTCTGTGGGACAGTGCTGTCGTCCTGACCGTCCTTGCTGCCGACGCGCTTGATATCAAAAACCTTCCAGTGCCCGTCTTCCCACGTCGCCAGGCGGATGCTGAGAATATCGCTGACGTTGCCGTCCTTGTCCTGCTTGAAGAGGCGCATGTCATTGAGGACGGTGCCGTCGCGTAAAACGTGACCGATACGGATGATGGCATCGCCCTCTCTAATCCAGCTGTTCTCGTCGGTCGGCGACGGCTGCTCGCCGGTTTTAAAATCGGCGGCGCGCCATTCATCGAGCTGGCTGTTGGCCGGCACGACAACAAATTCCGAGAATGTGAACAGCATCACCGACAATAGCAGTCCAACGCTGACCAGTCCGCCGACCAAGCTCAAGACCGAGCGCCCCGCCGCGCGCATGGCAAGGATTTCACTGGTTGTCGCCATGCCGACCATGGCGGTCAAAGCGCCCAGCAGCGCCGACAGCGGCGCCACGGTCTCGATCAACGACGGCATACGCAGCGAGACATAACGTATGAGGGCCGCTGCGGGCGGGCCGCCACCGGCGAGCACCTCGTTGGCCTGAGCAAGCAAGTCGAGCGTCTGCAGGAATAAAACCAGCCCGACGAGCAGCATGACGAAGCGTCCGATGAAAGCCTGAATGAGATAGCGCGATAGGATCATGCGGGCGTCCCTAGGTTGTGCCCGCGGCGGTCCGCTTGGGGCGGAACAGGCGCGCGATGCGGTCGGTGAAAGAAACCCAGCGGGCTTCCATCAGCAGCACCGGCGGCGTGCCGGCCTTACGCTCGGTCAGGAAAAAGAGATACAGGGTCGCCGCCGTGAAGAGTGCAAATATCGACCACAGCATGATGCCGGCAGGGGCCCCGGTGGCCGCGGCGTAGGCGGACGTGAACTCGAGCACCTTGTGATAGCTAACGAGAATCAGAAGGCCCAAGATCAAGCCGAAGGAACGGCTGGCGCGGCTGGTCATGATGCCGAGCGGCGCGGCAAGTACCGGCAGCAATAGCATCGACAGCGAAAACACCAAGCGGAAGTGGAACTCGGCCGCCACGGCGGACGGCGCGACGATCTCTTCGGCCGGCTTGCCCTCGGGCGGGTTCGCGTCGACAACAGTGGAAGCGCCGCGTCCGGCCGCGAGGTTGTAGCGGTAGCCGCGCATGAGCTCGAGCAGCGTCAATTCGCTTTTATCGCCGCCCCTGCCCCGGAAGCGCACGAGGTCGGCGAAGTTGATCGTCCAGTTATAAGTATCAAACTGCAGCGTCGATGCGGCTTTGGTGTTTACGTCCCACACCGAGCGGTTACCCTCGTAGAGGCGCAAGGACACGGTGCCGTCGAGGCTATCGGTCATCAACTCGCCGCGTTTGGCGGTCATCGTGGTGATGTCGCCGTTGTCCTCCTGCCTATGAGCGAACACGCCATAAAGCTCACGGCCGCCACCGCGCGACTGCTCCACGCGCAAGGTATAGCCGTTGGGAAGACTCATGAACACGCCCTCGCCGATGCCCTGTTCGATCACGCCCGAGGTGATGTTGAACATGACCGCGTTGAACAGATAGCGCGTATAGGGCTGGACATAGCCGGACAGCAGGAGATTGACGCCGGTCATGAACATGCCCAGCACGAGTGCTGCGCGGATGAAACGCGAAAGTCCGATGCCGCACGAGTGCACGGCATCAAGTTCCGACTGCGCAGACAGCTTGCGGAAGGCCATCAGCACGCCAAGGAACAGGGCCACCGGCAGGGCGAGCCCGATATAGAGCGGGATCAGATAAAACAGCATTTGGAAGACAACCAAGGTGGACACGCCGTTGCCGACCGCGATATCCAGCAGGCGCATTAGCCGTTCCATCAGCAAGATAACGGCGGCAACGAACAGGATCGCCGCGATGGTCGGCAGGATCTGGCGTAGAAGATAACGGTCGATGGCTTTAATCATGTATCCACAGCCGGGCCATGCCCGCGTTAAAAAGGTGCGCGCAGCGCCCCGCTGGTGCGGAGTTTATGCGACCCGCCCGGAGGGGGCCAGAAGAGCTTTTTCATACCATTACAAGGCGATAAGGTTATACGGTGCAGCGTCAGATCCTCGTCATTATCCCAAATATACCCGCATTGTCGGCGCCCTAAACACGTTTTGACCTTGTAGACAACATCCCGTGACCACGCTCGCCATTATCACTAACCGCGGAAGCACCCGCAATCTGCGCGGGGACAATTGGATCGACCCCCTGCTGGGCGCCGAGACCGATTTGGTGCACTTTAGGATCGACCGCGCCGATCAAATCGCGGACACCGTGCAGCGGTGCGCCGATGCGGGCGCCACGGCCATCGTCGTCAACGGCGGCGACGGCACCGCCGGACTGGTGTTCGCGGCGCTGCTGAACGGCAACGCCTATCCCATTTTGCCAGCGCTGGCTCTCTTGCCCGCCGGCAAGACCAACATGACCACGGCGGGCTGGAGTCTCAAAGGCACGCCTGAAGCGGCGCTGGCGGCGGTATTGAAAAGCCGCCGCGACGGCACACTCGCCCGCTACATTGTTAGCCGGCCGGTGCTTGCCGTGCATCGCGGCGCCGGCATACCGCCCTTGTACGGCGCGTTTTTCGGCGGCGCCGCGTTTGTAGATGGCATCCGCTTCTGCCGGAAGAATATCTATCCCTTGAACCTGCCCAATGCTGTGAGTCACACCGCTGCCCTCGGCGTGCTGCTGTGGCGTGGCATGCTCACCAAAGGAACCCGCGGCGCGGCGTCGGTGCGGGAAAACGAACGCGTGCTGGAAAGCGGAAACTTCTTTGTGATCGCGGTGACCGCGCTCGACGAAGTGCTGCTCGGCATTAGGCCCGAGCCCGAGGGCCCCAATGCAACCGGCGGCGAGACGACGCTGCACTATGTCAGCCTGCGCGTCGGCGCAGGTCCCATCCTCGGCATGCTTCCGGGTCTGGTGCGCGGCCAAATCAAGCCCGGCGTCGGCCGCACCGTACGGCGTCTCAATCGCCTGACGCTGAATTTTGGCGGCGCATACACTTTGGACGGGGAGCTTTACGAGGCGCGCGCCGACGAACCGCTCGTGCTGGACGGCAGCCGCCATCTCAACTTTATCCGGATAGCGTCGTGAGCGCGGCGCTTACTGAGATCATCGCCGCCGAGGCTTCGCGCGAGACCTTTCCCGCGGCCCGGGCTTTTAGCGCCCACCTCGTCCAACACTACGGCCCTGCCGCCGCCGGCGTCATTTTTTACGGCTCGTGTCTCAGGCAAAATACCGACGCCGGCCTGATGCTGGACTTCTATGTTCTGGTGGACAGCTACGCCAACGCCCTACGCAACACCTTTTCCGCCGCTTTCGCGCGGGCGCTTCCGCCCAATGTCTATTATCACGAGCTGCCCTTCGAGGGCCGCACGCTACGCGCCAAAGTCGCGGTCATTTCCGTGGGCGGCTTTCTGCACGGTGTCGGCCTCGAAACTTTTGCGTCGAGCTTGTGGGCCCGCTTCGCCCAGCCGGCGCTGATTCTCTACGCCCGCAACGAGGAACTGCGCCGCCGCCTCGTGGCCGGCCTTGCATCCGCTGTCACCACCATGATCGCGCGGACGGCCGCCTTGCTAGGTAACACCTTTACCGCGCGCGAACTCTGGGTGCGGGCGTTCAGCGAGACCTACGGCGCGGAGTTGCGCCCGGAACGGGACAGTAAAAGCGCTGAACTGGTGGATGCCGAGCTTGCGCGCTACGCCGCCGTAACTACGGCAGTCTTGGGAGCGCCGGGCCCGGATCAGACCTACCGTCAGGCGACGTCGGAAGCCGACCGGCGGATCGCCGAACACGATTGGCGTTTGCGCCGCATTCAGGGCAAGACCCTCAACGGATTACGCCTTGTCAAAGCCGCCTTCACGTTCCAAGGCGGCCTCGATTACGCGGTGTGGAAGATCGAACGCCATTCCGCCGTCAAAATCGAGCTGACGGACCGGCAACGGCGATGGCCCCTCCTGACAGGTGCGCGTTTGCTTGCCAAAATGCTTCAACGTGGCGGCCTGCGCTGAGAGAACGCAATCAATGATGCGGCCTATGCCATGTGCCGGGGCGCATGGTGCGGGTGATGCTGACTTGTGTGAAGTAATCGACATTCTTAAAGAATGACTTCCTCAAAACATCGATATGCTGGGCGAGGCGGTTGATGACCTCGTCGACGGGCGGCGCTTCCTTGCGCAAGTTCATGCGTTCGAAAGAACTCCACCCCATGGCGACTTCAATGTCGCCGAACCAAAAAAACCGCTTTGGCGCGAGAGCCGTCGCGATTTCCAAATAATCCTCGCCGTCTTCATGCGTGAATTTCAGAAACAAGCATTCGGAGCGGAAGGTCACGGAGATTTTGCCGGTTTCATCGGAGCGACAGGATAGCGCGACCGGCCGAGCGTGGATCTTGGCAGCGGCCAGACGCGCTCTGATATGTTCGATGAAGTGATGCATCGCCCGCGTCCCCATCGGAATTGGGGACTCTAACAAAAGAAAAACGCCGGGCCTACGCCCGGCGTTTTCTGTCATAAAACCTTAAAGATCAGCTGATGAAGATCAGCCCACCGCGATACGCTTGCGTTCGGCAACCTGCTTTTCCGGGGAGGACGCTAGGCCGACTTTCGCCGCGACTTGGGCGAAGATCGCAATGACTTCGTCCAGCTGCTCCTCGGTGTGAGCGGCGCAAAGGCTCGCGCGCAATAGCGAATAGCCATAGGGCGTCGCCGGCGGCAGGGCCAGGTTGACGTAAACGCCGGCTTCGATCAGGCCGCGCCAGAAGGCCACGGCAACCATCGGATCGGGTGCGACCACGGCCACAACCGGACTATTTTCGGATGCGATCTTGAGGCCGATGGCCGTCAAGCCGGCATGCAGCTTCTGGGCATTGCGCATCAGGCGCTTGCGCAGGGCGCCGCCGTTCTTGACTAGGCCCAGGTTCACGGTCGCGGACGCCACCACCGACGGCGGCAGCGAGGCGGTGAACACATAAGCACGTGTCATCAGGCGCAGGATATCGAACTGCGGATGATTGGAAACGCAGAAGCCGCCGACGGTACCGACCGACTTCGAGAACGTGCCGACGATGAAGTCGACGTCGTCTTCGCAGCCAACTTCTTCCGGCAAGCCGCGGCCGTACTTACCGAGCACACCCAGCGAATGGGCTTCATCGGAAAGCAGGTAGACGTTCTCGTATTTCTTTTTCACCGCGACGATATCGGCCAAGGGCGCCTTGTCGCCGAGCATGGAGTAGATGCCTTCGATGACGATCAGCTTGTTGCCGGGCTTGTCGGCCAAACGCGCCAGGCGCTTGTCGAGGTCGGCGGCGTCGTTATGGCGGAAGCGGATGATCTGGGCGGTGCTACCGCGCACGCCGTCATAGATCGAGGCATGGCAATCGGCGTCCATGAGGATGTAGTCCTCGGGCCCCATCAACGTCGAGAGAATGCCGAGGTTGGCGAGAAAGCCGGTGGAGAACACCATTGCATGTTCCTTGCCGAAGAATTCGCGCAAGGTGTCTTCGAGTTCTTTGTGGCCGTAATAGGTGCCGTTGGCGACGCGGCTGCCGGTGGTGCCGGTGCCGCAGGCTTCCAACGCCTCGTGCGCTGCTTTCAGAGCTTCGGGCGCGAAGGTCAGGCCGAGATAATTGTTGGTGCCGACCAAGATCGTGCGCCGGCCGCCGATCATGGCTTCCGTCTGCGACAGAACTTGATCCATCTTCACCTGAAACGGATTGACGCCCTCGTCACCGAACAGCGCATCGCGCTGGCTCATGATAGGCGCAAAACGATCTAACAAAGCGGCCATGAGAGTAGTCCCCTAACGATTACAATTTGTCTTCAGCTACGATCTTCTCAACCGCTACGGCCAGGTCCCTAATCGTGGCCACGTCGGGCAAGATGTTGAGGGGCACCGAAATGTCGAAGGCATCCTCAACCACGGCTATGAACTCCATCACCACCAGGGAATCGAAGTTCAGGTCCTCGCTGAACCGCGTCCCGGGCGCGAGCTCGGCGCCGGTCTTGTTGAACGACTTCAGGATTTCGAAAAGAGCCGCCAAGGTATCGGGTGACGGCTCGGCGCCGGTGGGGGCGTTCATGTCCTTTAGACCGTTCCTCGTCCGCACCCGCCGCTACAGGAAATTATGTTGCGGGTGCTAACGGACAGAGTGCGGGAATGACCGAACGGTGACAAATCAACTCAGCCGTTACGATGTTAACAGCCCCTGTGAGGTATACCAGGTGACCGCGTTCTTGAAGCCTTTTTCTATATTCCACAAAGGCTTATAGCCCGGGAAGTACCCCTTGGCGCTGACCCAGTCGGCATGTAGGAGTTCGGGCACTTTGCCCCAGGACATGACGGTAGGGCGGCGGGTCAGGTAGGCGGAAGCGCTGGCAGCCGCCCCGGCCAGGTAAAGTAGAGGCGCCGGGACCGGGATCAGCTGGGGGTTGGTGCGCACCGCCGCCCCGGCGGCCGCGGCGATCTCGGCCCAGCTATAGGCGCCCGGGGTTCCGTCGTCGAATTCGATGGGGTCGGACGGCAACTCGTCCAAATCCAGGGCCGCCATAACAGCAGCGGCGACATCGTCCACGTGAACCAGGGAAGCCCGCGCGCCATCGACCATGGGCGCCAGCACAAATCCGCGGGCGGCCATTTGAAATATCTTGAGGGTTTCCAGATCGCCCGGACCGTAGACGGCTGGCGGGCGCAGGATGATGGCGGGCAGATCGGGTTGAAAGGCGCGCACACCCTGTTCCCCGGCCCGCTTACTCGCAGCATAAGCCGAAAGGCGCGGCTCGCGCGCGGCCAGGGACGACAGATACACAAAGCGCGGCGGGGTGCTCTGCGCCGCCGCGATCTCGGCCAGCAGGCGCGTGCTGGCGCCGTTGATGGACAGGAAGGCCTCGCGGTCCACGGCCTTGGTAGCGCCGGCGCAATGCACGACCGCGATGGCGTCTTTCAGCAGAGCGCTCAGAGTCTTCCGGTCGGTCAGCGAACCCAGAACCCAGGAAACGGCGTCCGTGGCGTCGGCTTGCTCGCCAGCCGGCAGCCGGCGCGCGAGCGCGCGCACAGTGCAGCCGCTTTCCACCAGGGCACGGACGACGCGCCGGCCGATGAAGCCCGTAGCACCCGTCACGGCCACAAGAGGAAGTGTCATGATAATCAGCCGGCCGGGATGCCGGAATCGAGAGCGGAAATTTCGCCCGCGATGAACATGGCCTTGGCGCGGACGCGCGCGAGCTTGCCGGAACTGGTTTTGGGCAGGCTGCGCGGGGGCACCAGCACGACTTCACAAGTGACGCCGACGGATTCCTGCACTTTTGTCCGCACTTCAGCCGCAATGCGCGCGCGTTCGCCGGCATCGCTGGGGCGGCATTGCACGAGGATCGCCGGCCGTTCAACACCGTCGGCATCGGTCAGCAAGATCGCGGCGGCGTCGCCGGACTTGAGGCCGTCGATATGCTCCACGGTCCACTCGATATCCTGCGGCCAGACATTCCGGCCGTTGAAGATCATCATATCCTTGGCGCGGCCGACGATGACCAGTTCGTCGCCGATCCAGTAGGCAAGATCGCCTGTATCCAGCCAGCCGCTCTTGAGGACTTCGGCAGTGCCCTCGGGATTATTGAAATACCCCTCCATGACGCTATCGCCGGAGATAAACAGCCGGCCGACCTGACGTTGACCCAGCACAAAACCCTGCTCGTCGCGGATTTCGCCGCGTTGGCCAGGAAGAATTTTGCCGCAGACTACAAAAGCGCGGCCATCGGCTTCATTGGCCGCCGGCACGGCGCGGTGACCTTCCAAAGCATCCTTGTCGATGACATCGACGTGCAAGCCGGCGCTGGTATCCGAGAAACTGACCGCCAATACGCATTCCGCGAGGCCGTAGCTGGCATTGAACGCCTTCTCCGAGAAGCCATAAGGCTTAAAGGCTTCAGCGAAGGCCTGTAACACATGCGGCTTGATCATCTCACCGCCGATACCTGCCACACGCCAGGACAATAAATCGAGATCAAGCGCGCCCGGGGCCATGGTTGAGACACGCCGCGCGCACAGCTCGTATCCGAATGAGGGCGCGTAGGACATGCTGGCCTTATTGTCGCTGATGATCTTAAGCCACGTCAGCGGACGACGCGCAAAATCTTCCGTCGGCAGATAGTCGATCGACGACTGGCTGGTGACGCCACCGAGCATGAAACCCACAAGTCCCATGTCGTGGAAGAACGGCAGCCACGACATGGCGCGCTCGCCTTCGCTATTACGTGCGCCGTATTTATTCATGGAATGGCAGTTGGCCATCAGGCTTGCATGAGTCACCATGACGCCCATGGGAAAGCGCGTGGAGCCTGAACTGTACTGAATGTAGGAAAGGTCGGCGGCGCTTGCTTGGTTCAGCTTCCCTTGGCCTTCCGGCAGTGCTGTCACGTCGGCGAGTGTGCCGATTAACGCCAACGAAACGCCGCGCGCAGCCTCTTGCACAAACGGTAGAAACTCTTGCGGCCCCAGCGCCATGCGCGCACCAGACGACACCATCTGCCCTTTGATTTGATCGACATAGGCTTCGCGCCGGCCGAAGGCCGTCGGCAACGGCATCGGCACCGGAATAATGCCAGCATATTGGCAGGCAAAAAACAGGGTCAGGAATTCGGGCGCCGTTGCCGCCAAAAGCGCTATGCGCTCGCCGGGTTTTATCCCAGCCGCCGAGAGGCGAAGGGCATGGCTTACAGCCTGATCACGCAGATCGCGGAATGTGTGAACCTTTTCCAGGACACCGCGCGCATTATAAAAATTGAAGCCGGTGTCGCTTTTAGCCGCGTAGTCGAGGGATTCGGTCAAGGTGGCGAAATCCGCCAACCGCTTCTTTAGGTTGGGGGTATGGCCGGGTGTAGGGCGCAAAATGGGCGCGGCAGCCGCAGTGGACGGATTGCTCTGTGACATAGGGGGCGTTGTCACCATAAAATGTATGTGAGGGTCAACTCACCGAATGTTACAAATATTGCAGCTTGGGCTACGATGCCGCAATAAGCAGGGCCCCGATTTAGCACCGTATAAACCTAGCACAGCATAGGAAGAATTTTTATGGACAATAAAATTTTGGCCGTCGCCGTGGTTGGCGCCGCCGTCGTGGCGAGCGCTGTGACCATGAGCATCGTCAACTCGCCGACCATGACCGCCGATACCGGGCCCGGCAAAGAACAATGTTTCGGCGTTGCCAAAGCCGGCGAGAACGGCTGCGCCAATGCCGCCCACAGCTGCGGCGGCCTCGCTGCGGTCGACAGGGGCGGGCAGGATTGGATGCTGGTCGAAGCCGGCACCTGTGTGCAAATGGGCGGTCAGCTGACGGCCTTCGACGAGGCGAAGCCTGCAGAGGCCAAGAGCGGCGGATAACTTCCCTTGCCTGGCCCTGATGCAAGCCTTCCCAGCGCGGCGGGCATCGGGTTGCGGACGCCGCACATGGTGTCCTTCGCCTGCGAAGAGCAAGACGCGGCGTTGACCGCGGCCTGGGTTGAAATTCACAGTGAAAACTTTCTTTGCGACGGCGGGCCGCGTTTGGCGATGTTAGACGCGGTCGCCGCGCGTTACCCCATGAGCTGTCACGGCGTCGGACTGTCGCTGGGATCGGCGGAAGGTCTCGATCATGCTCATGTCGCGCGTCTCAAGCGCCTGTTCGACCGCGTGAAGCCGCGTCTGGTATCCGAGCACCTGTCGTGGAGCGTTACGGGCGGGGTCTATCTCAACGATCTGCTTCCCCTGCCCTACACGGAATCCGCACTGGCTGTGGTCTGCAAGAACGTGGACACGGCGCAGCAGGCTTTTGGCCGGCGCATTCTGCTGGAGAATCCATCCGGCTATTTGCGGTTTTCGGACTCGACCATGAGCGAGCCGGAGTTTCTAGGCCGTCTCGTGGAGCGGACCGGCTGCGGCCTCTTGCTGGACGTCAACAACGTCTATGTCGGCGCAATCAACAACGACTTCGACCCCATGGAATACTTGCACTCCATTCCCGCCGCGGCCGTGGGCGAGATTCATCTGGCGGGACACACGCAAATCGGCGCCGATGGAACACGCGTGCTCGTAGATACGCACGGCACTAGGATCAGCGGCCCGGTATGGGACTTATATGCCGGCGTTATCCATCGCATGGGCGCGCGTCCGACGCTGATTGAATGGGACCAAGACATCCCGGAGATTGGCGTTCTGCTGCGTGAGGCGGCCGCGGCGCAACGCCTCCTCGACGGCGCAGGGCGGAGTGTCGCCCATGTCGGCTAGGACATCGCCGGGCCTTTCCGAAATTCAGCAACGTTTCCGCGACGCGGTCCTCAGTGCCGACAACACCGCGCTGACGTCGATGGTGGGCGCGCCGGGGAACGCACCGGGCGCCATCGCCGCGCGCATCGCCGTCTACCGCGCAACGGTTCAAGGCAGCTTGATCGAGGTTCTTGCCGCCACGTTCCCCGTGGTGAAGCGCGTGGTTGGAGACAGTTTCTTCAAAGGCCTTGCCGGGCGTTTCATTATCGCCGCACCGCCGGCTGTCCCACAGCTTTCCGCCTATGGCGCGGACTTCGCGGATTTTATCGCGCGGGAGGATGTCGGACATCGCTTGCCCTATTTGGCCGACACCGCACGGCTGGAGTGGGCCAGAAACGAAAGCTATTTTGCCGCCGACACCGAGCCATTCAATCCGAGCAATCTCGCTGTCCTTTCGCCCGACGCCATGGCGCGCGTTGTCCTGAGATTGCATCCGGCAACGCGTCTAGTCGCCTCGGACTTTCCGATCTACCGCATCTGGGAGACTAACCAGCCCCAAGTTATAGACGTTCCGCAAATTAATATGCGCTTGGGCCAGGCCGCGCTGGTGTCCCGAAAGGGATATCAAGTCATCACCCGCGCCTTGACCCCACCCGACGCCGCCTTTGTAGCGGCCGTCGCCGCGGGAAAGAATTTGCGTGAAGCTGCCGACGTCGCGCTGAAGGGCGATGCCGCCTTCGGCCTGCAGGCTGCCCTGCAGGCGCACTTCATCAACGGCATTTTTCAGAATTAGCGTGGCTTATTTTACGTCGAAGCCGGTTTTCGCCAGCAGGCCGTAAAATTCCTTGATGGCCTTTTCCTTGTCGGAGGGATCGGGGATCTCTTCGGTAAGGGCGGCAATAAAGTCCTTCCGGCGCAAGTAAGAGACAACTGTGTCCCGCGCGATAGTGGTGGCGCGGCCGACCGTCAAGACGCCCGAGGCGCAGAACGTCACCAGCCGCGTCGCGCGGTCGCGGAA
This sequence comes from Fidelibacterota bacterium, assembly GCA_947475295.1. Lineage (GTDB taxonomy): Bacteria > Pseudomonadota > Alphaproteobacteria > Rhodospirillales > Rhodospirillaceae > SHVO01. The sequence continues at coordinate 30,141 of CANJLF010000006.1, forward strand.
GGGCAGGCGCTTGTCGTCGAGCCGCTCAATGACGCCTTGCGAGATGATGTAGTCGGAGACCAGTTCGTCGAACTTGCCCGCAACCGGATCGCGCAGGCGGTCCGGCAGCTTGGAGTCCAGCACCAGGCGCTGCATACCGCAGACTTCCTGAAGCCGGGCCTTTTCAGTGCGCGCCTCGGGCGCGATTTTCTGGATGGTATTCAGCTGACCGGCCAAATCGCGCACTTGGTTCTCGATCAAGCCGCGCATCTCCGGATCGCTGCTGGGATCGTACATCGCTAGCAAGTAGATGAATTTGCGCTGCCCCGAAGTCAGCTTGTCGCGCACGCCTTCCATGGCGCGCTTGCGTCCCGTGGCGCCGCCGACATTGCTCAAGCGGCCCCAACGTTCGGTAAGACCCGCCGCCATGGGCCGGCCGCCCAAAACGCCGTGATGGGTGATGACGCGCTCGATAATTGTATCGAAGAACAGCTTGTCCGCGTTCTGGTCCTCGCTATTGGTGAGCCGGACAGCGCTGGCCAAATCGCGCTCCAGCCGGTCGAACAGAATGGCCTTAGATCGCGGCAGCAGGTTCGCCGCGAAAAGCTGATTGAGCAGCGCAACCAATTCCTCGACGGCGAATTTAGTCGGCTTGCACTTGCCTTCCAGTAAATCGAGAATCCGCATCATGGCATCGCCAAGATGCTTGGAGACGCCGATCACATCCTTGATAACGGTTTTAGAAACCAGAATGTCGGCCATCATCTCATCGACCATGGCGCGGGCGCGCTCGTCCTTCTGAGATTGGGCTATAGGCAAAAGCTCGGACATTTTACCGAGCCAGCCGTTCCAATTGACGCTCGTGCGAACAAAGGCTACGTGAGCGAGATAGTTGCGTTCCTCGACATCACTGACCCGGGCGTCCATGCGGCGCCAGAGCTCGTCGAGGGTGCTGCCTTTCAGTTCGGGCAATTCGCGACTATCAACTTCGCGCGCGCTTGGCGATGGCATCGACGGCGGCATAGATCACGTCCTTGCGTTTACGCGCATCACCACCGGTGACGCGCGCATGCAGGCTGGCAATCTTGTCGACAGCCGAAGGCACCATGGTATCGAGGTTGAGCATCCGCTTAAGATTTTTGTGGCTGTGCAGCAGCTCAAACGGCGTCATCTCGTGCTTGTCGAGATACTTGGTGAAGATCCGCGCCATCGTCGTGCGCGCTGCCGTCTGATAGTAGTCGGTGACTTTTTCGCACAAGGGGGCTTCGTTCACCGGCGTGATGGAGAAGTCCTCGTCCTTGCTGACGTCTTTCAACTGCTTGAAAATTTCGGTCTCGCGGCGCTCGCCGCTGCCGAACTGCGATTCCTTGATAATGCGCACGCCTTCGGTGGTCTTCATGGCCAGAAGGTCGGCGGCTTTACGGCGCGCGGTCTCCTCGGTCGGTACGACCTCGAAAATGGCCCACCGTCCGCCCTTGTGGAGCTGGATTTCAAACTGCGCGCGTCCGAGGACTTCCATTCTGGTTTGTCCCGTGTGCGACCCCGATCCCCCAATGGAAGTGGGCCTTAAGATTAGAAAGGGTGTAACAAATTCCTTAACGTTCGGCAAAATCCTAAATATCGGCCCAAGCCATACCCATGCATCATTGGCATATAGCGCAGAATCCCCGGTAGGACGTTAACCTAAAAGTATCGAAATGGTGGCAGCCTGATTCGACTATTTGGCCGAACCTTGGCCCGAGGGAGCCCCACGGCTATGCGTGCAACACTGTCCACTGACCCGTTTATTTTGATCGGGCGCCTTATGCGCTTGCTCACCCTGTGCCTGATCGTGGGCGCGACGCTCATGCTCGCGGCCTGCGGCGACGGCGGAAAAGCCGAAGTCAAAGGTATGAAGGAACAACTGCAGCGGGCTTACGGCAACAAAGACTTTGCCAAGGTTTTGGATTTGTCGCAGAAGGGTTTGACGCTGTCACGCAAAACCATGGGGGATAAGGCCGCCGACACGCTGTTCTTCGCGCAAGGCATCTCCGAAGCCAATTTGAATCTGCGCAATGCGCGGGGCGCCATTGCGGCCCTGCGCCAGGAACTCAGTATGCGCGCCGCGGCCGGTCAGTCGGAAGATAAACTGCAGAAGCGCCGCACGCTGCTGATCAAAATCGCCGAAGAAAACGGCGACAAGGTCACGGCCGGCGATCAGGCGGTAATCGTCGCCAAAGGCATCAACATGGGTCCCGGCAAAGACCCGCAGCCGGTTTATCAAGCGGATACCGACTATCCGCCGGACCAATATCGCCAGAGGGTCGAGGGCGACGTTGATATCGCATTCGGACTGGACGCCACCGGCGCGGTGACGGCCGCGCGCGTCGTCAAGGCGACACCGCCCATGGTCTTCGATCAGGCTGCGTTGGAAAGCTTCAGGAAGTGGCGCTTCACGCCGATGCTCGATAGCTCCGGTCAGCAGGTCTCCGGTTCCGGATATACCTTCACCGTCGCGTTCCGTTTGAGACGTTAGCGGCCTTTATTGCGCCATGAGGCACACCGTGGCCACGGCGATTACCTTTTCCATGATGGCCGGCGGCGGCGCTTGTCCGGTTTCACCGGCTTTGCTGTAGATTTCCATTTCCCGCGGCGTCAGGCGGGCTTTGGTTTCACGCACCAGACAGCTGCACAATTTGTTGCGGTCACCCGATACGGCCTGGCCGGTTTGCTCCATGAAACCGGTGCAAATGTCCTGTAAGGGATCGCCCGAGCTTTTGGGTAGAGATTGCTGGGCGAAAGCCGGCAGCGCCGTCATGGCAAAAAACGACACAATCAAAATGGACTTCATGGGTGAGCCCCCGTTGACGCCAGTCTACGCGGCCTGAGCTTCCGACTGCACCAGCAGCATATAGAGGCCGTCGGCGGTCTCGGCGCCGCGCAACTTTTCGCAGACCGTCGCATCGCGCAACAGGCGTGAGACACGCGCCAAGGCCTTGAGGTGATCGGCACCCGCACCTTCAGGCGCCAGCAGCAGGAAAATCAGATCGACCGGCTGTTCGTCGATGGCGTCGAAATCGATCGGCTTGTCGAGACGTGCGAACACGCCGTAGAGCTTCTTGAACTCAGCCAGCTTACCGTGGGGAATGGCGATGCCGTTGCCGACGCCGGTTGTGCCCAGGCGTTCACGCTCCAGCAGCGTTTCAAAAATCTTGCGGTCGTTGACGCCGGTGATCTGCGCTGCGTGCCGCGCCAGTTCCTGCAGGGCCTGCTTCTTGCTGCTGGCCTTAAGGCCCGAGATAACCGCCTCGGGTTGAAGCAAATCGCTGATTTCCATGGGGCGCCCTTACACCGCGTTCGCGAAGGCCGCAGCGTGTCCGCCGCGCAAACGTGAACTGGATGTGCCGATATAAAACGGTGTCGTCATACGACGGGATAATCTCCAGGTGTAAACAAACGCCTTCGAACTTTTCTAAGCTGTCGAATTTTGGTTTTGTCCACCGCACCTCTCGCGTCACATCCCTTGGATGCATCGCAGGGGCCGCCCAAAAAGGTGGCGGAACATAGGCACGGGTTCCCGCGAAGTCAAGAATTCACCGGTCTTAATGCCGGTGCCGAATCAACGCCCGGTGTAGCCGGCGGCCTTGTCGCGGCGGCGTTGTACCGAAGAGGGAATATTGAGGGAATCCCGATACTTGGCGACGGTTCGGCGGGCCACCTCGATGCCGCCGGTCCTGAGGATGTCTACAATCTTGTCATCCGACAGAACGTCGCTGAGCGGCTCGGCATCGATCAGTGTCTTGATGCGGTGACGTACCGCTTCGGCTGAGTGGTTTTCCGCGCCGCTGACCGAAGACGCCAATCCTTGTGTGAAGAAATATTTCAATTCGAAGATGCCGCGCGGTGTGGCCATGTACTTGTTGGTGGTCACGCGGCTGACTGTACTTTCATGCATCTCGATGGCGTCGGCAACATCGCGCAGGATCAGCGGCCGCAAATGCGTGACGCCCAAGCGAAAGAAAGCGTCCTGCTGTTTGACCAGCTCGGTCGCGACTTTAAGAATGGTTTCGGCGCGCTGATGCAGCGCCTTCACCAACCAGTTGGCGGACTGAAGCCGCTCGGCCAGAAACTCCTTGTCGGCCTTGGTGACCTTGGCGCGGCTGACGTCGCTGATATAGCTGCGGTTGACCAGAACACGCGGCAAGGTGTCGGTGTTCAACTCCACGCGCCAGCCGCCGTCGGGCCTAAGCGACATCATGACGTCGGGGATCACGGATTCATTGACTACGCGTTCGAACCGCAGCGCCGGTTTCGGGTCAAGCGCCCGCACTTCGGCGATCATGTCCTGGATATCTTCCATCGATACGGCGCAAACTTCGCGCAGCTTCTTGATATCGCGTGCCGCCAGAAGTTCGATGTTGGCGACAAAGGCCGCCATGGCAGGGTCGAAACGGTTGCGATCTTCAAGCTGCAGGCGCAGGCACTCTTTCAGATCACGCGCGAAAATGCCGGCGGGATCGAAACGCTGTAATAGCGCCAGCACGCCTTCGACGCGCGCGATGTCCGTGCCGAGCTGTGCCGCGGCTTCGGCCAGATCCAAGCGTAGATATCCGCTCTCGTCCAACTGATCGATCAGATAGATGCCGATGAAACGGTCGGCGGGCACGGTGACGGACAGATTGAGCTGCTGGACAAGGTGGCTGCGCAAATCGGGCGCCTCGGCCACCGTGCGCTCAAGATCCGGCATATCGCCGCCCAACCCGCCGCCGCCCCAGGTTTCGGCGCTATGCGTATCCATGCCGCCGCCCTCGTCGCCGCCCAATCCGGACTCGTTGGTTTCGACCGCGGCTTCCACGTCCAGTGGCGCTTCATCCTGACCGTCGACGGAATCGACAACCGACAATCCAGCGTCACTGCGGTCGTCGGCATTGCCCGCAGCTTCGGCCAAAGCTCCGCCGTCGCCGGTCTCGTCAGGCTCAAGCAGCGGATTGTCGGTGAGTTCCTGTTCGACGTATTCGGACAGCTCCACCGCCGACAACTGCAGCAGCTTGATGGCCTGCTGCAGCTGCGGTGTGATAACGAGGCTTTGGCTTTGCCTGAGGTCTAAGCGCGGCGCGAGAGCCATTGGTCGGGTGTCACCGGTTCACGTTCGAAGCATTAATCCGAAAAGTGCAGCCAAGACATGCACCGGGGCGGGCCCGTCATGCAAGAATTGGTCCACTTTTCAGGAAAATACTTAAGATTCGGTGAGAGCGCCTAATTAGAGGCTGAAGCGCTCGCCCAGATAAACCCGTCTAACCCCTTCATGGGCCACGATTTCCGAGGGGCTGCCCTCGAACAGAACCGAGCCTTCGTGCAAGATGTAGGCGCGGTCGATGATGTCGAGGGTTTCTCGGACGTTGTGGTCGGTGATCAGCACACCCAGCCCACGGTCCTTAAGATGGGACACCATCTCGCGGATTTCGCCCACGGCGATGGGATCGATGCCCGCCAGGGGTTCGTCCAGCAGGATGAAGCTGGGGCGCGAGGCCAGCGCCCGGGCGATTTCGCAGCGCCGGCGTTCGCCGCCCGACAGCGCCAGAGCCGGCGAGCGGCGTAAGTGTTCGATAGAAAACTCGCGCAGCAAGGCGTCGACCAGAGCCGCCTGCGCGGTCTTGTCGGGCTCGACTACCTCGGCCACGGCGCGGATGTTGCCTTCGACCGTCATGCCGCGAAAAATCGAAGCCTCTTGCGGCAAATAACCGATGCCGAGGCGGGCACGGCGATACATGGGCAAAAGCGTTATGTCCTGACCGTCGAGATAAATCTTGCCGTGATCGGGGCTGATCAGGCCGGTGACGCAGTAGAACGATGTGGTTTTGCCGGCGCCGTTGGGACCCAGCAGGCCGACCGCCTCGCCGCGTTTCACGGACAGGCTGACGTCGCGCAAGACCGGGCGGCCTTTAAAGGTCTTGCCGAGGTTGCGCACCACCAGACCCGACTCTGGCGCCGGCGCGGCAGCGGCTGGACCGGGTTGATTGACCGTATCGGGCGTCATTTTTGTCCTTTGTCTTGAGCCGGCCCAGTCGGCGATGCAGTGGGTGCAGCGGCGTCTTGTTTGGTTTGCGGCGCGATCAGCGCCGAGACCCGTCCGTTTTCCCGCACACCCGGCATGCCGGCGGCTTTGGCATTGGCGAAGATGCGGCTGGTGCCGCCTTTGACGTTCACCACGGCAAATCCGCCGCCGAGTTGGCTATTGTTCTGCGTGATCTTAACGCTGCCGTCGAGCGTCGCGAGACCGGTTTCGATGTTATAGGTGCCGCGTTCGCCGCGCACCGTTTCCTTGGGCGTTTCCATCCTGACGTTGCCGAAGCCCTGCAGCAGGGTTATGTCGCCGCGGCCATGAGGCAGCGCCACCGACGAGGTCTTCGCGGTACGCGCGGCGGGGTCTTCTCTGAAGAACGCGATCAACTTGTCGGCGTAAAGCCGGCGCTTGTCCTTGTCTTCCGCCATGGCCGAACCTTCGGCGACGGCGACACGCTCGTTGGACCAGTATTGCAGGGCGCGCTGGGCTGTGACGGAGCCTTCGGGGTTAACCAGCGTGACGACTTTGCCCTCGAGCACCAGCACGCCTTTGTCGAAGTCATAAACCGCGCTGTCGCCGGTGGCGGTCTCGCTGGCCGATTTCATTGTCACGTTGCCGCTGACATAGACGCGGTACACCTCGTTGCCGCCGTCGGCCTTGGTGCGGTAGTCGGCGGTCAATTCGTCGCCGGCGATCGTGACCTCGCCCTGCACCGCCTTGGCGTTGCCGCGGGCGATCACGCGTTTGTTGTCCTGTTGCAGTTCGAAGCCTTGGTCGGCGGTCACGTCGATGGGATTATCGGAGCCTTCCAGCTTCAGCGACTGAGCGCGCGCATTACTCGCCGCGGCCAAAACAACCGCCAGCACCGCGATGCGCGTCAATGTGCCAATACTCATGGCTTGCTTCCTGCTTTGGGGGCTGCGCTTGCCGGAGGAGCCGAAGCGGACTTGTTTTTGGGGTTCAAGACCAAATGCGCCGGCCCATGGAAATGCACGATTTTGCCGCGGTCGGAAAGATCAAACCCGCCGCTGGCTTGCATGGTCCCGAAAGGGCCTTCGCCGCTAACCGGCTGGCGGCCGCTAGCGGTTCCTTCCTTGAGCATGACGACGGCCTGGGACGTGTGTAGCTGATTGCCCTTACCCTGAACGACCGTGACTTCGCCGGCCAGATCGAGCTTCTGATTGTCGCGGTCATAAGTGCCCGAAGACGCGGCGGCCGACATGAAGGTGCCGTTGGTGAGGCTGATCTCGGCCTTGGGCGTGACCAGATCGACGGTGTTGTCGTCTTTGGAGCGCTGACGCACGCCGTCGGCCATCACGGAGTAGGGTTGACCTTTGTCGTCGGTCCCGAAGTAACGGGCGTTGGTCATGCTGAGCACGTCGCTGTCGGAGCCTTTGATAAGACTCATGCCGATGCGAAAGCGTTCGTCGTCCTGGCGCAATAGCGGCAGTACGATCACCAGCAGCAGCAGAAATCCGGCCGCCACCGGCAGCGCCCGCTTCATGATCGAGACAAAGTGGCTGTATTGAGCGACGGACTGCGCCACGGTCTGGGCCGCGGCGGCACCGCGCGGTTGCCACATGGTCGTGCGGTCGGCATCGGACTCCTGGCTATCGCGGTTAGCCCCGGCTTTGGGCGGCTCGGCCGTCATAGCGCCCCAGCCCGCAAAATGTCGTGCATGCGCAAGATGCCGACCGGCTTTTCGTTCTCGACGACAAAGACGCTGGTGATCTTCCAGTCGTTCATGCGGCGCATGGCTTCGGCCGCGAGAATATTGGGGCCGGTGGACTTGGGCGATTTGGTCATAACGTCGCCGGCGCCCAGTTTAAACAGATCGCCGCCGATATGACGGCGCAAATCGCCGTCGGTAACGATGCCGACCAGACGCCCCGCGTCATCGATGACGCCCGCTACACCGAAAGTCTTTTTGGTCATGACCAGCACAACGTCCGACATGGATGTTGCCGGTTTGACAAGCGGCAGCTCGTCGCCGCCGTGCATGAGGTCCGCGACCTTATAGAGCTTGCGCCCCAGTTGACCGCCGGGATGGAAAACCTTGTAGTCATCGGTGGTGAAACCGTGACGCTCCAGAAGCGCGACCGCGAGCGCGTCGCCCATCGCCAAGGTCATGGTGGTGGAGGTGGTCGGCGCTTCCAAGCCCATCGCGCAGGCTTCGGGCACCGCCGGCAGCAGCAGCACAACGGTTGCGGCTTTGGCCAAGGTCGAGGCGGCCTTACTGGTGATGGCCACGACGGGAATATCGAAGCGCTTGGCGTAGCTCAAAATATCATGAAGCTCGCCGGCCTCGCCCGAATTGGAGATCGCGAGCACAGCGTCGCCTTTGGCGATCATGCCGAGGTCGCCATGGCTGGCCTCGCCGGCGTGGACAAAAAAAGCCGGCGTGCCGGTGGAGGCCAGGGTCGCAGCGATCTTGCGCCCGACATGACCGCTTTTGCCGACGCCCGTCACAATGACGCGGCCTACGATGCTCGAGAAAATGTCGAGTGCGGCGATGAATTCTGCGCCAAGGCCGGAGGACAGCGCATCGAGCCCGACGCGCGCGGTATCGAACACACGCCGCGCCGATGCGATGTCCGCCTCGGGATTTGTCTGAGGAGCTGTACGCGGCGGCGTCTTGGGACCGATGGAGGAGATGGCCGTTATCCTATGTTGCCCCGATTTTGCTTTAGGAGCCGCCGCGTTCCTTAAAGCCTCGCGGAAAGTATCGTCTATAGGCCCTGGGGGTCAACCCGCCCGGGCCCTAGCCACATTACAATCCGGGTAGAATTCCTAAGACAGGACAAAGGGATAGGCTTAACGTCGGGGGCCTATTTGAGGCCGCCTCAGTGGGCGAAGATATCCTCGTCGGCCCAGCCGGCTAAGTCCAGGGCCGCGCGATGGGGCAGAAACTTGAGGCAAGCCTCGAGCAAGGCCGTGCGGCCTTCGCGCGCCACCAGTTTCTCCATCTCGGCCTTGAGGCGGTGCAGATAGAGGACGTCGGAGGCGGCATACTCGATCTGCTCGGATGTCAGCGTCGCGGCCGCCCAGTCGGAGGACTGCTGCTGCTTGGACAACTCGACGCCGAGCAGTTCCTTGCACAGGTCCTTGAGACCATGTTTGTCGGTGTTGGTGCGCACCAGGCGCGAGGCCGTGCGGGTGCAATAGACCGGCGCGCACTGCACGCCCAGGTACTGCTGAATCATCGCCAGATCAAAGCGGGCGAAGTGAAAGATTTTTTCAATCTTGGGATCGGCGAGAATGCCTGCGAGATTCGGCGACGGCGTACCGGGGATGATTTGCACCAAATGAGCATTGCCGTCGCCGCCCGAAAGCTGCACCAAGCACAGCCGGTCGCGATGCAGGCGCAGGCCCATAGTCTCGGTATCGACGGCGACGCTGCCGGTAAAGGTAACGCCCTTGGCAAGATCGCCGCGATGAAGCTGATTGGTCACGTCGGTATCCTCTTAAACCAGCATTTGAAGAAACTATCTATACGACCCTTCACGGTCTGGAAACTCCTTTGTAGTTTGGTCCGAACGCGCGCTTACATCAAGTTTTTAGCCCTTTAAGCCCTGTCTCAGGCGAGGCGTACCGGTTAGCTTAGCGACCGGCCAGGTCGCCTTGATGGGGCAATCGATGAAGTTTCCTTCGATCTTCGGCAAAAAGAACCCGGCTCCGCCCGCGGATGCTTTGGATGCCACGCGGGACTTGTGGTCGCGCCAAGCGGACCCCAAGGAGCTTGGGCGCCGCAAATACGACAGCTGGATGAATCATCCGCTGATTGCGGCGGACTACATCAATAAAAAATTCGGCGGCGATGCCGAGCGAAATTGGCTGACCTATTTTGCCGGGAAATACGCCGTTCCGGGTTTTGGGACGTGCGCGAGTTTGGGCTGCGGAGGCGGCGGCCTGGAGCGGCACGCACTCCATCTTGGCATCTGCGAAACCTTCGATGCCTACGACGTCGCCCCAGGCGCCATTGAAATCGCGCGGCGGGAAGCCCAAGCCGCTGGGTTCCACAAACGCATCACCTATGAGGCTTGCGACATCAATGCGATCAACCTCAAGGCCGGCGCCTACGATGTGGTCTTCGCGTCCCAGTCGGCGCATCACTTTGAGAACATCGAGCACATCTTCGCCGAGGTGGAGAAGGCTCTAAAGCCCGGCGGGCTGTTTGTGCTGAACGAGTTTGTCGGGCCGACGCGGTTTCAGTGGACCGGCCGCCAACTGGCCTTCGCCAATGCTTTGCTGGAAACTTTGCCGAAGCGATACAAGCGCAGCGTCACCACGGGAACGCAAAAAGTCCGCGTCGAGCGGCCGACGATAGAAGCAATGATCAGCTTCGATCCGTCGGAAGCCGTCCGCTCGTCGGAGCTTCTGGGATTGCTGCAGCGGCAGTTCGAGATTATAGAGCGCATCGATTTTGGCGGGACGCTCTTGCACATTCTGCTGCAAGATATCGTCGGTAATTTCGACGCCGCCTCGCCGGAAGACGCGCTCATCCTCAAACTGCTGTGGGCGTTTGAGGACATGCTGATTGCCCAGCGCATTATCGACAGCGATTTTACATTCATTGTCGCAAAGGTGCGCGATAGCTAAAGCCCGAGCTTGCTATTGCCTTTTTTGATCTCGAACACGACCTGCTTGTTCTCGATGCCGCTGATCGCGCGCGTGTAAAACCCGTCCCGGCGCACACCGCCGATTTTCTCCAAGGCGCGTTGCGAGCGCCAATTCTTCTCGCCCACCCAAAAGACAACCGTTGGGACAATGGTAAAAGCGTGCGCCAGCATGAGGCGCTTGATCTCGGCGTTCGTCACTCCACCCCAATAGCTGCGGACAAGAAAGGTCCAGCCAATCTCGACTTCGCCAAGGGCGGCGTCATGACTATGATAGCGGCTGGAGCCGATGATCTTGCCGATCGCGCGATCAGTGATGGCAAAAGCCATCTTCGAGGATATCGCGCCATCGAAGTAGGCCTTGAAGACCGGCTCCAGATAGCGGTCTTTGGCGGGATGAAGTTCCCAGATCAAAGGATCGGAAGCGGCGGCGAACATCTCGGCCCAGTCTTCCGCCCGCAGCGGCCGGAGGATGACCGTTTCGCCCTCTAAAATCGGTTGGAAGTCGGGCGTCAGCATGTCGTCGCCAGAATTTAGGGCGCTCGCGCGCAGACAAAAGCCAGCACCGTGTCGCCCTTGGTGCCCTTTTTGACGGCGCGGCCCTGCTTTTCCCAATCCGGCATGGGCTGCATGTGTCCGGCCGAGCCAAATTCGCTCTCAAGGGTATAAAGCTTGCGGCCTTTGCAGTCAGCGGCGCCGTGACTGAGACCAAAGGACGATTTGTCGGTGTAATAGGCAAGGCCGTGCTCACCCGTACGGATGCTGTCGACGTCGATTTCGACAACGTCGAGGACCTTCGCCGATTTATAGACGACGACGAATTGCTCGGCCTTCGCCGCCGGGGAAAGTCCGATTAGCAGAATGCCAAGGCCGATGAGCGTCGAAGATGGAAGTCCGGACATAGGGGCAATCTCAACATGTCGTCCATACGGAGACAATGAACATTCTAACCGGCAATTTTGGAGCTTTTACCATTCAGGCCCCACGTCCCCGCCTGACAGATAACGATTTAGCTGCAATACTGCGGCGGGGTACAAACTTGCCAAGGGTCTTCAAGGGAGAGAAAGATGCGATTCGTTCCAACAATCCTTTGCGTTGCATTGTTATCGTCAGTCGCCATGGCTGCGGACGCGCCACCCCCGCCGCCGGGCATAATCCTTACCAGTTCCGCATTCACCGACGGCGGCGTCATCCCCGACAAGCATACCCAGCAGAGCGCCACGCCGGTTTCGCCGGCCCTGTCCTGGGTCAACACGCCAGCAGGTACGGCAAGTTTTGCGCTCATCCTTCACGATCCGGATGCCGCCCCTCAGAAAAAGATCGATGACGTATTGCATTGGATGGCGTTCAACATCCCGGGTACGGCGACGTCATTGCCGGAAGGCATCAACGACAGCCCACAACTGCCCGACGGCACGGTCCAGGCGAAAAACTTCGGCGGAAAAGTCGGCTTCATGGGACCCGGCTCACGCACGGTGTATCACCACTACACCTTCGAGCTTTTTGCGCTGGATACTAAGCTGGCGCTAGGACCCGACGCCACCCGCGCCGACGTGCTCAAGGCCATGGACGGACATATTCTGGGGAAGGGCGTGGTTGTAGGACGCTTTCACCGCAAGCCCTAGCTTTCTGAGCGAGCGTCTGCGATTTCAAAGGGAGGACCCGATCATGGAAATTTCGTTGTTGGGGCGCAATGCGGTCATCACCGGCGCCAGCCGAGGACTGGGCTATGCCATGGCGAGCCGTTTCATGCGCTCCGGCGCCAACGTGGCGATCCTGGCCCGTGGCCAAGAAGATTTAGATAAGGCCCGGGCCGCCTTGGCCAAGGAAGCCGCCGGCCATATCAAGACGGCCAAGGTCATCGCGCTGAGCTGCGATGTCGGTATCGCCGAGCAGCGGGCCGCGACCTATGCCAAGATCCGCGAGCAGTTGGGACCCATCGACATCATGGTCAACAACGCCGGTGAGTCGCGCGCTACGAACTTTGAGCAAGCGAGCGAAAAATCCTGGCAGGACGATATCGACCAGAAACTCACCGCGGCGGTTCATTTTTCAAAGCTGTGCTGGGCCGATATGAAGGCAAAGCATCGCGGTGCCATCATCAACGTCCTGGCAACAACGGCCAAAGCGCAAGCGCCGAATGCCATGCCGACGCAGGTCACACGCGCCGCCGGCATGGCGTTGACCAAAGGCATGGCTTTTGACGGCGGGCCGCACAATATCCGCGTCAATGCGCTCCTGGTCGGCCAGATCGTGACCGATCAGATCGCGCGCCGCGTTCCTGAAGAGGCTGCGCGGCAGGCCGCCATCGCCGAAATCGGCAAGCGCATTCCGCTGGGGCGCATGGGTAATGCCGAAGAGTTCGCGAACATGGCCTGTTTCCTCGTTTCCGATCAGGCGTCATATGTCACCGGCACGGCCATCAACGTCGATGGCGGCCTGTCGCCGGTGGTGTAAAGGAATCTTGAGCCAGATCTCGGACGCAGCCGGGCCGCCAAAGACCATAGCCGTCGCCGCAGTGTTCACCGTCCGCGGCGGCAAGATTCAGCGGTGGTTTGATCTGGCATTCAGAGACTAAGTCCGCGACCGTTTAGGTTGCCGGCATCCGGAATCACGCCGCTAACCCCTTGTGATCACTTGCTTTTGAGGCCAGAGCGCCTAATCCCTCCCCCCGGAGGTGTGTCAAGGCTGCCACAAACCCCGCTTTTGTGATGCCCAATAAACATTGTTCTCACCTGGGAATATCGCACCGCAGCAGAAACCAGGCACAACCATGCCGGGCAATTGGGTTGCGCTGTGTCATAAATGGGGGTCTTCAATGTTTAGGCTTCGTCTTTTCCTGGCCGCATGTGCGGTGTTCTGTGTCGCATACATAACGCATGCCGCGCCGGCCTTCGCGCAAGCGGCGTGCTTTCCGGAAGATTCCCTGACTGACGATTTCGTCGTCGGCGCCCACTCGGGCACGCTGAACTGCCTCAGCAGCAAGATCAATTACACCGGCACGATCACCGCCGGCCCGCCGCAATTAGTCTTCAACCCTGTGACCGGTACCAATACCCTCCAAATTGTCAGTTATAACTCGGCATTCACCGGCAATGTGGTGGGCGACGGCACAGTCACCCTGAACGGCTCCTACAACGAGCTCACCAACCTAGGCTCGTTCACCACGGTGTTCTCATCAGGCGGAAGCCTGCTGACGACCTTCAACGGCAATACCAACGTCGCACACATCACCGGCACCTACCTCGGGCAAACCCTGAACTGCACCATCGACGGTTCCAGCGGCGGCGTTTACTTCAGCGGCGCTTGCGGTGACCTCGCCATCGGCGGGTTCTCCGGCCTTGCCAGCGCCAAGACAAATTCCACCGGCCGCACGCAGGAAGTCGTGTTGAACAATGTTCTCGCGACACCGGTGCAGACCGAACAGGAAAAACAGGCCGAGCAGGAGCAGCCCAGCCGCGGAAATGCGCCGACGGTGCGTTTGTTCCTTGCCGACCTCTCGGTGCAGAGCAATCAGTTCGCCGGCCAGAAGTCAGCCATCACCGGCGTGACTATCGGCACGACCATCGAATTCGACAACAACCTGAAAGTCGGCGCGCTGGTCCCGGTGGATCGCCTGTTCAATCCCGGCACCGATGGTACGCGCGGTGGCGTCCTCGCCTACGCCCAATACAACTATCGCTTCCAAGGCGAATGGAGCGTCAAACCGACCATATTCGCCAACTACATGTACACTTCACCCGACAAAGGCTCAGGCATAAGCACCTACGGCGGCGGCGGCGGCGTGTCCTTGACCCGCGACCTCGGCAATCTTGAGCCCTCGCTCGTTGGTGTTATCAATTACAACAAAGACAGTGGCGCGGGCGGCGGCGCGCAAACGTTGGCGGCGATTGGCCCACGGCTCGGCATCCGGGTCGGCGGCAACTGGGTTTATGAAATCGGCGCCATGTGGAACCAGGAGGTCACCGGTGCTGCAGCCAACGGCGAGCGGAGTTTCTATGACGCGACCGCGGGCATTTCGTATCGGATCAGCGACACATTCCGTGTCAATGCCGCCTACAGCACGACGATTGGCATCACCCAGTTCCACTCGCACCGCTTTAGTTTCGGCGGCCGGTTTGTGTTCTAATCCCGCATAAGGAATAACATCATGCGTATTCGTTCACTCACCCTCATCGCCGCTCTCGTCACCGCGGGGCTTGGCAGCACAGCACAAGCTCAGGACGCCCCCCCGGGATTCGCGCTAGGCCTCACCGCCGGCACCACCGGCATCGGGATCAACGTGATCTTCGAGCCCACCAAGTACCTTAACCTTCGTATGGGCGCGGAATATTTCACGATCTCACACGAAATCTCGACCGATGGCGTTACCTATAACGGCACATTCAATCCGGAATCCTACGCCCTGCTGGCCGACCTCTATCCGTTCGACAACGGCCTGCGCGTCACAGCGGGCGGCATGGTCAACCGCAACCAGGTCTCGCTTGGCGCAACGCCTTCCGGCCCGACGCAAATCGGCAACGCTACCTATACGCCCGCCCAGATCGGGCGGCTCGATGGGGCTATTACCTTTCGCGATCTCGCCCCCTATGCCGGCATCGGCTACACCAGCGGACGCGCCCGCCGCGGCTGGGGATTCATCTCCGACGTCGGTGTGATGTTCTCGGGCCCGCCGCGGGTAAGCCTCGTCGCCTCGGGTCCGATCTCCAATGTGCAAAGCTTTGTCGATGACCTGGAACGCGAACGGGCTGAAGTCCAGGATAAGATCAAGATCGTAAAGTATTACCCAGTCATAAAATTCGGGTTGGTCTATCACTTCTAGAATAGGCGTCGGCACAGCCGCGGCCCTGTTCACATATGGGAATATTGGCGTGGCGGCGCTATTGCTGAGAGAGTAGTGCGGCAGCCGACACGTGGGCGTCGACTGTGACCGGGGTGGGACCCGGTTGGTTGGGGGTGGCGATGCGGTTAAACCGGATCCTGCTGGGATTGGCGTTGTCGGTAGGCTTTGTGCTGGCGGCCTGGATTGGCGCGCCCGCTTTTGCCCAGACGCGCGACGTCAAAATTGTTGCTGCCGACGGCCGCCGGGTCGCACTGGTCATCGGCAACACTCAGTATCGCTACGTCACACCGCTGGCCAATCCCAAAAACGACGCACGCGCCATTGCAGACAGCCTCAAGAAGCTTGGCTTCGATGTTGATGTCGGCCTCGACCTAACGAAAGCGCAGATGCAAGAAACCGTGCGCCGTTTCGGCACGCGCCTGGAAGGTGCGCAGGCGGCGGTTTTCTATTACTCCGGCCATGGCCTGCAGATTAACGGCGCCAATTACCTGGCCGCGGTCGATACCAAAATCGCCAGCGACAAAGACATCGAATACGAAGTGCTCGACGTCAGCCAAGTCTTGCGCCAAATGGAAGCGGACAAGCGCGTCAACTTGGTGTTCCTCGACGCCTGCCGCAACAATCCTTTCGCCGAGACGCTGCAGCGCTCGATCAAGGTCGGCACCCGTGCGATCAGCATCGGCTCGGGCCTGGCGCCTGTGGATGCCGCTGCCGGCACGCTCATCTCCTACGCCACCAAGGACGGTACGGTCGCTTCCGACGGCGTGGGAGATCATAGCCCTTTCACCCGCGCGCTGCTGGCTGAGATGTCCACACCGGGTCTTGAAGTCGGCCTCATGCTGCGGTGCGGCGTTACGCAAAAGTTTACCTTCGTAGAATAAATCGTGGGATTATAGTTGGGTACCAACCCACTTGAATGGGCAAACGGCTCGGGAGAAAACGCGGTTTTGGGAGGATACGTCGTTGAGAGTTTTTCTTAGCGCGGCTTTTACGCCGATCGTCATGGCAGTTTTGGCATGCGGCAGCGCGCAAGCGCAGTCGGCAAGGCAAACGCCGGTTGATGCCTTCATCCCGGAGCCGATGCCTCCTTCTGTCCGCGTCGTCCAAACGGAATTAGACGGACCTCTCTTTGCCGACGCGGCGGGGAAGGTTTTTTATATTTGGCCCGCAAAGGGTCAACGGGTTGGCCGTACCGGCGACGAAATGGGCAAGGCGCCGAATTGCGAGGATACGGTCATAAAAGTTTCCGCGGGCACAATGCCGCCGTATCCCGCCGGTCTGGAACTTCCTGAAGCAGACACACGCCCGGCCTGCACGCAAGTATGGCCGCCGTTCCTTGCCGCTAACGATTCCAAACCTGTCGGCCAGTGGAACATCGTTTCCCGCGCGAATGGCAGCAAACAATGGACGTATGAGGGCTATCCTGTTTATACGTCGGCTTTGGATCGCGAGGCCGCAGCACCCGTGGGCAGCGCGCGTATACGGGCCAAAGGCGATTCGGGAAATCTGCGCGAACCGATCGGCCCTCTTGCCGATGTGCCTGCTCAGTTTGTCGTCGTGTCGTCTCAGACCGGCAGATTTTTGGCCCGGGTCGATGGCCCAGTGGTTTATACGTCGGACAAAGACGCTCCCAATAAATCGAACTGCGACAAAGCCTGCCTGGGCGAGTGGCAACCCGTATTAGCCGCGATGGCGGCGCCGCAGAGCCGCGGCGAATGGGGCGTGATCGAGCGTTCTCCCGGCGTGAGGCAATGGACATTCCGGAAAATGCCGGTTTATACGCGGATCGCGGATTCCGTTGACGACAAATATCGGCCTCACGGCTTTGACGGCAGCGATAAACCCGGGTGGCACATTGCCTACGTCCGCTTAGGTCCAAATATTCCCAAGGGATTTTCGATTCAGGATACGACGCGTGGACAGGTGGTCGCTGACCCGCAAGGCCGCACCGTCTACACGCATGCCTGCATCGACGACGCCGCTGATATGCAGCCCTGCGATCACCCCAATCAGACGCAGGCTTACCGCTATGCCGTCTGCGGTCATAGCGATCCGGTGCGGTGCGTTAAGAACTTTCCCTATGTGATCGCCGAGAAGGGCGCGAAGAGCGACAACAAGACCTGGAGCGTGGTGTCCATCGATCCCGCGAGCGGCAAGTTTGCGGCGCCGGGGCAAGCGGGCGCTTTGAACGTTTGGGCTTTCCGCGATCGGCCCATCTACACCTTCATCCGCGATAAGGCGCCGGGCGACCTCGAAGGCGACGCATGGGGTGAGATGAACGGCTTCCGCAATGGCTTCCATGCCATTTGGATGCGCGACCAATTCGGCCTTTTCAATGAAGAGACACGGAGAGACCAATGACCCGTACGCTTCTGCGTTCCGCGACCGTTGGCCTTGGCGTAGCTTTAGCGATCAGCGCCGGTTCTTCCGCAAGCGTTGCCGAGACCGCGCTCAAGAACCGCTCGATCGGCTACGTCATGTACCACGAGAATCGTTCGATTTATGAGACGCCGGAGAAGAAGGAATGCCCGAACGGATTTAATACGGGCCCCTCTGAGCAGATACCGCTGTGGACTCCGGGCGGCAACAAAACGGTGCTCGGCACGCAGCTCGACTATGAGGGCGAAGTGCTGTTTCCGGGAACGAGCGAAGACCGCTTTCCGTTTAACTATGTGACAGGAAACGTCGGGCTGGGTTTGAATCTGGACGGCAAGGTCGGCCCGAACGACTTCACCAGCCCCGATGGCGAGCGCGGCATCGACAACCAGTTCTATCGCGTGATGGGCTGCGTCTACAATTATCGCCACGATGGAAACACCTCGATCAATTTTCCGCGGTGGCGCTCGCAGTTTCCTTACAACGTCTATGTGATTGAGCTGACGGACGTTGATAGTCTCGCCAACGATCCGGATGTGACCGTGACGACCTATCGCGGTACCGACAACCTGCTGACCGACGCGACCGGCATGGGCTATTTGCCGGGCGGTTCGCAGACCATCGACATGCGGTGGGGCAAGAAATTCATCCAGAAATTCCGCGGCAAGATCGTGGACGGCATGCTCACCACCGAGGCCAAGGACTTGATCGTTCCGACAGGTTCCTATTTCACGGCGCGGGACGGCATTCCGGACATCCTGTATCGCGATATGCGTTTCAGCCTGAAGGTGAACGAAACGGACGCGGTTGGTTATATGGGCGGTTATGTGGATGTCGAGAACTGGATCATCCACTCCTACAAAACCCGCTCCACGCCGCTCCAGATCTACGGGCAAAGCTTGTTGCCGTCGATCTACCGCGCCATGCGCAAGATGGCCGACGGCCATCCCGATCCCGAGACCGGGGCTAACACCACGCTCTCAACGGCCTTGGACGTGAAGTTCAAGCAGGTCTTCGTCAAGCACCCGGACGACGCCGTGGCGTCGGCGGGCACTAACGCCTCGACGACACTGGCCTCCGCCGGCAACTGAACAAAATATTAGAGAACCGATATGTTTCGTATGAAAGAAAAGACATCGATCTCAAAGCGCAGGCTCACGTTCTTGCGTGGATGCGCCTTTGTCGCGCTGGCCGCATGCGCCATCGCAGCATGTTCCGCCCCGACAGGCGTCCAGAACGATGCGGCAAGAGTCGCAACGCTTCAGGAGCCCGACACCAAAGGCGCGCCGACGAGTGTCCGCCTCGTGACTGGAGCGCAGCTGCTCAATACTGTCGCATATCTGTTCGGCCCGGATGTGAAGACCATCACGCGCTTCCCGCCCATGGAGCGGGTTGAAGGCCTGCTGCAAATCGGCGCCGGCCGCGCCGGCATCAACGACAATTATCTGGAAATCTATCGCAAGGCTTCGACGGACGTCGCCGCGCTCGTGATGGATGTGCGCCGTCGCAACTTCTTGATCGGCTGTACCCCTGCCAATCCGAACGCCGCGGACAATGCTTGCGCCACCCAATTTCTGTCGCGGGTTGGGCGCATTCTCTTCCGCCAGCCCTTGGACAAAGCCAGGACCGACGAAGTGGTGGGCATCGCGAACACCGCCGCTGACACGCTGGGCGATTTCTATTCCGGTCTGGGGATCGCCTTAGAAACGCTCCTCGTCAGCCCCAAGACGCTGTTCGTCGTGGATCGAGCCGAACCGGATCCGGCACGCCCGGGCGAACAACGTCTCGATGCCTATTCCCTCGCGTCGCGCCTGTCGTTCTTCCTTTGGAATGCCGCCCCCGACGATACGGTGCTAAAGGCGGCCGAGAGCGGCGAAATCCTGACACCGAAAGGCCGAGCCAAGATTGTCGACATGATGCTGGCGAGCCCGCGGCTTGAAAAGGGCGTGCGCGCCTTCTTCGACGACATGCTGGCCTTCGATGATTTGGAAGTTCTGGCGAAAGATCCGCAGATCTATCCGGTCTTCACCGGCAACGCGGTGGGCGACGCGCGCGAGCAAGCGCTGCGCACGATCACGGAGCTGCTGGTCACCGAGAGGAGCGACTATCGCGATCTCTTCACGACCCGCAAGACGTTCGTTTCGCCCGCGCTCGCGGCTGTCTATCAAATGCCGACGAACAGCAGTTGGATGGCATACGAGTTTCCAAAGGACAGCCCCCGCATCGGCATTCTGACTCAGGCGGCCTTCCTCGCCGGCCATTCGCATCCGGGCCGTTCTTCGCCCACCTTGCGCGGCAAGGCGCTGCGCGAACTGCTGTTTTGCCAGAAGGTTCCGCCGCCGCCGCCGAACGTCGATTTCTCGGCGGTCGAGAACCCCGACCCGAACATCAAGACCGCGCGTGACCGGCTGGACGTCCACCACAAGAATCCCGTATGCGCCGGTTGCCACAAGATCACCGACCCGCTTGGCCTCGCGCTCGAGAACTTCGATGGCGCCGGCCAGTATCGTGAAAACGAGAAAGGCGCGCCAATCGACGCAACCGGCGCTCTCGACGGCGTCCCTTTCAACGACCCGGCCACTTTGGGCAAAGTGCTGCATGATAGTCCCGCTTTGACGTCATGCCTCACGCGGCGGGTCTTGTCTTACGCAACCAGCAACGCCAACGCCGATGCCGAGGTGCTCAAATATTTTAACGCGCAGTTCGGGATGCATGGCTACCGCATCCCGGATCTCCTGCGCGTGATTGCTCTCAGCGAAAGTTTTTCAAGAGTTCGTGCTCCGGAGTCCACAACCAAAACAGCAGATGCGGGGGCGTTGACGAACGCCGCCGCCAAATAAGGGAGATAAAGCCGTGACCCATATGAATAGACGTCGCGTACTGCGAGGCATACTGAACGGCGGCGCCGTGACCGTTGGCTTGCCGCTTCTCGATTGTTTCCTCAATACCAACGGCACCGCGATGGCGGACGGCAAGCCGCTGCCGATCGCATTCGGCACCTGGCATTGGGGCTTGGGTATCGCGAGAAACGTCTTCGAACCCAAAACAACCGGGCTGAATTATGAGCTGACCCAGCAGTTGCTGCCGCTGAAAGACGTGAAGCAGCACATCAACGTGCTCACGAATTTCACCGCGTTCCGGGACTCCGCGCCCGCGATCTGTCACCACACGGGCTGGGTTATCGCGCGCTCGGGTAATGCTCCCAGGACCAACGGCGACGTCGTGGAAACGATCGACGTCACGACGGCCGCCCGTATCGGCCGGACCACACGCTTCAAGATCCTGGCCGCCTCGGCTGTCAACAACGTCCGCGAAACGTTCTCCTACGACAATCCGACGACGCCGAATACCGCCGAGACCTCGGCGCTCGGTCTGTATACGCGTATTTTCGGGCCGGATTTCCAGGACCCCAACGCGCCGACCTTTACGCCGAATCCCGCCGTCATGGTGCGCAAGAGCGCGCTCTCGGGCGTCATGAACGATATCAAGGATGTCGAAAAGGTGGTCGGCGCCGAAGATAGGGCGCGCATGGATCAGTATTTCACGGCCGTGCGCCAGGTCGAGCGGCAATTCGAGCAACGCCTCACTAAGCCCGAGCCCATCGCCGCGTGCCATTCTCCGAAGGCGCTTGGCGAAGACATCAAGATCGGCACCGAAGTGGAATTGGTGAGCTCGCGCCACAAGACCATGGCGAGCCTGATGGCGATGGCCGTGGCCTGCGATCAGACGCGCGTGTTCAACCTGTACTACGGCGGCTTCGATCATACCAAGCTGGGCTACGAGAAGCCCCACCATGCCTGCACGCATGAAGAGCCGATCGATGAAAAGCTGGGGTACCAGATCAACCACGCCTGGTTCACCATGCGCTCCATCCAAGCCTGGGCGGAATACGTCAAAGTGCTCGCCGACTTCAAGGAAGGCGGCGGCTCCTTGCTTGATCGCGTTCTGGTCATGGGCACCACCGACGTGGGCGAAGCGCGCATCCACTCCATCGACCACCTGCCCATACTTATGGCGGGCCGCGCCGGCGGTAAGGTCAAGACCGGCTACCATGTGGATGGCGGCGGCACGTCTATCGCGCGCATCGGCTACACGGCAATGCGTGTCATGGGCCTCGACATTCCCAACTGGGGAACCAACAGCAACAACACGTCCAAGGAATTGGGCGAAATCCTCGTCTAGCTTCAAAGGCGCGGGGACCCGAGCGGATTTCATATTCGCTCGGGTCTTGCCGGCAAAATAACGAACCCCCTGCGCCCGTTGGCCAGGGGGTTTTTTATTTGGCTCGCCCCGCATGCGGCTGAGCCCAAAACATTCAGTGAGTATGTATGCAATGTCGGCTTAGCCAATCGCGAGCGCAGCGCGTGGCATGAAAGAGCGTTGGGTCGATAGGCAAGCGTGATACTGTGGAGCGATTAGACGCCAGCAATAAATTCGGGGGATTTCCAATGCTGCATCGTCGCACACTTCTCGCTTCCGCATTGACTGTGGCCGCGGCAGCATCGGTGCCCAAGGCGACGTTCGCCGCGCAGCCCGCACCGTTCAAGCTGTACGACACACACGCACATTTTTACCCAAGCGATCCGACCAAATATCCCTATCGGCCCGACGTCGCCGCGGCAGTAAAAACCAGGGTGATGGCCGATCCCCATACGCCGGAAGTTAACTTCAAATTATGGGACGACAACGGCGTCGAGATGGGAACCGGCGTGCAGTACAACGCCCTTTACTTCGCCGACAACCGCTATCTGCTCTATGTTGCCGCGCAGAATCCGCAGCGGATCGTACCCGTCGTCATCGTAGTGCCCGATGATCCGGCGACGCCCGCAGCACTTGCCCGCATGGCGAAGGAAAATCGCATCGCCGGCGCACGCACTTTCCAGTTGCCTGACGCCGAGGGCAACATGCAGCTCACGGCCGATGCCTCTAAGGGCATGTGGGAAGCGGCCAACGCATTGGGTCTCACCATTGTGGTCTTCTTGAACCCGGCCAAGGAACCGCAAGCCCTGCCGGCGGCTTTGACGAAGATCGCGGCTTTTGCCGACCGCTATCCCAACGCCAACATCTGCATCGACCATCTCACCTTGTCGGCGGCGACTAAGTTTGGGCCGGACTTCGGCCTTGGCCCACAGCATCGCGCGCTGGCGCAGCACAAGAATATCTATTTCAAATACACGACCTTTGTGACCGAAGCGCTTCACGCGGCCAACGTCCCGGCCAAGGACTTTCTTGAGCACGCGGTCGGACTCTATGGCGCCGATCACATGGTTTGGGGTTCGGATCTCGGAAACACGCAAGGCGCCTATAGTGAGTTCGTGAAGGTCGCGCGCGAGTCCGCGGCAGGACTGACGGTCGCTCAGCAGAAGGCGCTCTTCTACGATACCGCCAAACGCCTATTCGTCCCCGGTGGGCATGGCCGCGGCTGAAACCAGCGCGCGCTATTCGTTGGATAGCAGACCCATCTTCACAATTCTGTCAGCAATGTCGACGCTTCCGTTATCGAAACTGTTTCCTTTTCTTATTTGATCAACCACGTTCATGCCTGAGATGACTTCGCCCCAGTATGTGAAGTTGCCTTTGATATGGGGGGAGTCGGCAAGCAGGATGAAGAACTGGCTATCGCCGGAGTTTATATCCTTCCCATGTGACATGAATACGGCGCCGCGCGTCGTCGGACCCGCATTGATCTCGGCAGGAATCGTCTGCCCGCTTCCGCCGCCGCCGTAGGTGGCGCCGGTTTGAGCCATAAATCCGTCAATGACGCGGAACCACGGCAGGCTGTTGTAGAAGCCTTGGCTGGCAAGCTGCTTGATTCGCGCAACGTGCTTGGGGGCGAGCTCGGGATGCATTTTGATGAGAATGCGGCCAAATTTAAGATCAATGAAGAGCACATCCTTTTTGTCAGACGGCGCGACTGACGATTTTGCGTTCGGCTTGGCATCCGTCGACGCGGCATAGGCCGGCAACGCCGCGAACAACGCTAAGAAGAGGAGCATAATTTTCTTGGTCATGGCCGGGCCTGCAATGAGGTTTCCTTCGTGGATAATTGTACCTGGTGCATTTTTTCTCGACAGCTCATTAAATCAACGACCTTACGGCAGGTGCAACAAACCGGCATTTCTTAGTCTGTTGGTTTTTTTTCGCCGCGATTGTGGCACACCTAGACAGTCATTTGGGCTTTCCACACCCGGACAAACTGCTGGGCTTCTGCTATTTGTGCAGGCGTAAGAAACCCAGCAGCCAGCGCCAGCTTCTGGATTGCATCTTCTCTATCTACTGTAGCGCCGCTGGGATAACCCGCGATAGCCAAGCTAATCCATCAGTATGCAATGCCGTAGTCTTGCGGCACTCCCTTACCCGCAAAATACATCATGCCAAGTAAGTATTGCGATTTCGCAACTCCGCGTTCAGCCGCTTTTGTAAAAAGCTCTATGGCGGTTTTATCGTCGTGTTCGACGCCGCGGCCCGTCGCGTATAAAAATGCGAGCTCAAATTGGGCGTACATGTTTTCTTGATCTGCGGCCTGGCGGAATAGTTTTGCCGCCTCCGTGTCATTCTGCTCTATGCCGTCAGCCGTCGAATACATTTTGCCGAGTTCAAGTTGCGCGCTCGCGTAACCTTGCTCAGCCGCCTTACGATAGAGTGCAATACTCTGCGCTGTATCCTTTGGTAGCCCTTGACCATGCTGATACATATGTCCAAGCAAATATACGGCCAGCGCGTTGCCTTGATCGGCACTTTCCCTAATCAGCGGTTCAGCTTTTTTATAGTCCCCCGCGAGAAATGCGTCTTGGCCGTCGGCGTATGCCTGCAGACCCGCCAACGGGCGGGCAGCGAACCCATATCTCCACAACAAGTCGATGGCCGCTCGGCCTCTGATAGCGATTGCCGCAACACCGACCACAAAAATCGTGAGAGCAATGATTGCTATCCGACGCGTTTTTGACATGAGACCCCGACGCTTCCCTCGGAGCACCTTGTCCTGCGATAGGCAAACGCCCAATCGACCTGGAAAATGTGACTCTGGCCCCGACTACCACCTTGCTTGATCTTCCTCGACTTTCCGGCGATGAGACAATGAAAAATCCGATGCGCCTGTCGCATCGGATTCACACAAACGCGGAACTTCAATTGCTTAAGAAGCGTTGGTGCCCAGGATGGGCGCGCAACAAGCCTTTTGCATCAATAAGTTACGGGGCGAGTGCAACATTCTTCTTCCCGCAGTTTATTGAAATTTCCCGCTGGAATGTCGCACTCAATCCTCTGTGATTAGCTGTGTCAACCGGGGATCAGCAAGCCATTATTCTATGCCTCGAATCGTCAGCAATATATAACAGCAAGTATCTGCTCCGGCATTACCGCCGCACGCGGACTCTCTTCCCAAACTGGTTCACCATCAAGGCCACGTCACGGCGCCTCCCGATCGAGGCGCTGCGTTCGCGTGGTCGTTTTCCATTGCTTCATCAACAAGGAAATCCCATGCGGAAAATTGCCAATGAAAGTCCCGAAGCGCTCACAATGGAACAAGCCATCGAACGCGCTAAGGGCATCTATGCTCGATATCGTCGCCTCGCGCCGCAAGCACGCGAGCTCGCGGAACAGGGGCGCGGCGGCGATACAGAAGTCGCGCACGTGACGTTAGGCGAACTGGTAATACCGCGCGCTCTGCAGAGTGCGGAGGTGCTTGATGCTTTGAAACGTGCCGCGGCCGCGCATGACATTCCGCTGGAGACCCTCATCATCGGCAGCGCCGCGAACCGCATCAATCCACGCACGGGCGCACCGGAGTTTGCAGGTTTCGACCCTAATCAACCGCGCGTTCAGAAAGGACAGGGGGAACACAGCGGAGAGTGGAGAGGCCCCGGTATGGGAACGATGCAAATCCCTATTCCGCAGAATGATGTAATAATTGATTCAGGTATTGTCCGGCCAAGTGCACGCGTGCGCAAACAGAAGCCTCAACCCTACAATCCAAGGCTAGTCCCTGCTCGAAAGAAAGACCTCGAACTTCCGGAAGTGAAAGCGTTTCTGGACACCATTTCCCTAACAGAGGGCGCGGGTTTTCATACGGTATTGGGCGACGATCAATTCCCACTGGGAAGGCTGGCTCCCGACTTCAGCCAATTTCCCAACAGAGGTCCTGACAATGGACAAACCGCCTCCGGCGCTTACCAAATTGAGGAAGATACCTATGACGACCTCGCCAGTCAGATGGGCTTGGAAGGCTTTGACCCCGAAACGCAGCGCCTTATGGCAGCCCAGCTTCTGCAACGCGCGGTGGCCAAGCCTGGCACTGAAAGTGCATTGGAAGCTTTACGGCGCGGCGACTATGACGCTGCGGTCAGGCTTTCGGGCCCGACCTGGGTGTCCTTGCCGGGGGCCAAAGAGGACAAAAAAAGATATACGGCCGATCAGGTGCGGGCTTACTATGATGGACGCTTGAGGCTTTACAAATCGCAACAGCGCTAGGAACGGTCGATGCGCCGCAGTATGCGTTGGCATATTTTAATTTTGGCAATTACGCTGAATTGCGTACTTGGAGACACGGTCGTCGCGGCGCCCAGCCGCTCTCCCCTGCAGCGCCCTCTCGAAAGCATTGAGCGCGTTCTTGAGAAGGCACTACAATGCACGTGGGAAGAACGTAAGAATATCAGCCTCTGCGTCACCGAAAAGCTTCCACGCTACAAGGTTGAGCTTCTCCACGGTGAATACGACGTCGAGCTGCACTTCGGCCCGTTCTTGGTGGACCGTAAACCAATCCCGAGCCTGCACGATGGCAAAGTGACGGAAAGCGATTCAGTCGACTTTCAGCAAAAAACCGTAATTGAAGCCATTGCCAGACTGTTCCCATCTTGGAAAAACAGCCGCACTTGGCTTCGCGAAGCGATCGATCACTCGCGGGAGGACGGCTTTCAAACAAGCCTGCGCGCGAATGATACATCCATCTATGTACGCCACGCCTCTCATCTCACCGGAAGCCTGCCGGAATACACGCTGATCGTTGTAACGATGAACAAGGACCTGCACGGCTACAAAGAACATCCTTGCTCCGACGATGAGCAAGGATGGGCGGCTTCGTACTGCGGCGACGATGACGGCTATGTTCTGCAAAACCCGCGCCCGCCGGATAATCCGATACTTCTGCTAAAATAAGCTCGGTGACCGATACTCGATCATACTCTCGCCAAGTGTGATTCCGCGTTGGACTACCACCCAATTTGATAATCCACGCGAATTGAGCGGTGCGACAATGAAAAATCCGGCGCGATTGTCGCACCGGACTCACACAAAGTCGGATTTTAAATCATTTGAGAAGGGTCCACCTCGGCCCTACGGGCCTCGATGGGTCCTCCGTTTTCCTAAGTTCGCTACGCTCACATAAGGAAAACGGGGATGGTGCCCAGGAAAGGACTCGAACCTTCACGTCCTTGCGGACACTGGCACCTGAAGCCAGCGCGTCTACCAATTCCACCACCTGGGCGCCCAGCCGGCACCCGGGAAACCCGGGTGGTCTGAACAAGGCG
Organism: Fidelibacterota bacterium; assembly: GCA_947475295.1. Classification (GTDB taxonomy): domain Bacteria; phylum Pseudomonadota; class Alphaproteobacteria; order Rhodospirillales; family Rhodospirillaceae; genus SHVO01. Next base: position 57,522 of record CANJLF010000006.1, read on the forward strand.
TGACGGATACAGCGCCCACCCCCGGAATGCAAGCTGAAATGCGAGGCCGATCAAGGCTTTGGCGGGCCGGGCCCGAGCCTTAAAATCGCCCTCCCGGCCGCCCAACGTGTTGCCAGTGCAGGGCTTTCTATGCGACTGAAGGGAAGGGCGAAAACCACGTAGCATCCATGGGCGGGCGACTAAACCATGACTGAGAAACTGGTAACGATTTTCGGCGGTTCGGGCTTCATTGGCCGCTATCTGGTGCGCCATTTGGCGGCCAAGGGCTGGCGCGTGCGAGTCGCCGTGCGCGACGTGCAAATGGCCAGCTTTTTGCGCCCCGCAGGTAATGTCGGGCAGATTTCCCTGATCCCGGCCTCGGTCACCGACCCCGCCGGCGTCGCGGCCGCCGTTCATGGCGCCGACGCCGTCGTCAACCTAGTGGGCGTTCTGTACGAGCGCGGCAAACGCAGCTTCCAGGCGATCCATGTGGAAGGCGCCGAAATCGTCGCCAAGGCCGCCGTGGCCGCGGGCGTAAAGCGCCTGGTGCAGATGTCGGCGCTGGGCGCGGATCCTCAATCACCTTCGGCCTATGCCCGCAGCAAGGACGCCGGCGAAATGGCCGTGCGCGCAATTTTCCCGGGTGTCACGATTTTTCGCCCCAGCGTCGTGTTCGGTACCGAGGACGGCTTTTTCAACTTGTTCGGACGCATGGCGCAGCTGTCGCCGGCCCTTGTGTTCTTTACCAACACCAATCCGCACACACCCGCCGGCGGTGGATCGAAGTTCCAGCCGGTCTACGTCGGCGACGTGGTGGAAGCCATCGCGCAGTCGCTAGAGGGCGAAGGCCATACCGGCAAGATCTATGAGCTGGCCGGCCCCCGCGTTTACGACATGCGCGAGATTATGAACATCGTGAACCGCGAAACCATGCGCAAACGCATGGTCTGGGGATTGCCCTATCCCGTGGCCGAACTCGCCGCGGTCTTCCTGCAGTTCCTGCCTAAACCCCTTTTGACACCCGACCAGGTGAAGCTATTGAAGCTGGGCAGCGTGGCGGGTGGACGCCGGCCGGGGCTCGCTGTGTTCGGCATCACGCCGACGACGCTGGAAGTTGTGGTGCCGACGTATTTGAAACGCTTCCGGCCGCTGCAGCAGAACAAGCGCTTGCGCCTGCAGGCGCGCTAACGCGGGCTTTATAAGTAGCTCACCACGATAAAGCCGCCGATCAGGCCGGCGAGAAACAGCAGGAAGACCAAGGTCAGGCGATTTTCCACAAAGGCCTGGATCGGTGGGCCGAAGCGCTTGAGCAGCGCCGCCACCAGAAAAAACCGCGCCCCGCGCGTCACCACACAAGCCGCGACGAAGGTCACGATGTCGAAATGCATGGCGCCACTGGTGATGGTGACGATCTTGAAGGGAATCGGCGTGAGGCCCTTAATCAGGATCACCAGCAAACCGTAGTGATCGTAGAAGCTCTGAAACTGTTCGGCTTTGTGCTGCAGACCGTAGAGATCGATGACCCAGCGCCCCACTGTCTCGAAAAGATAGAAGCCGATGGCGTAGCCCAAGAGCCCGCCCAGCACCGAGGCGATGGTGCAAACACCGGCAATCAGCCACGCGCGCTCGCGCCGCGCCAGCACCATGGGAATCAGCAGCACATCCGGCGGTACGGGAAAGAACGAGCTTTCGGTAAAGGAAACGATGCCGAGCGCGCCCAACGCATTGGGCCGCGCGGCGAGCTTCAGCGTCCAGTCGTAGAGTTTTCTCAGCATGGGGCTCGCACTCTAAAGCATGATCCGGAAAAGTGGGTACCGGTTTTCCGAAAAGATCATGCTCACTCAAAAACCTAGAGTGCAACCCACTCATAAGCGAGCGCCAGGACCGCGCCGCCCAGCAAAAGGCGGTAAACCACAAAGGGCGTGAAGGTCGAACGCCGCAGCCAGGCCATCAAAATGGCGATGGCGATGAGGCCGGCGAAGAAGCCAGCGACGGCGCAGAGAATATCGATATTGCTGACGGCGCCCTGCTGAAGCTCGACCAACCGGTAAGCGTCGCGCGCGATAACGACAATTGAGACCGGAATCGACAGCAGGAAATAGAACCGCGCCGCGTCGGCGCGCTCGTAACCCAAAAGCCGCGCCATGGTGATGGTGATGGCGGCGCTGCCCATACCGGGCACAAGGGCGATCACCTGGCAGAGGCCGATGACGATGGCATCCACATAGGTTGCGTGCTCGATGCGTTTGACCGTCATACACATGCGGTCGAACAGCAGCAGAAGAAGCGCGCCGCCGACAATCGCCCAGCCCATGACGATGGGGGTTTCCCAGTCGCCGGCGGCGTAATGCTCGAAGGCGAATCCGGCGCCCAGGGTGACGATGGCCGCAACGGCCAGCTGCAGCGCGAGCTTGGCGCCGGGATCGCGTTTGCCTTTGGCGGCTCGCATCACGCCGGTCGCCATGTCGGCGAGATCGCGCCAGAAATAGGCCATGACGGCCAAGAGCAGGCCAAGCTTGAGAGCCAGGCGGAACCCGGCGCCGGGATCGGGCCAATGCAGGATTTGGGACAGCAGGGCCAGGTGGCCCTCGGCGCCGACAGGCAAGACCTCAGTTATGGTCTGTAACACCGCCAGCACAATTAATTGCGTAAGCGCCACGGTGTTCGCCTATCCCTTGCACCCCTGAGTTTTATAACACCATGATCATTAAGGCTAAAAGACCCCGTGATCATATAATTTAGTAATCATATGTATACTAAATTATATGCGCTGAATCCCGTCAGATCGGTGAATTTGATTGTCATGAGTCTCTGCCGGATAAATGCGTCAATAGTATTGACATATGACGCCGAATTTGGTGGTTTGCCCTGCGTCCGGCCGTTATTGTGGCCGCAAAACCCGCTTTTGAAATTTATTGCAACGCAATACGCGCGAATCGGGGCGGATATTTGCTCCGTCGGCGAACCCACGTTGAGGAACGGCCCCGTGACCGACGCTCCCGCCAGACGGAACATGCTGCAATTCCTAAGTCTCGAGCCGGCTCCGCCCGCCAAGCGCGCGGCCGAGGCGCGCCGTAAAGACTTTGGTGAGATCTACGAGAAGTGGCCCGAGGCCGATGCCGGCGACCAGGCGTCGCGCTGCGAGCAATGCGGCATTCCCTTCTGCCAGGTCCATTGCCCGGTGCAGAATAACATTCCCGACTGGTTGAAACTCGTCGCCGAAGGCCGCCTGGAAGAGGCTTACGCCGTGTCGTCGGCCACCAACAACATGCCCGAGGTTTGCGGCCGCATTTGCCCGCAAGACCGTCTGTGCGAAGGCTCCTGCGTGCTGGAGCAGTCCAAGCACGGCACCGTCACCATCGGCGCGGTCGAGAAGTACATCACCGACACCGCCTGGGAACGCGGCTGGGTGAAGCCCGTGACGCCGGAACAAGAGCGCAAAGAATCCGTCGGCATCATCGGCGCCGGCCCCGGCGGCATGGCGGCGGCGGAGGAACTGCGCAAGCTAGGCTATCAGGTCGAGATCTACGACCGCTACGACCGTGCCGGCGGCCTGATGATCTACGGCATTCCCAATTTCAAGCTCGAGAAAACCGTGGTGGAACGCCGCGTGACGCTGCTTGAGATGTCCAAGATCAAAATTCATCGCAACGTCGATGTCGGCAAGGACATGAGCTTTGCCGACCTGCGCCGCAACCATAACGCGGTGCTGGTGGCGACCGGCGTCTACAAGGCCCGCGCCATGACCTGCCCCGGCGTCGGCGCCAAAGGCGTGTTCCCGGCCATGACCTATCTCACGGCCTCCAACCGCAAGGACCTGGGCGACAAGGTGCCGGCCTTCGACAACGGATCCTTGAACGCCGCCGGCAAGAATGTCGTCGTCATCGGCGGCGGCGACACCGCAATGGATTGCGTGCGCACCGCCATCCGCCAGGGTGCCAAGTCGGTGAAGTGCCTCTACCGCCGCGACCGCGAGAACATGCCCGGCTCCCAGCGCGAAGTGACCAACGCCGTCGAAGAGGGTGTCGAATTCCTGTGGCTGTCGGCGCCGGAAGCCATCCTCCACGATGCCAACAACACCGCTACCGGTGTGCGCGCCTTGCGCATGCGCCTCGGCACGCCCGACGCCTCGGGCCGCGCCAAGCCCGAGGAGATCGAAGGCTCGCAGTTCGTCATCCCGGCGGATCTGGTGATCGAGGCGCTCGGCTTCGACCCCGAGGATTTGCCGGCGATGTTCAACGAGCCGGCGCTGGGCGTCACCCGTTGGGGCACGCTGAAGACCGACTTCCGCTCGCTCATGACGACCATGGACGGGGTTTTCGGCGCCGGCGACATCGTGCGCGGCGCGTCCCTGGTGGTCTGGGCGATCCGCGACGGCCGCGACGTCGCCGCCAGCATCCACACCTATATCCAGGCCGCGCAAACCATCGACGCGCGCCTTAGAAAAGCATCGTGAGCGAGCGCGCCATGAACGATATGCAGCCCCCCATTTCCCAAGCCCCCTTTGATCAAGAGAATGGCGAGACCTTTGTCGCCAACTATCGCGCCAATGCCGCCAAGCTGACAGCCGGCCATGCCTATGATCCGTCCCAGGAGCACGACGCCTGCGGCGTCGGTATGGTGGTGGCCGTGGACGGCAAGCCGCGCCGCGAGGTCGTGACCGCCGGCATCGAAGCGCTGAGCGTGCTGTATCATCGCGGCGCCGTGGACGCGGATGGTAAGACGGGTGACGGCGCCGGCATCCATCTGGAAATTCCGCAAGACTTCTTCCGCGAGCATGTGACGCGCTCGGGCCACCTCATCCCTGAATCCGAGACGCTCTGTGTCGGCATGGTGTTTCTCCCCAAGTCCGATTTGGGCGCGCAGGAAACCTGCCGCACGGTGGTTGAGAGCGAAATCCTCAACGCCGGTTACTACATCTATGGTTGGCGCCAGGTGCCCGTGGACATCTCGATCATCGGGGAAAAGGCCAACGCCACACGGCCCGAGATCGAGCAGATCATGATCTCCAACCGCCGCGGCCTCTCGGACGACACCCTGGAGCGCGACCTCTACCTTGTGCGCCGGCGTATCGAAAGGCGCGTGCAGGAAGAGCACATCCGCGACTTCTATATCTGTTCGCTATCGTGCCGCTCGGTGATCTACAAGGGCATGTTCCTGGCGGGATCGCTGACCGCCTTCTATCCGGATCTGTTGGATACGCGTTTTGTGTCGTCCTTCGCGATCTATCACCAGCGCTATTCCACCAACACCTTTCCGACCTGGCACTTGGCCCAGCCTTTCCGCATGCTCGCCCACAACGGCGAGATCAATACGCTCTTGGGCAACGTCAATTGGATGAAGGCTCACGAGTGCCGCATCGCGCACCCAGTGTTCGGCGACGCCATCGAAGAATTAAAGCCCATCATTCAGCCCCACGGCTCAGACTCCGCCGTACTCGACAATGTGTTCGAGCTGATGTGCCGCGCCGGGCGCAGCGCGCCGATGGCCCGCTGCCTGCTGGTGCCCGAAAGCATCAGCCAGAACGCGGTCATGCCGCAGTCTCACAGGGACCTGTTCGGCTACTGCAACGCCGTCATGGAACCCTGGGACGGGCCGGCCGCCATGTGCGCCACCGACGGCCGCTGGGTGATCGGCTACATGGACCGCAACGGCCTGCGCCCCATGCGCTACACGCTCACCAGCGACGGTCTACTGATCGTCGGCTCCGAGACCGGCATGGTGCGGGTCAATAATGCCCACGTCGTCGAGAAAGGCCGCGTCGGCCCCGGCCAGATGATCGGCGTCGATCTCAAGGAAGGCAAATTCTTCCACGACCGCGAACTGAAGGACAATCTCGCCACCAAGCGGCCCTTCGGCCAATGGATCGAGAACACCACGCACCTCGATACGCTCACCAAAGCGAGCAAAGGTCCGAAGTACGCCTTCGGCAAGGAGGAGCTTCTGCGTCGCCAGGCCGCCTTCGGCATGACGCTGGAAGACCTGGAGCTGATTCTGCATCCCATGGCCGCCGACGCCAAGGAAGCCATCGGCTCCATGGGCGACGACGCGCCCTTGGCCGTGCTGTCCGACAACTATCGCGGCCTGCACCACTTCTTCCGCCAGAACTTCAGCCAGGTCACCAATCCGCCCATCGACTCATTGCGCGAAACCCGCGTCATGAGCCTGAACACGCGCCTTGGCAATCTCGGCAATATCCTCGACGAAGCGCCCGAGCAGTGCGAGCTGCTGCAGCTTTCCAGCCCCATGCTGACCACCGCCGAGTTCAACGCCATGCGCAAATACATGGGCGACAGCGCCGGCGATATCGACTGCACCTTCGAGGTCGACGGCGGCGACAATGCCTTGCGCGCGGCCATCGCGCGGATTCAATCTGAAGCCGAGGAAGCCGTACGCGCGGGCAAGCGCCACATCATCCTCACCGACGAAAACATCGGCCCGGGCCGCGCCGCCATCCCCATGATCCTGGCCGCCGGCGGCGTGCACACGCATCTGATCCGCCAGCGCCTGCGCACCTTCACCTCGCTCAACGTGCGCTCGGGCGAGTGCTTGGACGTGCACTATTTCGCTGTATTGATTGGCGTGGGCGCCACCAGCGTCAATGCTTACCTGGCCGAAGAAGCCATCGCCGACCGCCATCGCCGCGGATTGTTCGGTGATGTAACTCTTGGAGACTGCGCCAAGCGCTACCAAAAGGCCATCGGCGACGGCCTTCTGAAGGTGATGTCCAAAATGGGCATCGCCGTCATCAGCTCCTATCGCGGCGGCTACAACTTCGAGGCGGTGGGATTGTCGCGCGCGTTGGCGGCCGAATTCTTCCCCGGCATGTCCTCGCGCATCTCTGGCCTAGGCCTGGCCGGCATCCAGAAGAAAGTCATCGAGCAGCATCACAAGGCTTTCCGCACGGGCGTGGTGACCTTGCCCGTGGGCGGCTTCTACCGTTACCGCGCGAAGTCCGGCGAGGCCCACGGCCACGACGGCCGCCTGATCCACATCCTGCAGAGCGCGGTCGAGAAGGACGCTTACGTCACCTATCTCAAATACTCCGAAGGCGTGCGCAAACTGCCGCCGATCCATCTGCGCGACCTGTTGGATTTCCGCCAGGCCGCCAAGCCCATTGCGCCGGAGCAGGTGGAGTCCACCACCGAGATCAGAAAACGTCTTCTGACGCCCGGCATGTCCCTGGGCGCGCTGGGGCCGGAAGCGCACGGCACGCTCAACATCGCCATGAACCGCATCGGCGCGAAGTCGGTGTCCGGCGAAGGTGGCGAAATGCGCGCGCGCTATAAGCCTGCGCCCAACGGCGACAACGCCAATTCCGCCGTGAAACAAATCGCATCGGGCCGCTTCGGCGTCACCGCCGAATACTTGAACCAATGCCGCGAGATCGAGATCAAGGTCGCGCAAGGTGCGAAGCCCGGCGAAGGCGGGCAGCTGCCCGGCTTCAAGGTGACCGTGGAGATCGCGGCCCTGCGCCACGCCACGCCCGGCGTGATGCTGATTTCGCCGCCGCCGCATCACGACATATACTCCATCGAAGACCTGGCGCAGTTGATCTACGATCTGAAGCAGATCAATCCCAAAGCGCGCGTCTGCGTGAAGCTCGTCGCGCGCACCGGCATCGGCACGATCGCGGCGGGCGTCGCCAAAGCCAATGCCGACGTCATTCTGATCTCGGGTCACTCCGGCGGTACGGGCGCTAGCCCCCAAACCTCCATCAAGTTTGCCGGCCTGCCCTGGGAGATGGGGCTCACGGAGGTCCATCAGGTACTGACGCTCAACCGTCTGCGGCACCGCGTCGTCTTGCGCACCGACGGCGGCCTCAAAACCGGGCGCGATATCGTCATGGCGGCCATGATGGGCGCCGAGGAGTACAATATCGGCACGACGTCGCTGATCGCCATGGGCTGCATCATGGTGCGCCAGTGCCATTCCAACACCTGCCCCGTCGGCGTGTGCACCCAGAACCCGGAGCTGCGCAAGAAGTTCACAGGCACGCCCGAGAAGGTCGTCAACCTGTTCAGCTTCATTGCCGAAGAGGTGCGCGACATTCTGGCAAGTCTCGGCTTCCGCTCGCTCGATGAAGTCATCGGCCGTACGGATCTCCTGCACCAAGTCAGCCGGGGTGCGGCGCACTTGGACGATCTCGATCTCAATCCGCTGCTGGTGCAGCCGGACTCAGGGGGATTGCCGACGCGCAATACCGTCAAGGGCCGCAACGAAGTGCCCGAGACCCTGGATGCGCAAATGATTCTCGACGCCCGCCCGCTGCTGGAAGAGGGCGAGAAGATGCAGCTGACCTACAACGTCCGCAACGTCGACCGCGCCATCGGCACCAAACTCAGCCACATGATCGTTACCAAGTATGGCATGGAAGGCTTGCAGCCCGGCCACATTACCGTGCGCCTGCGCGGCTCCTGCGGCCAGTCGCTGGGCGCCTTTGCCGTGCAAGGCCTCAAGCTCGAGGTCTGGGGCGATTCCAACGACTATGTCGGCAAAGGCCTCTCGGGCGGCGTGATTGTCATCCGCCCGACCACGTCCAGCACCTACCGTTGGAACGAAAACACCATCATCGGCAACACCGTTCTTTACGGCGCCACGGCCGGTAAAGTGTTCGCCGCCGGCCAGGCCGGCGAGCGCTTCTGCGTGCGCAACTCGGGCGCGGTGACGGTCATCGAGGGCTGCGGTTCCAATGCCTGCGAATATATGACCGGCGGAATGGCCGTGATCCTTGGCACCGTCGGCGCCAACTTCGCCGCCGGCATGACTGGCGGCATGGCCTTTGTCTATGACAAAGAAAACCTGTTCGAGCACCGCGTCAATCGCGAGAGCGTCATCCATCAGCGGATCGAAGTAGGCCACTACGAAACCCAGTTGCGTAACCTCGTCATGGAGCACCACCGCGAAACCTCCTCGCCCTGGGCCGAACAAATTCTCGTGAACTGGGACCGGGAGGTGCGGCATTTCTGGCAGGTCGTGCCCAAGGAAATGCTGAGCCGCCTGGAAATCCCCGTCACCCGCGACGTAACCGCCAAACTCAAGGCCTAACATCCTTCCTCAGTCCCCCTTCCTCAGTTCGGTGCGAAAATGCTCTACTGAGGCGGGGAGGACTTCCATGGCCATCAACTCATCACACAAGATCGCGTATGTTTGCGCCGTGCTGTTCTGCACGAGCGCCCTCGCACAAACCGCGCCCATGCCGCTTCCCATGCCGGCGGAGATCGCAGCACCCCGCGACATCCCCTACCCCGGCGCGCTGCGTCTGGACGTGGACGCCGCCGATGTCGGGCGCCACATCTTCAACGTGCGCGAAACCATTTCCGTGCAGGGCGGCCAGCCGCTGACCCTACTTTATCCTAAGTGGCTGCCGGGTCATCATTCTCCGGTCGGACGCATCGACGCCCTGGCCGGGCTGATCATCAAAGCCGGCGGCGCGCGCCTGGAGTGGAAGCGCGACCCGGTGGACGTCTTCGCTTTTCACGTCGAGGTGCCCGCGGGCGTCGCGGCGCTGGACATCGAGTTCCAGTTTTTGTCAGCGGCCGAAAGTAATCAGGGCCGCATCATGATGACCGACGACATGCTGAATCTGCAATGGAACACGGTGGCGCTTTATCCCGCCGGTTATTTCACCCGCCAGATTCCCGTCACGGCCAGCGTCAAGCTGCCCGACGGCTGGCGTTTGGCAACGGCGCTGGAGACCGCCTCCACGTCGGGGTCTGTGACGACATTCAAAGCCACGACCTTTGATGAGCTGGTGGATTCACCGATTTTCGCCGGACGCTATTTCAAAACCGTCGACCTCGGCGCCACCGGCACGGCGCCGGTGCGCCTGAACATTGTGGCCGACAGGCCCGAGGATCTGGAGATCAAACCCGACCAGGAAGAAGCCCACAAATCCCTGGTGCGCCAAGTCCAGAAGCTGTTCGGCTCCCATCACTACGACCACTACGACCTTCTGCTGGCGCTCACTGAGCGTATGGGCGGCATCGGCCTTGAGCATCATCAGTCCAGCGAGAACGGCACGACGCCGGCCTACTTCACCGGGTGGGACAAGAACGCCGATGCGCGCGATTTGCTGCCGCACGAGTTCACCCATTCCTGGAACGGCAAGTTCCGCCGTCCCGCCGATCTGTGGACGCCGAATTTCGCGGTGCCCATGCGCGACAGCCTGCTGTGGGTTTATGAAGGCCAGACCCAGTTCTGGGGTCTTGTGCTGGCGGCCCGCTCCGGCCTCATGACCAAACAGCAGGTGATGGAGTCCTTCGCCGCCACGGCGGCGCTCTACGATCACCGCATCGGCCGCGCATGGAAGCCGCTGCAGGACACCACCAACGATCCCATCACCGCCATGCGCCGGCCCCTGGCCTATCGCAGTTGGCAGCGCAGCGAGGATTATTATTCGGAAGGGTTGCTGATCTGGCTCGATGTTGACAGCTTGATCCGCGAACTTTCGCGCGGCCGAAAGTCGCTGGATGATTTTGCCGGCAGCTTCTTTGCGGTCAACGACGGCAGCCATGTGGTCGCCACATATACCTTCGAAGACGTTGTCGCGGCGCTGAACGCCGTACAGCCTTACGACTGGACGGCCTTCCTGCGCACGCGCCTGGACGGTCACGGCCCCGGCGCGCCGCTGGGTGGCCTCGCGCGCAGCGGCTACAAGCTGGTCTATCGCGAGACGCCCTCGGACTTCATGAAGACCATTGAAACACGCCGTAAGGTGCTCGACCTGAGCTACTCCTTGGGCATGGTCGTCGGCGGAGAGAATCGCCTGACGGATATTCTGTGGGACGGCCCCGCCTTCAAGCTGGGACTCGCGCCGGGAACGCAGATCATCGCCGTCAATAACACCGCCTACGACGCGACGCGGCTCAAGGACGCCATCACCGCCGCCAAGAAAACCGGCGCGCCCATCGACGTGCTGGTCAGGACGGGCGACGCCTTCCGCACCGTGCGCTTCGATTATAAGGACGGCCTGCGCTATCCGAATCTGGAGCGGGACAAGTCAACGCCGGACCGGCTTGATCAAGTTCTGCAGCCGAGGAAGTAGAAAGGGGGATCAGCGTGCGCCGAAGCGCGCCTTGATCAGGCCGAACAGCGCCCGCTGCGACAAGGCCTCGCCGCCCGCCGGACGGCCGGGCCGGTCGCTGGGATTCCAGGCGTAGCTGTCGATGTGAATCCACTTTAGATCCGCACCGACGAATTCCTTGAGGAACAAGCCGGCGGTGACGGCGCCGGCAAAGGGTGAGTCGCCGGCGTTGTTGAGGTCGGCCACCTTGCTGTCGATCATTTTTCGGTACGGCTGGTACAGCGGCAGACGCCACAAGGGATCGTAGGCAACCCGTGCGGCCGCGAGGACATCGGCCGCCAGCGTCTCGTCATCCACAAAAAGGCCCGGCAAGTCGGGGCCCAAGGCCGTGCGGCAAGCGCCCGTCAGCGTCGCGATGTCGATCAGCAGAGCTGGGTTTTCCGAGCTGGCTTCTGTCAATGCATCGGCCAGCACCAAGCGCCCTTCGGCGTCGGTATTGCCGATCTCGACGGTGATGCCTTTGCGGGTTTTCAAAACGTCGCCGGGCCGGAAAGAATTTCCAGCCACCGCGTTCTCAACCGCCGGCACCAACACGCGCAGCCGCACCGGCAGCTTGGCCGCCATGATCATATGGGCGAGACCCAGCACTGTGGCAGCACCCCCCATGTCTTTTTTCATCAGCGCCATGCCGCTGGCGGATTTGAGATCGAGCCCGCCGGAATCAAAACACACGCCCTTGCCGACAAGGGTGACTTTGGGCGCCGACGCTGCGCCCCACGTGAAATCAATCAGCCGTGGCGCAACGGAACTGGCACGCCCCACGGCGTGGATCATGGGATAGTTCTGAGCCAGCAGCGCCTCGCCGGTGATGACGGTGATCGCAGCCCCATGCTGGGCCGCCAGATCGCGGGCCGCCTGTTCGAGGCCATCGGGCAGCAGGTCCGCCGCCGGCGTATTGATAAGATCGCGCGTGAGGGTCGAGGCTGTGACGGCTTGTTCGACGGCGGCTCGGTCGCAACCGTCGGGCCAGACCAGCGCCGCACGCTGCGGCTGGGATTCGCTCTTATAGCGGGCGAAGCTATAGCCGCCCAAAGCCCAAGCCAGCGCCGTCCAGGTCGGGAAATCCGCGAACGCGCCGACCGCACCGGCAAGGCGGTAGACACCCTTGGGCAAAGACTTGCCGAGATTGCCTGTGACCCACGGATCGTCGCCACGTCCCAGACCCAGGACCACAGCCGAGAGGCCGCCGTCTTCACCGGCGATGATCGCCGTGCTCCCCGCCTCGGCCTTAAACCCGACAGAGGCGAGCCAGGCCTTCGTGCGCGCCGGTTGGTCGGCAAGCCATGCGTCATATCTTTCGCTCGCGACCGCATGAATCGGAACGGCGGCGGCGGAGGTATCCACAAGAAGATTGAGCGGCGGTGCGGTCACGGCGGCGAACTCACAAAATTCTAGGAGCGCGTTGCGGAGGGTTCTTGGCGGCGCTCGGCCTTGGACGGCGGCTTGCTCGGCGCTTTGGCCGGCGGCGGCACGACGGCGGCGGGATCCATCAAACCATTCTCGACATAGTAACGGTCAGCGCCGGTTTGCATGGGCACGCCGATATCATGGGCGGCGAGGCCCCGGTCCATGAGTTTGCCGCGCGGATGACCGCCGTGGAACAGCGGGATATTGCGCTCATGCCAGATGGCCCGCACCACACCGTAGGCCAAATCCGGGTCCATGGTGTCGCGGCTCAGCAGCACCGAGCCCACGTCCAGCGTTTCCACCGCCGGCTGACCGGCATAGGCGCCGGCAGGAATGACGCCGCGGCTGTAAAACGGAAACACCTGCACGAGCTTCTCGGCGACGGGCCCGGAAATCGGGATCAACTTTATCGGCGTGCGCGATGCCACGTCTTCCACTGCCAGCGTCGGCGCGCCGCTAACGATGAAGGCGGCGTCGACGGTGCCGGTGGCGAAGGCGTTGGCGACGGCGGAGAACTCCATGTACTTCATCTGCACGCTGGTCCACTTCACGCCGTAAGCCGAAAGGATCAGCTTCGCCATGGCTGCCGTGCCGGAGCCTTCGGGCCCCATGGCCACGCGTTTGCCCTTGAGGCCGGCGACGTCCTTGATGCTCGCGTTTTGGCGGGCGATGAGGTGCATGTTCTCGGGGTAGAGCCGCGCCAGCACGCGCAAATTGGACAAGGGCGGCTGATCGGCGAAAGCCGCCGTGCCCTGAAAAGCCCAGGCGGCAATGTCGGCTTGGGACAGACCCATCTCCAGATCGCCGCGCGAAACCGCGCGCAAGGTTTCGGCAACGTCGGCAGTGGTCTGGGCGACGGCGATCAGGCCGGGCACGCCGCAATTGCCGCCGCGCTCACAGGTGCGCGAACCGGGTGGATTTGAAATTGCGTTGGCGACCAGGCCGCCGAAAGGGAAATCCGTGGCACCGGTGGGGCCCGCTCCGATGCGGATGACCTTGGTGTCTTGGGCGTAAGCGAGGCCCGCCAAGGCGACGAGGAGCAGCAGGACCAGATTCGCACGGGTGGCGGCGCCAAAAATCCGCTTCAAAGCTGCCGTCAGCCCCCACACGAAATCACGTCTCCACCCTTGGGTCATCGTTCATCGTCCCATAGCATATTCAACGAATAGGCGCTGCCTTTCGTTGCCACAAACCCCATGAATAGCCATAAAGTATGGCTGATGGAGGGTACCCGATGGCCGCACTTGAAATTGAGCAAATCCCCGTCCTAAAGGACAACTTTGTTTACCTGGCGCGGGAGCCGGTGAGCGGCGCTGTGGCGGCGGTGGACCCGGCCGTGGCCGCGCCTGTGCTGGAGCGCGCGAAAAGCTTGGGTTGGCGCATCACCCATATCCTCAATACCCATCATCACCCCGATCACATTGGCGGCAATTTGGAAATCAAGGCCGCCACGGGCTGCGTCATCGTCGGGCCCGGCCACGACCCCGACCGCATTCCCGGCATGGATATCCAGGTCAGGGACTGCGATACCTACGATCTAGGCCAAGCCCGGGCCGAGGTGTTTTTTGTGCCCGGCCATACCCGCGGCCATATCGCCTTTTGGTTCCGGGACTCGGCAGCCCTGTTCTGCGGCGACACCCTGTTCTCCATCGGCTGCGGCCGGCTGTTCGAAGGCACGCCGCAACAGATGTGGACGAGTCTCTCGCGCCTGCGTGCCCTGCCACCCGAAACGCGGGTCTATTGCGCCCACGAATACACCGAGTCCAATATCCGCTTCGCCCTGTCGGTGGACCCGGACAACGCGGCTTTGCGAAAACGCGATGCCGAGGTCAGGGCCTTGCGCGCGGCCGGCAAATATTCCGTGCCCGCGCTCTTGGGCGCGGAGCGCGCCGCCAACCCGTTCCTGCGCGCCGACGCGCCCGAACTGGCCGCCGCCGTCGGCCTGGCGGGGCGTGACCCAGTCGAGGTCTTCGCCGAAATCCGCCGGCGGAAGGATGTGTTTTGACGCTAAACCTTGACGCCTATTTCGCCCGTATCGGATACGAGGGCCCGCGGAGTGCGACACTTGCCACCGTCACGCGCCTGAGTGACCTGCATACGTGCACTATTACTTTCGAAGCTTTGGATTCTTTTCTCGGCAATCCGGTGAGCTTGGAGCCGACAAAAGTCTTCGCCAAATTGGTTGAGAGCCGGCGCGGTGGATACTGTTTCGAACAAAATTTGTTGATGCACGATGTTCTCGCGCAGCTGGGCTATAGCGTGACGCCGCTGGGAGCGCGCGTGATCGCCGGTGTCGCCGAAGATGCGCCAGCCACACCGGTCACGCACCGCTTTACAGTCGTCGACCTGCCCGAAGGCCGCTTCATTGTCGATGTGGGCTTCGGCAGCAAGTGTCCAACGCGCCCCATATCCCTCGCCGCTGGCGTTGAAACCGAGACGCCGCAAAACACATTCCGTGTTGTGCCTTATGGCGCGGGCTTTGAAGTGCAATTCAAAAACAATAGCGGCTGGGGCGGGATGTATCGATTCTTGGACCAACAGTATCATCTCGCCGACCACGAGATGAGTAATTGGTACACCTCGACATTTCCCAACTCGAAGTTCGTCCGTAACCTGATCGTAACAACGGTGGATGAGACGCGCCGTTACAACCTGCTCAATCGAGACCTCACGACGTGGCATGAATTCGATAAGCCGGAAACGCGGCGCTTGGAAACGCCGCGTGAGCTTGAGGCGGTCTTAGTCGGAACAATGAAACTGGATCTTCCGGTATCGATCCAGACGATCTGGGAAAAATTGCCCCAGGCTTAGTACATATGTTGTCCACCGTTGATCGACAGCGTCGAGCCGGTAATGAAATCGGCGTCGTCGGCGGTGAGGAAGACCACGCCGCGCGCGATATCTTCGGCATGGCCGAGGCGGCCCACCGGAATGCGCGCGATGATCTTTTCCAAAACCGGCGGCGGCACGGCGCGCACCATGTCGGTGTCGACATAGCCCGGGGCGACGGCGTTGACGGTGACGCCTTTGGCGGCGCCCTCCTGAGCTAGCGCCTTGGTGAACCCATGCATGCCCGACTTGGCGGCGGCGTAGTTAACTTGGCCGTACTGGCCCATCTGGCCGTTGATGGATCCGATATTGACGATGCGCCCGAAGTTTTTGGCGCGCATGCCGTCGATCACGGCGCGGCACATGTTGAAGCAGGAGCCAAGATTGGTGTCGATTACCGCCTGCCACTGCTCAAGGTCCATTTTGTGGAGCGTGCCGTCACGGGTAATGCCGGCATTGTTGACCAGGATTTCGATGGGCCCAAAATCGCTGACAATTTTAGCGACGGCGACCTTGCACTCGTCGAACTTGGAAACGTCGAATTTGTAGTGCGGGATGCCGGTCTCGGCGGTGAACGCCTTGGCCGCATCGTCGTTGCCGCTGTAGTTGGCGGCCACCTTGCGGCCGGCGCTCTTGAGCGCGATGGAAATCGCCTTGCCGATGCCCCGGGTTCCCCCGGTCACCAATGCTACCCGTGCCGTCATTGTCATCCCCTTCAGGTTTGTGCGCGTGCCTGGTCGTCCGCACTTACCGGCATCATAGAGCGGAGTTGCCCTGCAGCAAGCCGGACAAGCATGACAAAACAGCAGGCGCTATCGGCATTTTTGCTGCACCTGCTCACGCGAATGAAAACAATGTTACGGCGGCGTTCGCTTCGTCGCGGTTGACAGCCTGGGCGGCGGGGCGTACCACCCGCCCAGAACCTCAGTCGCCCGCGCCAAAATCAGTTGGCCGCGAGAAATAGGGAGGGCCGTTTCGATGACGAATGTTCGCGCGCGTAATGTCGCCCTCTGCCGAGGTCGTTCTCCGGCACCTCAAACTATCGTCTGATCCGCGCGGTCTTTCCTGGAAAGCCGCCCGGCTCATAAGCCACCGGCGGACCCGTAAAGAAAGACTATCGCGATGATTGCTTCCCTCTCCTCCCCCCGATTCGGCCCGGAACTGCGCGCGACATTTCAGCTCGCCGCACCCCTCGCGCTCGCGCAATTGGCGCAGATCGGCATGGGCCTGACCGACACCGTCATGCTGGGCGCGCTGGGCCGCGATGCCCTGGCCGCGGGCGGGCTCGGCTCGGCGACGTACTTCACCCTGGTCGTCGTGCTGCAAGGCTTGGTCGCGAGCGTGGGCATTCTGGTAGCCCATGCGCGCGGCGCCGGCGACGACGCGAAAATTCCCGCGCTGTTGCGCGGCGGCTTCGTGCTGGCGGCGCTGACGGCAGCGCCCCTTATGCTGCTGCTGTGGAATCTCGGGCCGTTCTTAGTGCTCATTGGCGAGCCGGAGCGCTTGACGCACGATGTCATGGGCTACATCCGGATTTTGCTGTTCGCGGCGCCAGCCCATATGTGGCTGGGCGTGCAGCGATCTTATCTTTCAGCCATGGACAAGCCGCGCGTAGTGATGGGCGTGGCCATCGCGGCACTCATTGCCAACGGCGTCATGAATTACGTCCTTATTCACGGCAAGTTCGGCTTGCCAGAGATGGGTTTTCGCGGCTCAGCCACGGCGTCGCTGATCGCCATCTGGGGCATGATGGTGGCGATAATGGCTTGCATGCGGCGCGTACAGTCCTGGCGCGGTCCCAGTCCGATCGACTGGAAAGTCGTGCGCGACCTGGTGGCTTTGGGCTGGCCAATCGCCGTGACCATGGGCGTGGAGATCGTGTTTTTTCTCGTCGGCGCGTTCATGATGGGCGTGTTGGGCGTGACATCAGTCGCCGCACACCAGGTCGCCATCAGCATCGCCTCGACGACTTTCATGGTGCCTTTGGCCGTGGGTCAGGCCGCCAATGTGCGTGTCGGCTTTCACATGGGCGCAGGCGACGTTCATGCCGCGCGACGTTCCGCCACCGCGGCCTTTGTCCTCGGTGTTGGATTCATGGCTGCCGCGGCCGTGGTTATCCTGGCGGCGCCTTATCAGCTCGCGCTGCTGTTCGGTCTTGATGCCAATAATTCATCCGACGCCGAAGTCATCGCTTTGGTCATGCGATTGTTAGTGATCAGCGCCTTCTTTCAGGTCTTCGACGGCGCACAGACCATTGCCGCCGGAGCCTTGCGTGGCCTCAAAGACACGCGCGTGCCGGCCTTACTGGCCGGCC
The DNA here is from genome assembly GCA_947475295.1 of Fidelibacterota bacterium. GTDB lineage: Bacteria > Pseudomonadota > Alphaproteobacteria > Rhodospirillales > Rhodospirillaceae > SHVO01. The sequence goes on from CANJLF010000006.1 coordinate 75,137, forward strand.
TGAGCTATTGGGCGGTGGGCTTCCCCATCGCCTGGACGCTCGGATTTTCCATGGGCTGGGGGCCCACCGGCGTCTGGTGGGGTCTGGCCCTCGGTCTCGCGGCCGCCGCCGTGGTGTTGAACGTCAGGTTCTGGCGCTTGATCGCGGTGGAGCGCTAGACGCGCTCCACGCACATGGCGATGCCCATGCCGCCGCCGATGCACAAGGTGGCGAGGCCCTTTTTGCCGCCGGTCTTTTGCAGCTCGTGCAGCAGCGTCACCAGCACGCGCGCACCCGAAGCGCCGATGGGGTGACCCAAGGCGATCGCGCCGCCGTTGACGTTGACCTTGGCCCGATCGAAGCCCAAATCCTTGCACACCGCCATGGATTGGGCGGCGAACGCTTCGTTGGCTTCGATGAGATCGAGATCGGCCACCGTCCAGCCGGCTTTCTTGAGCGCAAGCTGCGACGCCGGGATGGGACCGGTGCCCATGATGGCGGGATCGACGCCGGCTTGCGCCCACGATGCAATACGCGCGAGCGGCGTTAAGCCGCGCTTCTTGGCTTCGGCGGCCGACATCACCGTCAGCGCCGCGGCGCCGTCGTTGAGGCCCGACGCGTTACCCGCCGTGACTGTGCCGTCTTTGGAGAAGGCCGGCTTCAATTTGCCGAGCGCGTCCGCTGTGCTTCCGGCGCGCGGATATTCGTCGGTGTCGAAGGCCTTCTGTTCGCGCTTGATCATGATCATCACCGGCACGATCTCGTCCTTGAACTTGCCGGCCTTGATGGCGGCTTCGGCTTTGGACTGCGAGGCGGCGGCGAACTCATCTTGGGCGGCGCGCGTCAGCTGCCACTTCTGCGCGATGTTCTCGGCGGTCGTTCCCATGTGATAGCCGTTGAAGGCATCCCACAGGCCGTCCTTGATCATGGTGTCGATCAGGCTGACGTCACCCATCTTGGTGCCGTTGCGCATGTGGATGGCATGGGGCGAGAGGCTCATGCTCTCCTGACCGCCGGCCACGACGATGGAGGAATCACCGGCGGCGATGCTCATAGCGCCGAGCGCTACAGCCTTCAGGCCCGAGCCGCAGACCTGATTGATGGTCATGGCGGAAACTTCCTTGGGCACGCCGGCTTTCATGGAGGCTTGGCGCGCCGGGTTCTGGCCAAGACCGGCCGTGAGCACGTGACCCATCACCACTTCGGACACGTCCGCCGCATCGACCTTCGCGCGCTTCAAGGCTTCGGCGATCACGATCTGGCCCAATTCGACGGCGCTGGTGTTGTTGAGCGAGCCGCTGAAAGCGCCGATGGGCGTGCGCACGGCAGAGGTGATGACGATGTCGGTCATGGGCAAGGCTCCGGAGGGTGAGAGGCTAAACGGGGGACCTCATAAGGTGTCCTTGTAAGACCGCACCCCCTTGGCCAGCAAGGTGAATATTGCGGTGCAGCATTATATGGTTTGGCTTCAAGGCCTTGGCGGATTTTTGAGCCAGGCGAGCAGCGGTGCGTAAACGTGAGCCGCTGCGCCTGTACCCGCCACCATACCGATGTGGCCGAGATCGACATTCACGGCTTGGGCCTTGGGAATCGCCGCGGCCAGGGCTGCAGCGGACCCCGGCGGCACGATGCGGTCTTGGCTCGGAATAAACGCAAGCGCCGGACAGCCGATGCGCCCGGGGTCGATGCCGACATCGCCGACTTTCCACTCACCCTTGGCCGGCGCGTTGCGCCCATACCAGCCAAACAGCACCTCTTCCGCTACGGGTCCCGCGAGCGGAACGCCATCGTTGAGCCAATCTTCCAATTCCACAAATCGCCGCGCGTGCTCCGAGGCCGGATCGACGCCGGCGAAGCCGCGAAACTTTCGCCCCGCCAAAGTCGGGTCGAGCGTGGCGAACAACCCTTGCAGCATATCCACCGACGCACCGCCCTCGGCTTTGAGCATGACCTCAAGCACTGGGCGCGACATTTCCAAAAGAACCCGCGACGCCTCGGTGCCGTTGTGAAAATCCCACGGTGCGGCCAGCAACGCTAGCGCCGACAACAGATCGGGGCGCAAGACCGCCGCGGCAACGGCGAGCGTGCCGCCCATACAGTACCCGACCACACGCGGCGCCTGGCCGGTGCGGTGTTTGATCTCTTCCAAAGCCGGAATCAAAACACCGTCGATGTAATCCTCAAGGTTGAATTGGCGTTCGGTGTCGCCGGGATCGCCCCAATCCAGCAGAAACGTGCGCAACCCCGAAGCTGCTGAAAACCTCAGTAAACTGCGGTCTTCTGCAAGGTCTAAGATATAGGCGCGGTTGACGAGCGACGGCACGAACACAACCGGCGGCGCATTTTTAGGGCCGGCGTAATCTAAAAGATGGGCGGCGCCGCGTCGCCACACCGAAGCGGGCGCGGCAAGGCTGCGGCGATAGGGATGCGCCTGGTAGGCGCGCACGCCGCGCACGAAGGTCTCCATGCGCGCACCGGCTTGACGCGTGATGGCGTCGATGAACGCCGCCGGATCGAGCACGGAATTCCAAGCACGCGCGTCAGGGCTCGCCTGAGTCTGGTGCTGGGGATTTTGGTGGAGCGGATTTTCTTTGACCGCTTCCGCCACGAGGGCGCGCAGCGGGCTTAGCAGACTTTCCGGAATCTGTAAGGGACTCGCCAACGGACTCGAGAGCGGCCAGGCGCTTTTCGAGGACATCAAGCCGGCGAAGGACATCTGCAAGATCCATCCCTCCAGGACCATGTGCAGGGCCAGAGGACGCGGACCCTGGCGCGGGCCGGGGCGCGGCGGAGGGTGGGGAACTGCGGTCATAAGCTGTGCCCGGTTGAGAGTAGGGTTGAGCCGCATTCTGCATCATTGACGTCGCCATTTGCGACCATGCTGCCGCCGCGCCGCCCAGTTGCCCGGGGTCCTTGGCCAGCTTGGCCACCTGTTCCTGCCACAGATCCAGGTAGCGCTTGGCGAGGGCATCGTAATCAGTTGAAGGTGGCGGTTTTTCGGTCATGAATGGAACTATAGATGAGGGCGGACCTTAGATTGAGGGCGTGCTTTGACGGCTAGGGCCAGATTCCTGAAGAAATCGGCCACGGGCGCTTTGACAGAACACCATTGTGCATAGCACAATAACGTTCACCAGGGACACTAAGGTGCCAAAAACATGGCCGAGCCAGACAGCGGTGCGAAAGCCTCCGTAATCACCATTAAGAAGTACGCCAACCGGCGGCTCTACAACACTTCGACCTCCAGCTACGTGACCCTCGACCATCTCGCTGAAATGGTTAAGGAAGGTTCGGATTTTGTGGTGACCGACGCCAAGACCGGCGAGGACATCACCCGCAGCGTTTTGACCCAAATTATCGTCGAGCAGGAGGGCAAGGGCCAGAATCTGCTGCCCATAAAGTTCCTGCGTCAGGTTATCGGTTTCTACGGCGATTCGCTGGGCGGCCTGGTTCCGCGCTATCTGGAACACAGCATGGAGGCCTTCCATCAGAATGAGGCCCATATGCGCAGTACTATGCAGGAAGCCTTAAAAGGCCTGCTGCCGATGCAGCGGCTCGAAGAGGTGGGCAAGCAGAACATGGCGATGTTTGAGAACGCCATGAAGATGTTCAATCCCTTCGTCCAGATGAACCGCGGTGCGGGCGCAGCCACGCCGCCGGGCAATGCCAACGGCGCCGCCGCGCCGGCGGAGAAGGCCGAGGATATCGATGCCTTGAAGTCGCAGCTCAACAGCATGCAGGCCCAGCTCGAGAAGCTGGTGAAGGACCGCAGCTAGCCGGTTTCTACCTGTCGCCGCGTTAAAATTTTAAAATCCCAGCCGCCGCGAATGCCGGTCCGAGACGCTCGCTTGTAAGTCATGTGTAAGCGGGGCTGCTGCCGGCGCGTCCGCTTCCATAGGCGATTATTGAGCCGGTGGTTGAATTTAGGGCCTGCTTTCCGACGGTTAATATGAGTTTCGTCGCGGAATCATGATTTTAACAATCGCATAACGTGAAGTAACAATTTTTTACAAGAAATTATGAGTATTCACCCAGCGCGCTTCTTACAATCCATGGTGTCGGATGGGTGGGAGCCCGGGGGGTTCGGCACAGTACGCAGGATGGAATACATCCGCGCAGAGCTTCACTTCAGGTTGGGGAATCAAGCCATGGACGGCGGCAATACGCTTAAGGCAGAAACCGGCAAAGCCGCGCCCGCGAATCGGGCCAGCTCGATTGACCGGCATGTGGGTGCGCGCATCCGCGAGCGCCGCATCATGCTGGGCTTAAGCCAGCAACAGATGGCCGACATGATCGGCGTGACATATCAGCAGGCCCATAAGTACGAGCGCGGCATCAACCGCATCTCGGCCGGGCGCCTGTATGAGATCACGCGCGTTCTGAACGTGCCGATCACCTATTTCTTCGAAGGCCTCGAGGTCGGCGAAGAAGACGCCATGAACCCGCGTCAGCGCATGTGCCTGGAACTGGCGCGCAACTTCGCCAGCATCGGCAATCAGAAACACCAAGAAGCGCTCAGTCAGTTGGCCCGGGCGCTCGCGGTTCAGCAGTAATTAGGACCGGGGATGGGCGGCATGGCTGGGGCAGGAAGCCCCGGCCATCCACTCCGCTCTGACATCCTCGTCAGCCTCGCGCGCGAGAAAATCTTCGCGCCGGCTTTTGACATCCGTCGCCAACGCCAGACGCTGAAATGCCCAGACCGCCGCGCCGCGCACGAGCGGCGTCTCGTCGCTCAATAATTTTTCCACCGCCGGCAGAAACGAAGCGTCGCCGCTGTTGCCGGCAGCGATCAGCACATTGCGGATGAAGCGCGCACGGCCGATACGTTTCACCGGCGAGCCGGCGAACAGCGCGCGGAAGGCGGCATCGTCAAGGTCGATGAAACCTTTGAGCGTCGGCGCGTTCAATTGCGGACGCGGTAGGAAGTCGGCCTCTTCCGTCATGCGCGCGAATTTATTCCACGGACAGACTGCGAGGCAGTCGTCGCAGCCATAAATGCGATTGCCCATGAGCGCCCGCAAAGCGCGCGGGATGGGGCCTTTGTGCTCGATGGTGAGGTATGAGATGCAGCGACGCGCATCCAATTTGTAGGGCGCCGTAAAGGCCGCCGTCGGGCATACGTCGAGGCAGCGGCTGCACGCACCGCAATGATCGGCTTCGGCCGCGTCGGCCGCGATCTCCATCGTCGTGAAGACTTCGCCCAGAAACAGCCAGGACCCGAACTCGCGCGAAACAAGATTGGTGTGTTTGCCCTGCCAGCCGAGCCCGGCCTGTTCGGCCAGGGGTTTTTCAAGCACGGGCGCGGTATCGACAAAAATCTTCACCTCGCCCCATTCGGCCAGCCATGCGGCAAAACGTCTGAGGCGTTTTTTCAGGACATCGTGATAGTCACGGTTGCGGGCATAGACGCTGACCGTCGCCGCGCCGGGCTGTGCAAGCGTGGCGCGCGGATCTTCGGCTGGACCGTAGTTGAGGCCGACCATGATGACGGTCCGCGCCTCAGGCCATAGCACTTTGGGATCGACGCGGCGATCGGCGTTGGCTTCCAGCCAGGCCATATCGCCATGCTGGCCCTCGGCGATAAACGACGCGAAGTAATCCTTGGTCTCCGCGCTGGTCTCGGCGCGCGCGAACCGCACCACGTCGAACCCGAGGCCGCGTCCGAAGGCGCGAATGGCTTCGCGGTCAGGCGCCGTCATCGGCGGCTTCGCCGCCAGCCTGGTCGGCGGCGAAAGTTCTGGCGTAGGCATCGAGGCTTTGGGCGGCGATGGCGTCACGCAATTCCTTCATGACTTGCTGATAGAAGGCCACATTGTGCCACGACAGCAGCATCAGGCCGAGAACCTCGTCGCAACGGAACAGGTGATGGTAGTAGGCGCGGCTGTAATTCCGGCTGGCGGGGCAGTCCACGGTTTCATCGAGCGGCCTGGGGTCGTCCGCATGGCGGGCATTGCGCAGATTGAGCGTGCCAAGACGGGTGAAGGCCTGGGCCGTGCGGCCCGAGCGCGTCGGCAGCACGCAGTCGAACATATCGCAGCCGCGCTGGACCGCGCCGACGATATCCAGGGGCTTACCGACGCCCATGAGGTAGCGCGGCGACGCCGCCGGCATGTGCGCCATGGTGTGATCGAGGGTTGCGAACATCAGATCCTGCCCCTCGCCCACCGCCAGCCCGCCGATGGCGTAGCCGTCGAAGCCGATATCGCATAGTGCGCCAGCCGATTCCGCGCGCAAGTTTTCATGGATACCACCTTGCACGATGCCGAAGAGCCCGTAACCGGGCCTGGCGATATAGGCGTCTTTAGAGCGCTTCGCCCAGCGCATGGACATACGCATGCTTTCGGCCACAGCATTCTTCTCCGCCGGAAAGGGCGTGCACTCGTCGAAGGCCATGGTGATGGTGGCATCCAGCTGATGCTGGATTTGGATCGAGCGTTCGGGCGTCAGGTGGTGACGCGAGCCGTCGATGTGCGATTGAAACGTCACGCCGTCTTCGGTCATTTTACGCAGCTTAGCGAGCGACATGACCTGATAGCCGCCGGAGTCCGTCAGCAAGGGGCCGGGCCAGTTCATGAACTTGCGCACACCGCCGAATTTGGCGACGCGTTCGGCGCCGGGACGAAGCATGAGATGGTACGTATTGGCGAGAATGATTTGCGCGCCCGTTGAGGCAACGGTCTCCGGCAGCATCGCTTTCACCGTGGCGGCGGTGCCGACCGGCATGAAAGCCGGCGTGTCGATGGCGCCATGGGCGGTGACAAGGCGGCCGCGCCGCGCCGCGCCGTCGGTAGCCGAGACTTGGAAGGAGAATGCGGCGGTCATCATCGGGGCGCTCGTTCCAACACGCTGGCGTCGCCGTAGGAATAAAAGCGGTAGCCCTCTGCAATAGCATGGGCGTAGGCGGCGCGCATGGTTTCCATGCCCGCGAAGGCCGAGACCAGCATGTAAAGCGTGGACTTCGGAAGATGAAAATTGGTCATGAGGAGATCGGCGGTTTTGATGGGCGTACCGGGCGTGATGAAGATCGCGGTATCGCCGCTGAAGGGGCGGATCGTGCCGTCATCATCCGCCGCGGTTTCGAGAAGCCGCAAGGCGGTCGTGCCGACCGCGATAATGCGACCGCCCGCCGCCCGCGCGCCGTTGATCGCCGTGGCGGCCTCGGCGCTGACCTCGCCCCACTCGGCATGCATGGTGTGGTCAACGGTGTCCTCGGCGGTGACCGGCAGAAACGTGCCCGCGCCCACATGCAGCGTGACGGTGGTGCGCGCTACACCCGCGTCATCGAGCGCCGCCAGCAGTTGCGGCGTAAAATGCAGACCGGCCGTGGGGGCCGCGATGGCGCCGTCGCGGGCAGCGTAGACCGTCTGATAGTCGCCGCGGTCGCGGGCATCGTCGGCGCGCTGAATATAGGGCGGCAGCGGGATATGGCCGACCTCGGCAAGCTTGGCCATCAACGCCGCGCCAGCATGGTTAAAACGAACCATCACAAAAGGCCCCTCACGCCCCAGAACCTCCGCCGTCAGGCCGCCGGAAAATTCCAAGGTCTGACCGGGCTTCAGCCGCTTGGCCGGGCGCGCGAACCCCTGCCAGATCTCGGGGCTTTGTTGCTTATGAAGGAGCACCTCGACCGATGCTGCTCCGCGATGTCCAAGGAGTCGGGCGGGAAAAACCCTGGTATCGTTAAATACCATCAGGTCTCCGCGCCGCAGAATTTGGGGGAGTGCGCTGACGGTGTAATCGGCGCGACGTTGCGGCGTAACATGCAAAAGCCGCGCGCCGTCGCGCGGGACCGCGGGCCGGGTGGCGATGCGGTCGGCCGGCAAGTCAAAGTCGAACAGGTCAACGCGCATGCTGTATATCTTGAATGACAGGATCGGGCTTGTGGCCTGAATGCTGGGCCTTATAGTCAACGGGACCCAGAATTGAAAGCTGGGGAATTGAAAGACTAGGTAAGGTAAGGATACGGCGCGTGGAGTGGATAGCACGTAAGGTGGACGCGTTTATCGGAGCGGTCGTCATCGGCACCGCCGGCATCGCCGCGAGCCAGGCTCACGCCTTCCTGATCCAATACATCCAAAGGCTGGGCGATCATCTGGACGAGGCCAAGGCCCACCTCAACAATGTCCAGAACGGCCTACGGTATCGCCTGATGAGCGACACCGTCCGGAAGGAGCTTGAGGCCGAGGCCAGCAGGCGCGTCGCCGAATTGCAGGACGCCTATCACGCCATTGCCGAGGGCAGCGTCGTCACCAAACCCTTTGCCCTGCTCCGCCATGCGGATTCGACGATGCTGGCCAGCACCTGGCGCGACTTCGTTCCGGCGCTGCCGGCCACCACCGACAGCATCATCTATGTCGTCCTCGCGATGATTCTGGGGTTCGTGGTCTACGAGATCGTGAAGCTTCCGGTCGTGCTGCTGCTGCAGGAACCGCGCCGCCGGAAGTTCAGAAGGCGCGGTTAGTTTTCTGCTTAGTTCGCGGCAACGCTCGGCTTGATTCCGAGCTCGCACTTCGACGACATGTCCACCAGCGCGCCGACGGTGGAGTTCTCGATCACGTGCTGCACGTAGCCCGTCAGATTTGAAAGGCGCGTATTGTACTGCTGCATGCCATTGCCGACATTCAGGCGCAGCCCCGCGATCTGTTGCTCAAGCTGCGCGGAGGTGACGTCCAGCGACGCGCCGGCCGCGATATCCGGGCTGGTCCATTGCCCAATTTCGCCGCCGCTCCTGCTGTCGTAGAATTTCAACACCGCATGATCGGCGACCGCACCTGTGTTCACCATGCGGATATGCGACGTGTAGTTCAAGTTGGTCGATGCATGGACGTTGGCGATGATCGAAGCATCATTTGCAAAACCGCTGGCGCAGCTGCTGAGATTGGCGAAGACGCCGCCCGTGCGCGCCCACAGCACATGCTGCATATAGCCGGTGAAGGTGCTGGTGATCTCAAGATTGTAGTACGTGCGGCTATTGGTAGCGAGCAACTGGCCGGCGGCGGGCACGGCCTGAGTCTCGATGGTTTGCAACGAGATCTGCGGCGAAGCCTGCGGCGCGATGGGGGGGCTGGTCCAAGTTCCAAGGGTCGTGCCGGCGGCGCTATCACGCAGCGTTACAGTGACGGTGCCTGAGGTTGCCCCGTTGTTGAAAAAACGCACGAACGATTGGCCGAGGCCGGGAGCGCTGGAACTGACGGCGTTATTGAAGATGCGCCGGTCTTTGCCGTTCAAGCGGTCGATGGCGCTGGCGACCTGGATTTTCGGAACCGTGATCCCTGAACCCTGGCGCGTCAGCGGAATGCCGGTTTGTTTCAGAGCCTGTTCCATTTGATCGAACTGCCCGGTCGGGAAGGCCTGGCGCAGCACCGCCCAAGCGCCCGCCACATGGGGCGTGGACAGCGACGTGCCGCTCTTGCTGATAAGCCCCGCGCCGGCGGCCGACGCACCTGACACACTGACGCCGGGCGCCATGAAATCCAGGATCGATGAGAAGTTCGAAAGACTCCAGACCGCTGTACCGTCGTCGCTGGCGCCCACGCCCAAGGCCGAGGAGATACAGGCTGGCGCGCTGATCTTACCGGTAAGGCCACCATTGCTGGCGGCAATGGCCACGGCGATGCCTTTTTGGCGCAGCATGTCGATGACGCCCTTGCGCGGATCATCGTCGCAGTAGCCGTCGCGCGTGCCGCCGCCGATGCTCAGGTTGACCGCGGCGATTTTGAGTTCGGCGGCATGTTCGTTGACGTAATCAAGCGCATCGAGAACCGCGAGAGAGTCGGTCAACTCGCACGGCGCCGGGTCGGGGCTGCAATCCGCAAGGTCGGTATCGGTGGAGAACACATCGATGGGCAAAAGACGCGCGCCGCGTGCAACGCCGTAGTTCACGCCGTCATTGCCGACCGCCACCGAAGCCACATGGGTGCCGTGATCGCAGCGGGGGCTATTGGCGGGGCAGTTGGATGCCGCACCCGCGCCGATTTGCGGCGAGATGCCCGTGGGACAATTGTTCTTGGTGGTCGTCCCGAAATCGCTGGCAAAGCAGGCATCGCCGACGGCCTTGCCCTTTAGCATGGGATGATTGAGGTTGAAGCCGCCGTCGATCACGGCCACGGCATAACCGGTGCCGTCAAAGCCCTTTGCCCAGGCATTCGCCACATCGACGGACGACACGGAGGTGGACAGCTGCACCTTTTCGAGAATGCGGTCGACAACCGCCGTATCCATTTTGCGTTCGCGGCGGACAAGCGAAATCGATTCCACGTCGGCGGCGCTCATGAGGCTGAGCAACTGTTCTTGCGTGACCGTGGTCGCAACCAGAGGCAAGGTTCGGAAAGCTCTAAAGGCGCCGATCCGTGCGTTGCGCAGCGAAGGGCGGACGTTGTCGAGGGCGGCGGCCACAGCCGCGCGCTGACGCGGCGCCGATTGCTGGGGCGACCAGGCCGTGGCACCGGTCTCGGCCTTCATGCGCACAAGCACCCGGGCATGGCCGTCCCGCTGAATCGTTTTGAGAACTTCGTCGGCATCGGCGCGCGCCGGCGCGGCCACGGTCAAAGCAAGGCCGGTTACAGCAAGGCAACACAGGAAGCGGCTGAAAAGGCGGAACAGACTGGGGTGCATGATTGTCACGATCTACAAACACAAACGCGCGCAGCGAAAGGCTCGTTGCGCGCACAACCCCAATAAACGTGAAACCGGCCGAAGCCGGGCAGAAACCGTGTGATCCGCGCGCATTATGGCTATTCCCTTGGGCCCTGTCCATTGTCCCTGAAAGATTTAGGGTCGGTTTAAGGCTTGGCCAAGTAACCCGCCACTGTTCCGCGAAAGACTTAATAAACCCTTTCCGGTCAATGGACTAACCGAGAAACTTGATGCACAGATTACAGGAGTGGGTAGAATGGCCTGACAACCAATTGGCCCTCGGGGTAAAACCTTGAGAGATCAAGGGGGAATGAGGCGCGAAATCCGGCCTGAAAATCCGGTTTGGTCGGGGGGTCGTCCGGGAACGTCCCGGAGGCCCGTCAGCGACGAATGCCGGTCTGGGGAGCGGCTATGACTGAGACCGCGGACACATCCACCGAAAGCTCTGGCACCGAAGGCTCCGGCGAAATACGGGCGGCCCGTCCCAATCTGCTGCCCACGGCCGTGCTGCTGATCGGCGCAGCGCTGGTCTACGGCGCCGTTGCCACCCTCACGCTCCTGAACGGTCACGCCTCGACCGAGGAAGTCACCTACCTGATCAAATCGTGGTGGTACACCAACGGCCTGGTCGCACCCTACACCGCGACCGACGCCACCGCGCAAATGCCGTTCTATTTCTACCAGCTGGGATTCTGGCAAAAGCTGGAAGGCATCGGATTCCTGCCGGCCCGCCTCACATCCATCGGGCTCGGCGTGATCAACGGCGCACTGCTATTTTTCATCTGCCGGCGGCTGACGGCCAACACGCTGGTGGCCACCGCCGCGGCGTTCATATTCTTGGGCACGCCCGCGACCGCATTCTATTTCGCGACCGCGACACCGGCGGCAACCGTGTCGGCCTTACACCTCGCTGCTGTCTGGTTGATCGTCGGCAACCTGGGGCGTCCGCGCGCCTTGGCGACGGTGACCATGGGTCTCGTGTGCGTGGCGCTGTACTTCTATCGCCAGAACATGATCCTCGGCATCGTTGTATTGGCGCCTTTGTATATCGCCGCGATCGGACGCAAACGGTGGCTGCACGCCGGGCTCTTGCTGGCAACCGTGGCGCTGATCACTGCCGCTGTGCTGTTCAGTTTTCCCGATAAGCTTGGTGAGTATGCGCTGCGCCTGCCCGTGATTTCACCGCTGCTGGACAGCGCTCATCTTCTCGCGCCGAATTTCACCTTGATCGACAAAGGCACCCAAGGCGCTCTGACCATGGGCCCCGCCTTCGACCGCATCGCGCCGGCGGCTTTTCTGGACGATTTTCTGCTGCCCTATAGCGGCACGATGGTCCTGGCCTTGATGCTGTTCGGATTGGCCGGCGGACCTTTGCGGGTGCTGTGGATCGCGCCGTTGTATTTCCTGTGGCTCGCGGCCTCGCACTATCTCGCCTCACTCGGCTATTGCGGCGGCTGCATTCTTTCCTACGCGCCTTATTTCAGCGGCATCGGCGCCCTTGCCGCCGCCTTATCGCTGGCCATGATCGCCCATCGCGCCCGGCAAAATCAGCAGCCGGCGGGACCTTTTGTGCTGGTCGGCGCTGTCCTCGCCGTCACACTCAACGCCTTCGCGCCAAACTTCGCGCTGCGCGCCGATGCGCGCGGCTTTCCGATCCCGATGATCGCGCAAAGCCAGCCCGTACCCGAGCTGAAAGACATCGAAACCATGGCCCGATGGATTTCCTCAAATACCCCGGTGCGTGAACCGATCCTTGTCCTTCACGGCATGGGCCGGCAAAGTGTTGCCTCGCTGCCCTACGCGGTATTTCTGTCGGGACACATGCTGCCGCCCCAAAGCCTCGATCCCGCCGCCAGCCGGCGCGTGGTCAATCCGAAGCTGAGCACGGTCGCACAGGAATCCGTCCAAGCCGCCATCGAAGAGGAATCGCTCTGGACCGACGCCACGCTCGCGCGCTGGATCGCGCGCGACTACGACATCATCCTGTTCCAGGAAGACAAGACCACCGACCAGCGCGCGCAGCTGGCGACGATCATGGCCCAGTTCGATCTGGCCGCGTCGACCGTCTATCGTGGCGCGATGGTCCATCTTTATAAGCGCAAGGCGGTTCAATAGCCGTCCGCGCCGGTACGTCCGCGCTGGCATGGTCGGCGCGCGAACTGTATAAACGCCGACATGACCGCTGCTTCCCCTGCTAGAGACCGCTCCTCGCCACCATTGGCCGGTGGTTCCAGCGGTTCCGGAAAATTGCACATCCTCATGCTGGATCCGGTTTTCCGGCTGGCCGACAGGCCCGGCCCTACCCGCACCTACGATCTCGCGCGGCGGCTGGTTCAGGCCGGGCATCGCGTCAGCGTGCTGACCTCGTCGGCGGCGTGCAAAGGCGGGGCCGTTGAGGGCATCACCGTAACCGCTTTGGATCTCCGCACCTCGGATCGTTTCGGATATCCGTCCGCGCCGCACGCCGGCAGCGCTTTTACACGAGGGCTTGCTTGGCGCATCTGGCGGATCGCCGAGGTTGACGCCGTCTTCACCACCGACCGGCCGCTCGCCGCTTTGCCGCTCTTGATCCTGTTCTGCGCCGTGCGCGGTATTCCGCTGCTGCTCGAGGTGCGCGAAGGTCCGCCGCCGCGCGCCAAGCCCGGCGACGTCCTGGGCCGGCGCATCGCAGCGTGGTGTGCCCGCAGCGCGTTTCAACTGGCCGCCCACATCGCGCGCCAGGTTGTCGTGCTTTCGCCGGACATGCTGGATGTCCTCACGGCCCAGCGCATCCCGGCCGCCAAGATACTCCTGAGCGCACCGGGCTGCGATACGACGCTGTTCGCCACGCAACCCGGTTCCAGCACGGCCGCGCTAACGGCCTACCCTCATCTCGCGCAAGGATTCCTGGTGGTCTACGCCGGCGGCATGAACGCCGCGCGCGACCTCAATCCCGTTCTCGATCTGGCGGCCGCCGCACAAGCCCACGCCCAAACCGGGGCCGCACCCAACGTGACGTTTGCCTTGTGTGGAGACGGCCCGGTACGCGGCGCATTGGAGGCACGCGCCCTGGACCTTGGCGTGCTTGGTAAAACCGTCTGGTTCCTGGATCCCTTGGCGCGGCAAGACCTGCCGCCCTTGCTGGGTGCGGCCACGGCCGTCATCTCCGACTGCGGCGGCGGCGGATCGCTCGCGCTGTTTTTTGACGCGCTCGCGGCCTCGCGGCCGGTCATTCTGGCGGCGCCTGGTTGGCGGCGGGATTTAATCGAAGGCCGCGGCGCGGGCCTGGCGCTGCCCGAAAATAATGCGCCGGCGGCCGCGCGCGAGTTGGTGGATTTCCTCAAAGACGGTGACGGCCTACGGCGCGCCAATCAGCAAGCCGCCGCCCTGGCCGCGGGCCGGTTCAACCTTGAGCGCATCGCATCGAAAATCCGCGGCCTGATCGAAGACAGCGTTGCCGTCGATCCGCGTCACGCGGTTCTGCGGCGGCGCACTTTGCGCGCCAAGCGGGTCTTCGATTTCGTCGTGTCGCTGACGGCGCTGATCGTCCTCTCGCCCGCACTTATCGCGCTGGCCATCGCCATTCAGATCAATATGGGCGGCCCGGCCCTGTTCTCGCAAATGCGCCCCGGCCTGAAGGGCAAACAATTTCGCATCTACAAGTTCCGCACCATGACCAGCGCGAAGGATGCAAGCGGAGCGCTGCTTTCGGACGGCGCGCGGCTAACGCCCTTCGGGCAATTTCTGCGGCGCACGTCACTGGATGAAGTGCCGCAGTTGTTCAACGTGTTGATGGGCGACATGAGCCTTGTCGGTCCGCGCCCGCTGTTGCCGGAATACATGCCCTACTACACCAGCGAACAGCATCGGCGGCACGATGTGCTTCCGGGCGTCACCGGCTGGGCCCAAGTCAACGGCCGCAACAACGTCACTTGGGAAGAGAAATTCGCCCTGGACGTCTATTACGCCGACAACTTGAGCTTAGGCCTGGATTTCAAAATCCTGCTCAAGACCGTATGGATCATCTTGTCGGGCAAGGGCGTCAGCACCGACGGCCACGCCACTTATCAGCGCTTCGACGAAGTCATGGCCCGGCGCCAGGGCGCCGAAGACGTGTGAGATTCTGCGCTGGATCGGCCTATTTGGACCGTTCGCTTAAGGCGTAGACCCCGACGATAATGCCGGCCGAAAGCAGGCCCACCACCACCCATGAGGTGCCGCTTTCGAACAGGTAGTGGGTGTTTTTCGGCAGAGCCTTGGGGTCTTGCGCCCAGGCGACGGCGCCGCCGGCATTCAAGGTCGCGGTCCATGGGCTGGCCAGATCGCGGCCGGTAAATCCAAGATCCAGCATGCCCGGCACGCTGCTGCGCGAGAACGAGTCACCGACCCGGTAGCCCACGGGCGACGTAATCATGAGCCCGGCGCGGGGCTCGAACTTGTGGGACTTCACAGACTGAAGAGGCATGCGCATATAGGCCATGACGACCGGGGCGGCGACCCGTTGCTGATCAAACATCGTGGTGCCGGGAAGCGGCCCGGCGGCATAGGCCGGCGTCATCAACTGACCCGCCAAAGCAGCAATGGCGGAGAAGGCAGCGCACTTTTTCATGAATCCAACCCCTAAATAGCTCGCCAGATGCGGCGCAGGATGCCCCAGCCCGGCCCTGCGCGCAATGTGCGGAAAGTGCATTTTTACGGTATTGCCCGCCGATCCTTTTCCCGTCCTGGAGCGTTATGATGGTGAAACCGGAGCATGTCTCTTTAAAGTATGGCTCCGGTAAAGCATTGCGAGACCTCCCCCCGTGCATCACCGCCTGCAATATTTGATCCCTGTCGTAGCCGCCGCCTGCCTGCTCGGCGGCTGCAGCAGCATCGGCCAGGGCGTGACCAAAGCCATCATCGAAAAGGCCGAGGAAAAACCCGAGCCGGACACCACGCTTTGTGAAATCACCGGTCCCGAGTTCCCGGGCGTCGACGCCAGCCTAAAAGCCGCCACGCCAACCGCCGCTAAAACCACCCGGCTGGTGATCGTGCATGGCATTGGCGCGCAGCAGCCGGGCTATTCGGAGCGCCAGCAGCGCAATCTCGCCAGCCACCTCGGCCTGGATATGGTCGATCCGGCCGTGAAGACCATCGCCCTTATGTCGCCGCCCGATGCCAAAACCACCGCGCCGGGCGTGCCGTTGGGATCGCTCCGGATCTCGCGTTTCACCAACGCGAACAGCGCCGAGCTTTTGACCTTCGAGCTGACCTGGGCGGACCTTTTGGAGACCGAACGCAAGGCCATCGCCTTCGACGAATATGGAACTTCCGCCAAAGCCCGCGCCGATTTGAACAAATCGCTCAAAATGATGATCAACAGCTTTACCGATCCTCTGGCCTACAACGGTTCCAAGGGCGACGTCGTTCGCGGCAGCATGCTGCAAGCGCTGTGCTGGGTGGGCCGCGGCGCATGGGCCGACTACCCGACATCGGCGCGCGAGGCCTGCAGTTGGCGCGACACCAAACGTAATGTCATCCGCGACGACGACATTCTTATTTCCACGCACAGCCTCGGGAGCCGCGTCGCACTCGACACTATGGAAACCTTGGGTGCCTTGCGCGATTCACTCAGCAAAGACCGAAGTGCCCGCGCCGGCCTGCAGGCTTTGGATTCGCTGCGCGACAAGGAGATCACGTTCTTCATGCTGGCCAATCAGTTGCCGCTGCTGCAAATGGGCGAGCCGGCCCCGCCCGTCGTTAAGCAGACGGCGCAGTACTGCGGCCCCAATGCGCCGAAGATCAAGGGCCGCTGGTTCAAGGGCCTGCACATCGTCGCCTTCAGCGATCCCAACGACATCTTGAGCTACGCCATCCCGCAAAGCTTCACCGCCGATTTCATAGACTCGCGCCTGTGCGCATCGACCACAAACATCGTCGTCTCGGTGGCGACACAGGTGTCGCTCGGGGTGACGTCCCTCGCCTCGCCGCAGGTGGCCCATACGGCCTACGACAGCGACGACCGAGTGCTGGGGCTTATGACCTACGGCCTCGGCGGCCACGAGCCCCCCACGGGCTGCACCTGGCTGAAATTCAGCGGTCCCAACTGAACGGCCCGCTGGGGATTTAAAGGGGTTGCTCAACAAAAAATTGCCCCAATTGGGGTCATAAACTGAATGGTAAGCCGGTTCTGGAAGACTGCCCGGGGCCGGCCGCGGATGGTTTGGATCGGCCTTTAGGTATCCTGCTATGGGGGCGGGCGAGGAACGAGCATGACAGTAAAGGCAGCCCGACACCGACTTATGATACTTCTGGCAACCGTTTTGGCGGTCGTGGCTGGGACGGCAGCGCTTGCCTGGGCCGCAGATGACAACAATGTCGGCGACCTGCAGATGTGTGTGCCTTTGCGCCAGATCGACGACAGCCGGGTGATCGACGACAAAACCATTCTCTTACGCGTCGTGGCCGGATCGCCCTACCGGCGCATCGATTTGGCCCATGAGTGCATAGGCCTGAGCGACGCCGAAAACTTCACCTCGGCGACAACCATCGGCGCGCTCTGCCAGCAAGACATCTTGCGGGTCACCCAGCAGCCCATCGGCAGTCAGTGCGTCATCGATAGAATTGTTGTCATTGACGAGGCTGAAGCCAAAGCCCTCTTGGCGCGGCGCAAGAAATAGCCGGCTTCCGAGGACCCTAAGATATCGTCGCCGCATCGACGGCGGTTGCCGCGCGCAAGCTGTCCAGCGCAGCGGCGCGCGCCTCGGTATTGCCCTCGGTGGGATAAATCACGTGGGCCGGACGCACGAACTGCGGGGCCCCATGCACCGGAAAGAGCCTGCGGGCGGCGACTTCATCGGCCACAACCCGGGCCGGAAAATAGCCAGCTCCGCCGTATTCAAGGATATGACGGAGTCCAAGAGCGCCTAAGCTCACGTGCAAACCGGGCGCGGTGTAGCGCGGAAACTGGTCCGAATGCCAGGAGCCGAAATCGGGACCCCAGTCGACAAACACGTAGTCGGTTTCGCTGGAGCCGGCATGATCGGCGCGTGTGGCAACCATCATCAAGCTTTCGTCCATGAGCTTCTCGATCTGAAAACCGGGCCGCGCTTCCGGCGCATACATGACGACAAAATCCAAAAGTCCGTTCGCCAGATAGCGCATGAGGGATTCGGGCGTGCCGACTTCGGCGCGCACAGCGACGTCAGGGCGAGACGCGCGGAAGCGCCCCATCCAGCTCAGAAGAATGCGCTCCCATAAACTGTATTGGCCGCCGATGTTCAGCACGGCTTGCATTTCGGCCGGCAGGGCGATGTCCTGGCGGGCCTGCTGCACCACCCGCAACAACGTCGCGGCGTGAGGCTGGAAGCGCTTGCCGGCCGTCGTGAGCGTAACGCCCGACTTGCGGCGCACGAACAGCGGCTGCCCGAGCCGGGCTTCCAGTTCCTTGATCCGCGCGCTGACGGTGGATTGGGTGACATTGAGAGACTCGGCGGCGCGTACAAAACTGCCCAGCTCGACCACCTCGCGGAATGTGCGGACTTGATCCATGTCCATGGCCGCCGCCTCTCAAAACCCCAACTATTTGAGGCCGTTATCTTATCGAAAAACTCGATTTTATGGATAGAAATAATTCATTTGCCCGATAGGTTGAGGCAGCCTTAACCATTGGAGCACTCCCCGCGGGCTCCCTCCCCCAGCCTCTCTTTGTGGACCTCGCGGCCTTTAGGCCGGACGCCGGATGTACGCGTCCGGCCTTTTGCATGTGGCGAGCCGCGCAAGACCTGGCCTCACAGACCCAAATGGAACGACGTGGGCCAAAGGGACGTCGTCTTTGGGGTGCCGCGGAAAGTTATCCTGCGCGGGGCGTGACATGTCCGTTCTCGATCCCGATCACCACCGCCGTCAGCCGGTCGACCTCGGCGCGCGCATGGGTCACATAGAGGATCGGGATTTTCAATTCATCCCTGAGACGTTCGATATAGGGCAGGATTTCCTGTTTGCGCCCGTCGTCCAACGACGCCAGCGGCTCGTCCATCAGCAAGAGGCGCGGACTTGCGAGAATGGCGCGGCCGATGGCGACGCGCTGCTGTTCACCGCCGGACAGCGACGCAGGACGGCGTCCCAGCAAGCGCGCGAGCCCCAAGAGATCAATGATGTGATCGGGCGCGGCATAGCGCGCGGCTGCGAGCTTGTAACCGTAGAGCAAGTTTTCCTGCACCGACATGTGCGGGAATACCCGCGCGTCCTGGAAGATGTAGCCGACCCGGCGATCTTCCGGCTTTAGATTAATCCCCGCGGCGGAATCGAACAGGACCTGGCCGTCGACGGCGATGCGGCCGCGCGCCGGCTTCATGACACCCGCAATCATATGGAGAATGGAGGTCTTGCCCGCACCTGAGGGACCAAATAACGCCGTCAGCCCCGGCGTCGCCTGAAAGGCAACCTTGAGCGTGAAATCGCCGCGACGGGCTTCTACGTCGATATCGAAGCTCATGTCTCTAAACTCATGTGGGCCGCACGCGCGTGACGACACGCCGCTCCAGCCACTCGGAGCCGATGATCGCGACCATGGAAACAACGATGGACAAGATGGCGAGGCGGATCGCAGGGCCTTCGCCGCCGGGCGATTGCAGAAAGCTGTAAATGGCGATGGGCAGGGTTTGGGTTTCGCCGGGGATATTGGAGACAAAGGTAATGGTCGCGCCGAATTCGCCGAAACTTTTGGCGAAAGAGAGCACCGCGCCGGCGATTACACCGGGCAGCGACAGCGGCAGAGTGACCGTGAAGAATGTACGCCACCAGCCGGCGCCCAATGTGCGCGCGGCCAGCTCGAAGCGCGTATCGACGGCTTCGATAGACAGGCGCATGGCGCGCACCATAAGCGGCAGTCCCATGACGGCCGCTGCCAGCGCCGCGCCGGTCCAGCGGAAGGCGATGACAATGCCGAAGACCTGTTCGAGAAACTGGCCGATGGGCCCGCGGGTCCCGAACAGCAACAGCAGAATAAAGCCGGTCACCACCGGCGGCAGCACCAGCGGCAGATAGATCAAACCGCTCAGCAGACTTTTCAGAGGGAATTGAAACCGCGCCAAGACATAGGCAAGGAAAAATCCCGGCGGCAGACTCAGCAGCGTGCTCCACAGCCCGACTTTCAGACTGAGGCGCACAGCCTCCCATTCCGCCGGCGACAAGTCGAACATGATCCGCTGAAAGCCCCCGGGTATGTTATTTCACAGCAAACCCGAATTTACGATAGACAGCCTTGGCCTTCGGGCCCAGCAGGTAATCCCGGAACGCGCGCGCGGCCGGCGTATCGTGGCTGGCGACCACGGCCAGCGGATAGGAAATCGGCGGATGGCTGGAGGCCGGGAAGATACCGGCGACCGCAACGCGTTTCGTCAGCGCCGCGTCGGTGGCATAGACCATGCCCGCCGCTGCTTCGCCGCGTTCGACAAAGGCGAGTGCATTGCGGACGCTATCGCCGCGCACGACGCTGGTCTCCACCGCCGACCAGACGCCGAGGTTTTCGAGGGCGACTTTACTGTACTTACCCGCAGGCACGCTCATGGGGTCGGCGAGCGCCAGCTTGCCTTTGCCCAGGGCCGCGGCCAGCGGAAAGCCGGGGCCGATGTTCAGCGTCAAGGGGCGGTCGACGGGCGTGACGAGAACCAGCGTGTTACCGAGAAACGACGTGCGCGTGTCGGCGACGATCAGATTGCGCGCGGCCAGATAGTCCATCCATTCTTCGTCGGCGGAAACGAACAACGATGCCGGCGCGCCGCTTTCGACTTGGCGGGCAATGGCCGAACTGGCGGCGAAAGAGAAAACCGGCTTGGCCTTGCCGGTTTTGGCGTAGGCCTCGCCCACTTCGGTCAACGCTTCCGTCAGACTCGAGGCCGCGAAGACGAGCAGCCTATCGGGGTCTTGTGCTTGGACCGCGCCGCCCGTGAGCGCGCATGCCACAAGTCCTACGCAAAGACACTTTATATACCCACGCATGGACTGCCCTCCGTCATCGAAATATCATAGCGGATATAACGACCCGGGAGTCAAGGCAAGCTGAGCCAAACCCTTGGCTTCTGTGGGGGCCGGGACGGTATGATGGCGCGCTTGGCCTCATAGGGATTGCGCCGTTGCCGGATCAAAATCACATTTCTGAGGCGGCTTTGCGCCTGGCCGCGGACTTCCCGGCTGTTACCCAGGATCAGTGGCTAAAGCTGGTCGACAAGGTCTTGGCCGGGGCACCTTTCGAAACATTGGTTTCGCGCACCCCGGACGGCATCGCTCTGTGGCCGCTTTATACCCGGGGTGACGGGACCGGCGGCTTTGGCCCACGCGCTCTGGGCCGCTCCGCCGAGACCTGGGACATTCGCCAGCGCCACGGCCACCCTGACCCAGCTACGGCCAATGCGCAAATTCTTGAGGACCTGGAAGGCGGCGCGTCATCGATCGTGTTGAAACTCGACCCAAGCGGGGCGAACGGTACGGCGATCCGCAACCTCGCCGATCTCGATAGAGCCTTGCGCGGCGTACGCCTCGATCTGGCGCCGGTCGTTCTGCAGGCAACGTCACCTTTGCCTGCCGCGATCTTGCTGATGGAACTTCTGGAACAACGCGGACAGACAAAAACATTTACAGGAAATTTTGGCCTGGATGACCCGGGCGATATCGCGCGCTTCACCGAGACTTGCCCCAAGGCGCGCATCTTCAACGTAAGCGTGGCTGGCGCGACCGATGCCGAGGAATTAGGCCGCGCTGTGTCTACCGGACTTGAATATGTGAGGGCTTTGACCGCCGCCGGGCTCGATATGGATGCAGCCTGCCAAAAGATCGGCTTCACCATCGCCGTCGATGCCGATTTCCTTTTCGGCGTCTGTAAAATCCGCGCCTTTCGCAAACTATGGGCGCGCGCCACCCATCGCCGTGCCTTCCTTGCGGCCTCCGCGGCCCCACACATGATGAGCAAGGGTGATCCTTGGGCAAATGTTCTACGCACGACGTCGGCCTGCTTCGCCGCCGGCATCGCCGGCGCCGATGCGGTCACCGTCCTGCCGTTTGACGACGCCGACCCATTGGCCCGGCGCATCGCCCGCAATACCCAGATCATCCTTCAGGAAGAAGCAGGCCTCGCCCAGGTGATCGATCCCACCGGCGGCGCCTGGATGTTCGAACACCTGACCGACGCGCTGGCCGAAATGGCCTGGGCGAAAATTCCGCCCTTCGCACAAATTTATCCGCCCGCGCCGGCAGAGGACGCAAATGCAAGCGAAAGGCCTGCTTTGCAAACGCCGGAAGGTATTGCCGTAAAGACGATCTATACCATCGACGACACCAAGGATCTCGACTTCCTCGACACGCGGCCCGGCATGGCGCCCTTCCTGCGCGGCCCTTATCCCACCATGTACGTCACGCAGCCTTGGACCATCCGCCAATACGCGGGCTTCTCCACGGCGGAGGATTCCAACGCCTTCTATCGCCGCAATCTCGCGGCGGGACAAAAGGGCCTTTCGATCGCTTTCGACCTTGCGACCCATCGCGGCTACGACAGCGACCATCCGCGCGTCTTAGGTGACGTCGGCATGGCGGGTGTGGCAGTGGATTCCATTCTCGATACGCGCACGCTGTTCGAGGGCATCCCCCTCGACAAGATGAGCGTCTCCATGACTATGAACGGTGCGGTGCTGCCGATCCTTGCGCTTTATATCGTCGCGGCGGAAGAGCAGGGCGTGAAACCGGAGCAACTTTCAGGAACCATCCAGAACGACATCCTGAAAGAGTTCATGGTAAGGAACACCTATATCTTCCCGCCTGGCCCCAGCATGCGGATCGTATCCGACATCTTTTCCTATACGTCGCAGAAGATGCCGAAATTCAATTCCATTTCCATCTCTGGCTATCATATGCAGGAAGCGGGTGCGACCGCCGATCTGGAATTGGCTTATACCCTGGCCGACGGCGTCGAATACGTGCGCGCAGGGATTAGAGCCGGTCTCGATATCGACGCCTTTGCGCCGCGCCTCAGTTTCTTCTGGGCCGTCGGTATGAACTTCGCCATGGAAGTCGCCAAACTGCGCGCGGCGCGCATGCTGTGGGCGAAGCTGCTGAAGCCCTTCGGTCCCAAGAATGAAAAGTCTTTGAGCTTGCGCACTCACTGCCAGACCTCGGGCTGGAGCCTGGCCGCGCAGGACGTTTACAACAACGTCATACGCACGTGCGTCGAAGCCATGGCCGCCACGCAAGGCGGCACCCAGTCGCTGCATACCAACGCCTTTGACGAGGCGCTGGCGCTGCCCACCGATGAGTCGGCGCGCATCGCCCGCGAAACGCAGCTCTTCATTCAAAATGAGACCGGCACGACGCGCAGCATCGATCCCTGGGGCGGCAGCTATTTCATCGAGCGCCTGACCTATGACCTGGCCAAACGCGCCTGGGATCACATCGCGGAAATCGAACGCCTGGGCGGCATGACCAAAGCCATTGAGGCCGGAATCCCCAAGTTGCGGATCGAGGAAGCCGCCGCACGCACCCAAGGCCGCATCGATGCGGGCCGCCAGACCGTGGTGGGCGTGAATAAATTTAAACCCGGCGGAAAAGAGCATATCGACGTTCTCAAGGTCGACAACAGTGCGGTCCGTGCCGCACAATTGGATAAGCTTAAACGCCTGCGGGCCGAGCGCGATCAGGGCGCGGTCAACGCCGCCCTGGACGCGCTCACGGCGGCGGCAAAATCGGGCAGCGGCAATTTGCTGGATCTGGCCGTCAAAGCCGCGCGCGCCAAGGCGACGGTCGGTGAGGTCACATCCGCCCTGGAAAAAATTTATGGGCGGCACGTGGCCGAGGTGAAGTCCATGGCCGGCGTGTACCGGAAGGAATTAGGCGTGGGGTCGGCGTCGGTGAAAAAGGTTTTGCAGTTGGTGGAAGCCTTCGCCGAGAAGCACGGCCGCCGCCCGCGCATTCTTATCGCGAAGATGGGTCAAGACGGACATGACCGGGGCCAGAAGGTCATCGCCTCGGCCTTCGCCGATCTCGGCTTTGACGTGGATATCGGCCCCCTGTTCCAGACGCCCGCCGAGGCCGCCCGCCAAGCGGTGGAGAACGACGTGCATATCATCGGCGCATCATCATTGGCCGCCGGACACCTGACGCTGGTTCCCGCCTTGAAGGCGGAACTGAGGCGACAGGGCCGCGGCGACATCATGGTGGTGGTGGGCGGCGTCGTGCCGCCACAGGATTTCGAAGCACTCTACAAGGCTGGTGCCGATGCCATCTTCCCGCCGGGAACGGTCATCAGCGAAGCCGCCGTCGGGCTGCTTGAAAAACTGAACACATCATGCTGACCGCTCAAGACTATGCCGAGGGTGTGACATCCGGTGATCGCGCGCGCCTCGCGCAAGCCATCACCCTGATTGAGTCGCGCAACCCTGAACACCAGAAGCTGGCCCAGGACATGCTGGTGCACTTGTTGCCCAGGACCGGCAATGCTTTGCGCATCGGCATCAGCGGCCTGCCGGGTGCGGGCAAAAGCACGTTCATTGATGCCTTCGGCACCATGCTGACGGCGGCAGGCCATAAGGTTGCGGTGTTGGCCGTGGACCCGACGTCGTCGCGCAGCGGCGGCAGTATCCTTGGCGACAAGACGCGCATGCCGCGGCTGTCGGTCGATGCCAACGCTTTCATCCGTCCGTCACCCACCGGCGGGGCCCTCGGCGGTGTCGCGCGCGCGACACGTGAAGCCATTTTGGTCTGCGAAGCCGCCGGCTTTGACATCGTCCTGGTAGAGACCGTGGGCGTCGGCCAGAGCGAGATCACGGTCGGCGATATGGTCGACTTCTTCCTGGTGCTGATGATTGCCGGCGGCGGCGACGAGCTGCAGGGCATCAAAAAAGGTTTGCTGGAAATCGCCGACATGATCGTCGTCACCAAGGCCGACGGCGGCAACGTCGCCCGCGCCGAGGTGACCGCCGCCGACCACCAGCATGCCTTGCGCATTGTCGCGCCGGCGAGCCCGACCTGGACCGCGCCGGTCGTCACCATAAGCGCCCTGGAAAACCGGGGCATCGACACGCTGTGGCAAAAAATCCAGCAGCACCGGCGGCTTATGACCGACAGCGGCGAGCGGGAAGCGAAACGCAAAAGTCAGATGATCCGCTGGATGTGGTCCATGGTCGAAGATCGGGTGATGACAAACCTGAAGTCCGAGCCCAAAGTGAAAGCCTTGGTGCCGGACTTGGAAGACGACATCGGCGCCGGACGGCTGACGCCGGCGCTGGCGGCGGAACGCATACTCAAGGCTTTCGGCCAGTAGGATCGGAGAATTAGCGATGATATACCGCGCACGACTTGCCTGCCTGGTAATGACGGTCCTGCTGAACGGACCGAGCTTCGCGCAAGACGCCGCGCTGGTGGCCCGCGCCAAGGCCATTCAGGCCAATATCCTGACCATCGATACCCACGTCGATATTCCCTTCAACTTCTCCACCGACGCCTACGACATGATGAAGCCGGGGCCGCGCGGCCAGCAGGTCCATCTGCCGACCATGATCAGCGGCGGCATGGATGCGCCCTTTCTGATTGTCTTTGTGGGCCAAGGCGAGCGCACGACGGCGGGCTATGCCAAAGCCTTGGCGGACGCCTTCACAAAGGTGGCCGCCATCCACAAGCTCACCGAGGAAATTTATCCCGACAAAGTCGAGCTGGCCTATACCGCCGCCGATGCACGCCGCATTCACGCCGCCGGCAAAAAGGTGGCGTTCATGGGCATGGAGAACGGCT
Source organism: Fidelibacterota bacterium (assembly GCA_947475295.1). Taxonomy (GTDB): domain Bacteria; phylum Pseudomonadota; class Alphaproteobacteria; order Rhodospirillales; family Rhodospirillaceae; genus SHVO01. The sequence goes on from CANJLF010000006.1 coordinate 100,484, forward strand.
TTCCCATGGGCAAGGACTTGCGCCTGCTGGATCAGTTCTATGATTACGGCGTCCGTTATCTGTCGATTGTGCACAACGGCCACAACGACTTAGCCGACTCAGCCCAGCCCGATAAACGCAAGGGTGAACCCGACGCCGAACACAACGGCCTTTCGGCTCTCGGGAAGCGGGTCGTGAAACGACTGAACCAATTAGGCATCATGGTCGACGTGTCCCATTCGTCGGAAAAGTCCACGCTCGACATGCTGGCGGCTTCGGCCGCGCCGGTGATCGCCAGCCACTCGGCGGTCAAAGGTGTGTCGGATCATGCGCGCAATTTGAGTGATGCGGCCCTGGAGGGTATCAAGCGCTCAAACAGTGTGGCGCAAATTGTCGCTTTCGACAGTTACCTCAAAGCGGTGCCGCCGGAGAAGACCGCCGCCATCGCAGCGCTCGATAAGGATATGGGCCTTGATAAGCCGGGCGGTCGCCAGAATCTGACGCCGACGCAACTCCAGATCTACGATGCGCGCATGACCGAGATCAATAAGAAGTGGCCGCGCGCCAATGTGAAAAATTTGGTCGATCATATCGACTACGCCGTCAAGAAAATCGGCGTCGATCATGTCGGTATCGCGTCGGACTTCAACGGCGGGGGCGGCATCGACGGCTGGGACAATGCCGGTGAAACTTTCAACGTTACGTTAGAACTGGTCAGGCGCGGCTATACCGAGGAGCAAATCGGAAAAATCTGGGGCGGAAACCTGCTGCGCGTGCTGGGCGATGTTGAACGCTACGCCGCCAGGGTTAAGATGCGCCCGAAATAGACAGGCCGCTCCCTCTTCATGACCACCCGTAAGTCGACCGCGCTGACCTTTGGCCAACACCTGACCATCGCCGGGTCGCGCATGTTTTTGGGCGCGCTGACGGGCGCGATCCGCCTCACACGCGGCGCGCAGCCAAAAGGATGGCGCACGCTGCGCTACGGTCTTTTGCGGGATCAGACTCTCGATCATATGGCAGCGCGCACGGAACCGGCGCGCGCGCCTATCGTGTTCATTCACGGCGGCGGCTGGATGATGGGATCGACCGACACCTACAGCCACGACCTGATTTTTCTGGCCGATGCCGGGTATCCGATCTTCAACGTGGGATATCCTAAAGCCCCCGAGCACCCGCACCCGGCGATCTTGCGTTCGGTGTTCCAGGCTCTCGCATTCATTCACGAGAATTTTCCCGAGGCCGAGGCGGTTCACCTGATGGGCGATTCCGCCGGCGGCAATCTCGCGGTCATGGCGGCGTTGCTGACGCATCACACGGAATTTCTCGACGTATTGGGTCCGGGACCAAAGGCATCGCAATTGCCGCGTGTGCTGAGCGTCACCTCGATCTATGGCGTGCTCGACCGCGAGACCTGCCTCAATGGATCAATCCCCGCCGGCGATACTATGATCGAGTCCTACGCCGGGCCCGGCGCCCTTAGCGCAACGGTGGACGCGGAACACGCCATCACGCCCATGGACCTGACGTTCAAGACTCACCCGCCGTGCCTGCTGATTTGCGGCGGCAACGACCCTTTGCTGGCGTCACAGGAAATCTATGCCGCCCGTCTGCGGCGCGAGGGACACCCGGTCACGACGCAGGTTTATCCCACTGGCATCCACGGCTTTTTCAATTTTGCAGAGAGTGCGCCGAAGGCCGCGACCCGCAAAGATATCCTCGCGTTCTTGGACGGCATAAAGACCTGAGAGGCTATTTCTCGGCGAGTATGCCGTAAAGCTCTGGGCGGCGGTCGCGGAAGAAGCCGAAGGCGGCGCGGTTGCGGCGCACTTCGTCGATGTCGAAGCCCGAGACAATCACGCCGGTATCGTTGCGGCCCAGCTCGGCGACCTTATCGCCGCGCTGGTTGGCGATGAACGACGAGCCGTAAAACACCTGCCCGTGTTCGTTGCCGATGCGGTTGGCGGCCACCACCGGGACGACGTTCGATACGGCGTGGCCGATCATGGCCCGCTGCCAGAGGTCTTTGGTGTCGAGCTCGGCATTGTCGGGCTCGGAGCCGATGGCGGTGGGATAGAACAGGATATCGGCGCCCATCAGCATCATGGCGCGCGCGGTTTCAGGGAACCATTGATCCCAGCAGATGCCGACGCCAAGCTTGCCGAACTTGCTATCCCAAACCTTGAAGCCGGTATTGCCGGGGCGGAAGTAGAACTTCTCCTCGTAGCCCGGGCCGTCGGGGATGTGGCTCTTGCGATAAACGCCGAGCACACTGCCGTCGGCGTCGATCATCGCCAGGCTGTTGTAGAAATGCTGGCCGTCGCGCTCGAAGAACGAGGCCGGAATGGCGACGCCGAGCTTCTTCGCCACGGCGCTCAACTTGGTCACCACCGGATGGGTGGCGGCGGGGAACGCGCTGTCGAAATGCTTTTCTTTTTCCTCGCGGCAGAAATAGTGGCCCTGCAGCAGCTCCGGCGGCAGGATGACTTGCGCGCCGTCGCGCGCCGCCTGTTCGATGAACCCCGAAATGCGCTCGATGTTCTCCGCCATGTTGTCGGAGAAGGCACATTGGATCGCAGCGACCTTAACTGTGCTCATCGTTGCGCTCTCAGACAGCCGGCTGCTGTTGGGTGATGCAATGGAAGGAGCCGCCCCCGGTTATAACACGCCCCGCGGGCAAACCCACCGTGCGGCGATCTGGAAAGGCTTTTTCAATAGCCGCCACGGCGGCTTCGTCGGTGTCAGAGCCATAGAGCGGAACAACCACCGTCGTATTGCCGATGTAAAAGTTCATGGAACTGGCGGGGATGACCTCGCCGTCGTCATTCTCGACACGGCCCGGCGACGGCACCGTCACCACCTCGAGCTTGCGACCGTTGATGTCGGTGGCGGCCTTCAAGTCGGCGATGATGGCGTTCAGGGCATCGCGGTTGGGGTCGTCGGCGCCGGCCGGCTCCATGCACATCACCACGCCGGGCGCGATAAAGCGGGCGATATTGTCGATATGGCCGTCGGTGTGGTCGTTGGCCAGACCGTCGCCCAGCCAGATCAGCTTTTCAATGCCAAGGCTGGCCTTCAGGCGCGCTTCGATCTCGGCCTGGGAGAGGCCGGGGTTGCGGTTGGGGTTCAACAGGCACTGGCGCGTGGTCAGGCAGGTGCCCTGCCCGTCGACATCAATAGAGCCGCCTTCCAGGACCCATTCATTGAACACGGCTGGCACGCCGGCCTGGCCGGCGACAAAAGCGGCCACGTCGCTGTCGCCGTCCAGGACGTATTTCCCGCCCCAGCCGTTGAAGGTGAAACAAGCGGCATCGAGCTTCTTCCCCTTACGCACAAAGATCGGCGCGGTGTCGCGCAGCCAGATGTCGCCGAAAGTGGCGGGGATGATCTCGGCACCCGTTCCCGACAGCGCCCGCTTGGCGGAGAAGATCGCATCGTCACCGCTGGCCAGAATTTTGAGGGCCTCGCCGCGGGCTTTGCCGTGGGCATCGATATGGGCAATGGCCCGAAACAAGGCCGCGACCTGGGCCCGCGCCGGCTCTAAGTCCTCGAGCCACAGATCGGCATGGCTGGGCCAAGCGGACCAAACGGCGCTGTGCGGTTCCCATTCTGCGGGTTGACGTGCGGGGTTTTGCATCATGGCCCGTGATCTACTGTCTCGCGCCCCCGCGTGCAATGGCGGAATCGTGAAAATCATGACGCTGGGTGTATAAGATGGAGATGTCCTCGGGCAATCTCACCGCCGACCGGCGTTTCGCCTATGCCCAGCTGCTGCGCCGTGACGGCGATGCGGCGGCGGCCGCGGACGTGCTCGCCCAGACCTTGGAACTGGTTCCCGACTGGCCCGAAGGCCGGTTTGCGCTCGCCGAAGCGCTGGCGGACGCCGGGCGCAAATACGACGCCATCGCCGCCTTTGAAGCTTATCTCGAAAGCGATCCGGCCGATTCCATGGGGGCCGCGGTCAAGCTCGCCTTGCTGACGGAGACCGCCCCTGTTGTCCTGCCCGAGGCCTACTTGCGCCGGCTGTTTGACGAATACGCGCCGCGTTTCGAGAAGGCGCTGCGCGAGAAGCTCCACTACCGCGCGCCGGAAATTCTGCGGGCGGCGCTGGACGAAACACAACCGGGGACAATATTCGCCCGCGTCTTCGATCTCGGCTGCGGCACCGGGCTAGCCGGTGTTGCCCTGCGTGACCGGGCCGCGTGGCTGGGCGGCGTCGACCTCTCCGCCGCCATGGTCAAGGGTGCCCGCGACAAGGACATCTACGATCAGCTTAACGTCGGCGACATGAGCGCGGCGCTGGACGACCTGACCGAGCGTTGTGACCTGATTGTCGCGGCCGATGTGCTGACCTATGTCGGCAACCTCGCGCCGTTGTTCACGGCGGTACGCCAACGTCTCACGACGCCGGGTTTGTTCGCCTTCACTGTGCAGCGCTATGAGGGCGAGGGTTTTGTGCTCGGTGCGGAACATCGCTTCAGCCACAGCCGGACCTACATTGAAACGGTATCCGCGCAATGCGGCTTTCAAATACTGAGGTTAGATCCCGCCGTCAGCCGCCAGGAAAAAGGCGTGGATGTGCCGGGACTAGTCGCGGTTTTGCGCGCTAATTGAGCTGCAGCACAACAGCCTTGAGATAGGCGCTTTCCGGCAACAGCGGGTGCACCGGATGATCAGGCGCGGCCCCGGCGGTGCGAATGATACGCCCCTCGCGTCCCGCATCGGCCAAACCGCGTGCGACCGCGGCGGTGAATTCATCGAGCGGGGCATTGTGACTGCAGGACGCCATGAACAAAATGCCGCCGGGGGCCGTGACGCCGGCGCAAAGACGCGCGAGCTTGCGATAGCCCTGCAGGCCCGCCTTTAAGTCCTTTCTGGATTTGATGAAGGCGGGCGGATCGCCGATCACCACATCCCAGGTTGCTTTGCGGGCGAGCGCCGCTTCGAGGAACGGGAACACTTCGGCCCGCTCAAAGGTACATGTCTTACTCACGCCGTTAGTCTCAGCGGCGCGTATGGCCAGGGCCAGTGACGGCGCGGAACTGTCAACGCCGAGCACCGCCGTCGCGCCCGCGCGGGCCGCCGGCACCGCGAAGCCGCCGGTGTGGGTGTAAAGATCGAGCACGGTGGAATTGCGGCTGAGCCCAGCCATGAAGGCGTGATTGTCGCGCTGATCGAAGAACCAGCCGGTCTTTTGGCCTGCCATCAGATCGGCGAAGAACGTCGCGCCGTTTTCCTCGACCGCCACCGGACCATCAACCGCGCCGAAAACCGCGCGTACCTGATCGTCGAGCCCTTCCAGCCCGCGCGCCGCATTGTCGCCGCGCAAAATGACGGTGCGGGCGCCGACCACATCGCGCAAGGCGGCGGCGATCGCATCGGTCGCCGCATCCATGCCGGCGGTATTGGGCTGGATCACACAGGTGTCACCAAAGCGGTCGATGATCAGTCCCGGCAGACCGTCGGCCTCGGCGTGGATAAGCCGGTAGTAAGGCCGATCAAACAGCCGCTCCCGTAGCTTAAGAGCCGAGCACAGACGCGCGGCGATAAAGGCTTCGTCGATGGCCACATCGGGCTCAGCGGCCAAAACCCGGGCCGAAATCAGCGTGCGCGAATTGAAATGCGCGGTTGCCAAGAGCTGCCCCCCGGCATCGGAGAGCGTCACCACCGTACCCGGCGTCAAGGCCTTGGCGGCGGCGTCCATATCCACTTCATTGGAATACACCCACGGATAGCCGGCCCTGAGGCGCTTGTGGGCGCCGGGGCGAAGCTTCAAACGGGGATGACGGGTTTGGCCAATCGACATGAAGCGGCACATTAACCTTCCCACCTGCTGACCTAAAGCTGAAACCTTGCGCACATCCGCCCGATTGGCATTGCATGGCCCAAGCGGATCGGCCAAAACCCGAGAGATGGAATCGATCTCTGCATCGGCTTGGGCATCGGCTTCGGCACAGCGACGCGCCTTCATGGTGCTCGGCGGCGTTTTTCTGGCGCTCGCCCCAGTGGCGGTCTACGCCCGGCTCGGCACGGCGGTGCTGTTGATCGTCACCCTGGCGGCGCAACCCAGCTTGAAGAGCGCCATGGCCGCGCTGCGTAGCATGAGCGCCGGCACGCTTGTGCGCATTGGCGCGCTGCTGGCGGCATGGGCGGCAGTGTCGCTGTTGTGGACGCCCGATCCCCGTGTGGTCGATCTGCTGCGTGTGGCGGTGGTGCCGGTCATAGGCCTGCTTTTGATCGCAGCGATCAACACGCTTCCCGCTGCGGAGATTTTCCGCCTGGGGCGGTTAGGGATGATCGCGGGCTTGGTGATGCTCGCGCTGCTGGCCCTTGAGGTCTGGAGTCACGGCGCCGTGTTCCGCCTGATCATTCCCGATCCCGGCCCGCAGCCCCCCGACGCGAAATCATGGATCGTGGAGGTCGCCGCGCGTGGCGCGGCGGTGCTGGCGCCAACGATCTTCGTTTTTGCCTTCCTGATTTACACACACACGCCTTATGCCCCCAAGCTTCGCGCGGCCTGGGCGATTGCCTTCGTCGCCGTGGGACTGGCGGTCTGCCATTCCTCCACCATGGATGCCTCTTGGGTGGCGGTGGCGGCGGGCGTGCTTGGTTTTGCCGTCGCCATGGTAGCGCCGCGCTTGGCTTTGGTCGGTGTGTTCGGCGGGCTCATGGTTTACGCCCTGCTCGCGCCGGTCCTATCGACCTATGTTCTCACCCTCGACGGCGTTACGAACCTGGGTGATCCCGAATGGGTCGGAACCGAGAGCCGCATCGGCATCTGGCACGAGGCCGCCCGCCTGATCGCCTTGAAGCCCTTATTCGGGCATGGTTTTGACTCCGCGCGGGCGTTGTCGGCCCAGGCTTCGACCATACCGGGTACGCCCTGGCCCGCCCTGCCGCTGCACCCCCACAACGGCTTTTTGCAGATCTGGCTGGAGTTGGGCGGGGTCGGCATTGCCATGACCATCGCCCTGCTGGCCGCCGCCGCCCGGGCCTGGTGGCCCATGACCGCCCGGCCCATGCATCTGGCGGTCAGCCTTGCCACCCTGACCAGCACGGCCGTGATCGCCCTGATTAGCTTCGGTATCTGGCAGTATTGGTGGCTGGCCACCTGGATGTTCGCCGCCGCCCTGTTACAGGTGGCCTTGCGGGCCGACATCACCCGGCTTTGATTGCGGAAAAGGCCGCCCGGGCTGTATATTTGGGCCTCGCGTCACGCAACTTCGGGAGACGGCCATGATCAATCTGCACATCAACGGTCAAGATCACGCGGTGGATGTCGATCCCGACATGCCGCTGCTGTGGGTGTTGCGCGACAAGCTCGGCATGATGGGCACGAAGTTCGGCTGCGGCATCGCGCAATGCGGCGCCTGCACGGTGCAGATCAATGGTGTGGCGATGCGCTCGTGTGTGACGCCGGCGAGCGCCGTGGCCGGTGCGACGATCACCACTATCGAAGGGCTTTCCACGAACGGCGACAGCCCGGTACAGGCGGCTTGGGTCGCCCATCAGGTGCCGCAATGCGGCTACTGCCAGTCGGGCATGATCATGGCGGTGGATGCGCTGTTGAAGACGACACCGAAACCGACCGACGACCAGATTAACGCGGCGATCACCAACATCTGCCGCTGCGGCACCTACGCGCGCGCGCGCGACGCCATCCACGACATCGCTCAGGCGTAAGGGGATTAACATGAACAAAATTGTGAAACTCGACCGCCGCTCGTTCCTGAAGGCCAGCGCCGTCGCCGGCGGCGGCCTGATGCTGGGCTTCCATATGCCCACGGCGAACGCGGCCGTCACCAAGGACAGCGAGATCAATGCCTGGGTCGTAGTCAAGGCCGACGACAGCGTGCTGATCCGCGTGGCGCATTCGGAAATGGGCCAAGGTGCGATGACCGGTCTCGCCCAGCTGGTGGCCGAGGAACTGGACTGCGACTGGAGCAAGGTGAAGACCGAGTTCGTCGATCCGCGTCTGAACATCACGCGCAACAAGGTCTACGGCGGCATGGCGACAGTTGGTAGCCGCGCGATCCGCAGCTCCCATGAATACGTCCGCAAAGCCGGCGCCAGCGCGCGCGTGATGCTTGTGCAGGCGGCGGCAAACCGCTGGAAAGTTTCAGCGACGGATTGCACAGCCAAGGCCGGCGTCATTACACACACGGCGAGCGGCCGCACGCTGACCTACGGCGCGGTGGCCGAAGCGGCGGCGAAGATTGCCCCGCCCAAAGACGTGACGCTGAAGGATCCCGCCACCTGGACCATCGCCGGCCAGCCGAAGATGCGCCTGGACATGCAAGAGAAGGTCACGGGCCAGGCGGCCTATGCCATCGATATCCGCTTGGATGGCATGCTGTTCGCCGCGATTGCCCAAGCCCCTGTGTTCGGAGGCAAACTCAAAAGCTACGACGAAGCGGCGATTGCCGGCGCCAAGGGCGTGCGTAAGGTCGTTGCCCTGCCTTACGCCGTCGCCGTCGTAGCCGACAGTTATTGGGAAGCGCAGAAGGCGGTACGCGGTCTGCCCGTGGTTTGGGACAACGGCGCCAACGGTAAAGTGAGCAGCGCTTCCATCGCCAAGTCCCTTGACGAAGGCCTCGCGGCAAAAGACGTGCCGGTGGCGCGTAACGACGGTGACGTGGAAAAGGCGCTCGCCGGGGCGGTGAAGACCATCAGCGCCGAATACCGCGTGCCGTACCTGAGCCATGCTTCCATGGAGCCGATGAACTGCACGGTGCGCTTCAATGCCGACGGAACATTGGATGTATGGGCGCCCACCCAGAATGCCGAAGCGATCTTGAGCGCCGCGGCGCGCGCGTCGGGTTTGGACCCCTTGAAGATCATGGTGCACCTGACCTACTCCGGCGGCGGCTTCGGCCGGCGCGGCGGCGCTGCCCCCGGCGATTATGTCGATCAGGCGGTGGCCATCGCCAAGGCCGCCGGCGCGCCGGTGAAGCTGGTGTGGAGCCGCGAAGAGGATATACAGCACGACTTCTATCGCCCGATCTCGTCAGCCAAGATGACCGCCGCGCTGGATGCGGACGGATATCCCGTCGCCTGGAACACCCGCATTTCAGGTCACTCTATTCTCTCGACCCAAAATCCGTCTGCCATCAAGAACAACATGGATCAGGGCTTCCTGGTCCTGTTCCACGACAACGTCTATGACGTGGCCAACGTTAAGGTCGACTATGCCATGCGCAACTCCCACGTTCCCGTGGGCTACTGGCGCTCGGTCAATCATTCGCAGAATGCCTATTTCCGCGAGTGCTTCCTCGACGAACTGGCCCATGCGGCCGGCAAAGACCCCTACGAATACCGCCGCAAGCTTTTGCAGAAGGCGCCCAAGCAGCTGGCCGTGATCGAGGCCTGCGCCAAGGCCGCCGACTGGGGCAAGCCCCTGCCCGCCGGTCAGTTCCGCGGCATCGCGCAGATCGACGGTTACGGCAGTTATGCCGCCGCGGTGGTAGAGATCTCGATGAACGCCGACGGCAGCCCGCATGTGCACCGCGTGGTGCAGGCGATCGACCCCGGCTATGCGGTGAACCCGGATTCCATCAAAGCACAAATGGAAGGCTCGGTAGCCTGGACCATGAGCGCGGCGCTTTACGGCGAAATCACCGTCAAGGACGGCCGTGTCGAGCAGGGTAACTTCGACCGCTATCGCATGTTGTTGATGAATAATATGCCGAAGGTCGAAACGGTGATCGTGCCCTCGGGCGGATTCTGGGGCGGCATCGGCGAGCCCGGCGGACCGGCGGTCGTGCCGGCGCTAGTCAACGCCATGTTGGCCGCAACGGGCAAGCCGCAGCGCTCGCTGCCGCTGATCAAGCGTGGGACAACTTCGGTCTAAAAAGGCTTCGCGACCACCAGCAGCACGATGCCGATCATCAGCAGGGTCGGCACTTCATTGAGGATTCGGTAAAAGCGCGCGGACTTCTGATTGGCGTCATGAGCGAAAGCCTTGAGACACTTCTCCATGTAGCCGTGACTGGCGCCCAGACCGAGCACAAAGGCAAGTTTCAGCCAAATCCAGCCCATGGACCAATCCACATTCGCTTGTGGCATTGACAGCAACCCGCCGCCGAACAGGATTGTCGCGAGTGCGGCCGGACGCATAATGAAACGCATCAGCCGCGCTTCCATGCCTTTCAGCATGTTGGAAGCTTCCGAGCCGGGCGCAAGTCCGACATGATTGACGAACAGGCGCGGCAGATAGAGCAGCCCCGCCATCCACGAAATGACGGCGATGATGTGCAGCGCCTTGAACCAGGGATACATCGTCTCCATAGCGGGGCTACTCCGTTACCATTTCACGACCGGTGGCATGCTCATCAGATAGGCCTCCGGATTGGCGTCGGTCGCAAAGCCGAATTTCGTGCCGCGGTCGTAGACCAGATTGAACTCGACATAGCGCCCGCGCTTATACAGCTGCTTGTCCTTGTCGGCCTCGGTGTAGGGCTTGGCCATATGGCGGCGCACGATCTCGGGATAGATCTTCAGAAACGCCTCGCCCACCTGCTGCTGGAAGGCGAAATCCTTGGCGACGTCGCCGCTGGCCAGATCGTCGAAGAAGATGCCGCCGACGCCGCGCGGCTCGCGCCGGTGCGGCAGGTAAAAGTATTCGTCGCACCACTTCTTGTATTTTGCGTAAGCGTCGGGCGCGTAAGTGTCGCAGGCCTTCTCGAGAATGGCGTGGAAGTCACGCGTGTCGTTCTCAAAAGGAAAGGTGGGCGTGAGGTCGGCGCCGCCGCCGAACCACATCTTGCTGGTCGCCATGCAGCGGATGTTCATATGCACGGTCGGCACGAAGGGGTTCGACATATGCGTGACCAACGAAATGCCGCAGGCGGCAAAACGGCCGCTGGATTCCTTCGCGCCCGGCATCTGCGCCATACCCTGCTCCGAGGCCGTGCCCCAGACATGGCTGACGTTAACGCCGACTTTCTCGAAGACCTTGCCGCGCATGACACGCATACGACCGCCGCCTTTGAGACGATGGCCGGGTTCGCGCGTCCAATCGGTACGCTCGAATTTGCCGCCGCCATCTAAGTCTTCAAAAGCCTTGAGAATGCGCTCTTGCAGATCGTGGTAATAATTTACCGCTTCCGCGGTGAAGCCGTTTTCCGGGCCGTCATTTTTAGTCGTGCCATCCATTTGTGACCTCTATTTTGATGTACGCTCATGGACGTAATCCACTAGACGGGCGACCGCATCGGGGTCGGTTTCGGGCCAAATGCCATGCCCAAGATTGAATATATGGCCCGGCCCCGGCCCTGCGTCCGCCAGCACTTCGTCCACCCGCAGGCGTAGAACATCAGGCGCGGCAAACAATTGAGCGGGATCAAGATTCCCCTGAATAGCTTTGCCGGCGCCAAGGGTCTTGCGGGCGGCGCCGAGAGACGTACGCCAGTCCAGGCCGACAACATCCGCATCCAGAGTCGCGATGGAGTCCATGCTGCCGCCGCATTGGTTGGCGAAGTAAATCAGCGGCACGCCCAGGTCTTTTAGACCGTCGATAATGCGTTTGACCGGCGGCAGCGCGATGCGGCGATAGTCGTTGGGACCCAGCAACCCGCCCCAGGATTCAAACAGCATCAGGGCTTGCGCACCTGCGCCCGCCTGAGCGCGCAAGTAGACGATCATGGCGTCGGCGAGTTTGTCCATAAGCCGTGCCGAAATTTCCGGCTCCGCTTGGGCGAAAGCGCGCGGCACGGAAAATTCCTTGGAGGGCTTTCCCGCCACCAGATAGGAGAACAGCGTGAAGGGCGATCCGGCAAAGCCGATCAGCGGCACATGGGCGGGGAGTCCAGCGCGCGTCAGCTTGATGGCTTCCATGACAAAGGGGACGTCTTGTTCGGGATTGAGCGGCCGCAGCGCCTCCACCTGCTTCATGGTGCGCACGGGTTCGCCGATGACGGGGCCCGGCGCATATTCCAAATCCACGCCCATGCCTTCAATCGGCACCATGATATCGCTAAAGATGATCGAGGCATCGAGGGCGAAGCGGCGAATGGGCTGCAGGGTCACTTCGGCAGCCAACTCGGGTGAACGGGTAAGTTCGGTAAAGCCGACCTTGGCGCGCACGGCGCGATATTCCGGTAGGTAACGGCCCGCCTGGCGCATGACCCAGATCGGTGTATGGGCAACCGGTTCGCGGCGGCAGGCGGCCAAGAACGGCGGAAGGGCGGCGGTTTTTACAGCGGGCGATGCGGTCATCAAAGTCTGTCCTTAAGTTCTACTGCTGCGCCGCCTGGCGGCGTTCATTGGCTTTGTCGAGAACGCGCAAAGCGCCCTTACTCAAAAGATCTTCGGCGACGCGTACGCCAAGGGCCGCAGCCTCATTGACGGTGCCGGTCGCTTCCGCTGCGACGAAGTCCGAGCCGTCGATATTACAGGCGGCCGAATAGAGCGTGACGTTTTGGCCGTTCAACGTCGCCAGCGCGCCCACGGGCACCTGGCAGCCGCCTTCGAGGCGGCGCAAGAGCCCGCGCTCGGCCTCGGCGGCGATGCGTGTCGCGGCGTGATTGAGCGGCGCCACCCAGCGCAAGGTTTCGGCGTCGCCCTCGCGCGTGCAGATGCCGATGGCGCCTTGGGCGACAGCGGATGGAAACACCCGCGTCGGCAGCGCTTCGCAAATGCGCTTCTCCAGACCCAGGCGCTTCAAGCCGGCCACGGCCAGGATGATGGCTTCGAAGTTGCCCTCGTCCAATTTGCGAAGACGCGTCGGCACGTTACCGCGCAGCTCCATATGTTGAAGGTCGGGCCGGGCGTGGGCCAGGAAAGCACGGCGGCGCAAACTGCTGGTGCCGATGCGCGCACCTTTAGGCAGAGAGGCGAGATCGCCGCCGCTGGCCGTCACCAGCGCATCGCGCGGGTCTTCGCGTTCCAGAACCGCCGACAGCGCCAGGCCCTCGGTCATGACAGTGGCCAAGTCTTTCAGGCTATGCACGACCACATCGACTTCGTTGTCCAACTGCGCGCGGTCCAACTCGGCGGTGAAGAAGCCTTTCCCCGGCGTCTTCCACAAGGGGATGTCCTGCTGGAGATCGCCTTGAGTCTTGATGACGCAGATTTCCACAGGCGGCGCACCGGGCACCAGTTTGATGAGGCGCTCGACTTCATGGGCTTGCCAGAGCGCCAGCGCCGAACCGCGGGTTCCGATACGTAAAGGCTTACTCACGGCTCACCTTCCGGTTGGAAGCGATAGCCCACTCCGCGCACCGTCAAGAAGTGCCGGGGATTGTGGGGTTCGCGTTCGAAAATCTTGCGCAGACGCAGGATGAAGTTGTCGACCGTGCGCGTGGACGGGTAGACCTCGTAGCCCCAGACCTTTTCCAGAAGATCGTCGCGGGTGACGACCTCGCCCGGCTGTTCGGCCAGGACTTTCAGGATCATGGCCTCTTTTTCGGTTAGATCGTGGGCCGTGCCATCCCAGGAATGGGCCTGGAAGGTGCGGAAGTTGGCTTCGTTGCCGGCAAAGCTGAGCGTCGTGCCGGTGGCGGGCCGCGCCAGCGAATTCTTGAACCATTCCCAGCGCCGCAGGATGGCGCGGATGCGCAGCAGAAATTCGTCCAGGTGAAAGGGCTTGGTCAGGTAGTCGTCGCCGCCGGCTTCCAGTCCGCGCACGCGGTCTTGCGGATCGCCGCGCGCGGTCAGGAACAGCACCGGCGTGCTCTTGCCTTGCGCGCGCAACGCCCGGCAGACCTCGAAGCCATCCATATGCGGCAGCATGACATCCAGCACGAGCAAGTCGTAGTCGCCCACCAGGGCCATCTCCAAACCGATCTGGCCGTCGTGGGCGGTGTCGGCGGCGTAGCCCTCGGCGCGCATATTCTCGGCCATACCTTCGGCCAGGTGGAGATCGTCTTCCACCACCAGAATACGGCTTGTGCTCGCTTCACTCATCGCAGCTAGGTCTCCTGTGCGGCCGGCCAGGTCACGGTGAAGGTCGCACCTTTGCCGGCGCCTTCGCTATGAGCTTGCACATGACCGTCCTCGAAATGCATGAACCGCTGGACAATGAAAAGGCCGAGCCCGGTTCCAGCGGCGTTGCGCCCGCCGTGGTTGTCGATGCGGAAAAATTTTTCAAACAGCTTCGGCCCTTGCGCGGGCTCGAAGCCGATGCCGGTATCGGCGATTTGCAGCTCGGCCTGGCCGCCGACGCGCCGCCCGCGAATGGTCACCGTGCCGCCACCGGTGGGCTGCATGGCCGACATGGCATTTTCAATGAGGTTGCGCAGCACGCTGTCCACGGCCAAAGGGTCGGCGCGCACATCCAGGTCGGCGGGAATATCGACGTTGAACGCCACGTTGCCGCGCCGGGCAATATCGTCGAGCGTCGCCAGCACATGGCGCACGGCTTCGCCGAGGACCAGCCGGTCCTTGTTTAGCAGAACGCGGCCACGATCCAGGCGCGCGCTGTCAAGGATTTTGGAAACCATGTTTTCCATACGCCGCAGATCGTCGAGCATGCGTGTAGACAGTTGCTGAAAACGTTCCGGCGACACCTGGCGCATCACCATGGTCTCTAGGGAAAGCTGCAAGCTCGCGATGGGCGTCTTGAATTGATGCGACACCATAGCGAGGAAATTGTCCTGCTTGCGCCGGATTTCCTTTTCGCTGGAAAGGCCGCGCCACAGCACCGCGATGGCCAAGGCCTGCACCAGCAGGAAGAAGCCGCTTTCCCAGGCATATTGCGTGACATGGCGCGCCCGAGCATCGGCCAATTCCGCGAGCGCCTCGGGCTTTAGCGTCACCGCGCCGTTGTCCACCTGGGTATGGGGAAACAGGCCGGAGATCTCCTGGGCCTCGACGCCCAAAGCCAGCATGCGCTGCGCCGCCGCCACGTCGAAATTATAAAGCGTGCGCATCTGATTGGCGTGATCCTCGGCATAGGTGCGCTGATCGACGAACCACCACACCACCTGGGCGACCGAAAACACCTGCAGAAATATGATCGCCATATGCAGAAGTCGGGTCGGGGCCAGGGGAAGGCGGTTGGTCATGGGTGTGCTAAGCGGCCGTGGCTGTGATGGACTCGCGCAAGGTCTTGGCGAATTTTGACACATCCTCGGCCGTATGGGCGAGAGACAGGAAGAGAACCTCGAAGGCCGAAGGCGGGATATAAACCCCGCGCTCCAGCATGGCGTGGAACAAGGGGCTGAAGCGTGCGCCGGCGTTTTGATCGAGGGTCTCGGCGGAACGCGGCGCGGCGCCTTTCTGGAAAGACAGCCAGAAGATCGAACCGACTCGCGTCATGGTCCAAGGCAGGTTCACGCCGTCCAGAGCCGCTGTGACTTCCTTCTCCAGCAGAGCACTTTTTTCTTCCAGCTGGGTCCAGGCCTTCTCGCGCTCAAGAATGCGCAAGGTCGCTAGGCCCGCGGCCATGGCTACGGGGTTCCCCGACAAGGTGCCGGCCTGATAGACCGGGCCTTCCGGGGCGATGTGCGACATTAAATGTTTGGACCCGCCGTAAGCGCCCACGGGCAAGCCGCCGCCGATGATCTTGCCGAAGGTCGCGAGGTCAGGCGTGATGCCGTACAATTCGGCGGCGCCGCCCTTGGCGACACGAAAGCCCGAAATCACTTCGTCGAAAATCAGCAGCGCGCCGGCCTCACGGGTCAGGCGGCGCAGCGTCAGCAGAAACTCTTTCCGCTGCAGCAAAAGGCCGTTGTTGGCCGGGATCGGCTCGATGATGACGGCGGCGATGCGGCTGCCCTCGGCGGCGAACAAAGCCTTGAGTTTCGCTTCGTCGTCCAAAGGCAACACGCTTGTCAACGCCGCGAAGGCCTTGGGCACGCCGGCGGACGACGGTTGACCAGCGGTCACCAGACCCGAGCCCGCCGCCACCAGCAGGTGATCGGCGTGGCCGTGATAGCAGCCCGAGAATTTGACGATCAAATCGCGGCCCGTGGCGCCGCGCGCAAGGCGGATCGCGCTCATGGTGGCTTCGGAGCCCGACGAGACAAAGCGCACTTGCTCAAGCCCGGGATAGGACGCTACCACCGCTTCGGCCAATTCGACTTCCGCGCGGCAGGGCGCGCCGAAGGTGGTGCCCAACGCGGCTTTGTTCTGAATCACTTCGATGACTTCGGGATGACAGTGGCCGAGGATCAGCGGACCCCAGGAACCCATAAAGTCGAGATAGCGGTTGCCTTCCTCGTCGACCACGAAGGCGCCCTCGCCGCGCGCAATGAAGCGCGGCGTGCCGCCCACGGCCTGAAAGGCGCGCACAGGTGAATTGACGCCGCCGGGGGTGACGCGCCGGGCGCGATCAAAAAGTTCGGCGTTGGTCTCTTTCGTCACGAGCGTTTCTCCTTGGGTGTGTCTTTCCCCGCATCTTTTGGGGCGCGTTCGTTATCGGATAGGGCTTCTTCAACGCCTGCCATATAAGCCTGCACCGCCTCCGGGCCGGCTTCAGCGGCGAGCGCGCGCAGGCCTTTGATCGGCGCATGAGCCAAGCGCCGCGCGAAGCCCTCGGCCCACAGACGCAAAGCCTCGTCGTCGCCGCCGCCATTGCGCGGCAACCGGCGCAGGCTCTCCACGGCGGCTTGCTGATACTGCGTGGTCAACCGCTGCAAAAGCGGCGCGGCTTCGCGGATGGCGTATTCACTGCGCAGGCGTTCCAGGTGTTCATCGATCACAACCCGCGCTGAAGCCAGTTGTCCTAGCTTGGCGGCGCGGCCTGAAGCGGCATCAGCGATGACTTCGTCCATGCCGACGCGATGCAGTCCCACCGCTTCCGCTGCTTCGGGATCGACGTTGGGCGGCACACCCAGATCGATCAACAGCGGATTTTTGCCAGCTGCGGCGAGCTTGGTGAGAAGAGCGCGGTCCAGCACGGGCTCGGCGCCGCCGACGGCTGTGATGATGACATCGAAGCCGGTGGGATCAGCCTTAAAGGCCTCGAGACTTTTCGCGTCGGCTTTGACCTCGGCAGCGAACTCTTGTGCGGATTCCAAAGTGCGATTGACGATGATCATCGGCAGGTTCTTCTGCGCGAAGGCCCGCGCGCAATGGCGCGTCATGGGCGAGACACCAACAAGCGCGATGCGGCAGCTTCGTCCCGCGATGTGCTCGACCACGCGCGTGACCGCGAAATTGGCGAGCGAGTCCGCGTTGCCGGGCCGGGCTGCCTGCTGATGTACGTCTTGAGCAGCGCGCAAGGCTTCGCCGAAAATATAGTCGAGCTGCAGCCCACAGGTGCCGGCGGTGCGCGCCGTGGTCCAGGCGCCGCGCACCTGGGCGTAGATTTCGCGCTCGCCGGCCTGAGCCGAGTCCAGGCCCGAGGCGACCAGGAACAGATGTTCGACCGCGCCCTCGTCGGTCCAGGCGCGGAAAATGCGCCGGGTTTCGGTCTCTAGCAGCGGTGTGGGGGCCAGCAACTGGCCCAGCTTGTCGCGGCAGGCTTGCACGACGAGGGGACTGTCGCCGGCCAGCACGAACTCGACGCGGTTGCAGGTGCCGATATAGGCCAGTTCCTGGGCGCCGATCTTGGCGGCCAGGGACGGCAGGCGCTGGGCGATCTGGTCCTTGGGCAGGGCCAACTGGCCCAGCCGCTCCACGCCGGCCGTCTTATATGATGCGCCTATAAGTGCGAATCGGTTCATGGTGGGTCGATATCATAGCCGTCTTTAACGAATGTCACGGCCATGTCACAGGGCCTTGCCGCGGCGGGAAATTTGCAGCTTTCCGCCCTACATAGGCCTATGGCATATCCGCGCAACCGAATGCGAAAGGAAAACACTTTGACCGACACCCGCTTGGCGATCGTGGTCTTCAACCTCGGCGGGCCCGACAGCCCGAAGGCCGTGCGGCCATTCCTGTTCAATCTGTTCAACGATCCCTTCATCATCCCCCTGCCCGGACCCCTGCGTTGGCTGTTTGCTACAACGATCTCAACGCTGCGCGCGAAAAAGTCGCGCGGCTATTACGAGCGCCTTGGTGGGAAATCGGTGCTGCTGCCGGAGACCGAGGCCCAGGCCGCAGCCTTGCAGCAAGTGGCGAAGCCTTTCGCGGACGATGCACGCGTATTCATCCTCATGCGCTATTGGCATCCCATGGCGCGCGAAGTGGTCGCCGACCTCAAAGCCTACAATCCGACACGCATTGTCGTGCTGCCGCTATATCCGCAGTTCTCGACCACCACCACCGGCACGACGTTGGCCGTGCTCGCGCGCGAAGCCAAGCGCCAGGGCCTGACAACGCCGACGGAAGTGCTGTGCTGTTTTCCAACCGCCGAGGGCTTTGTCGCGCCGGTGGCCGATAAACTGCGCAGCGCCGTTGAGGCCGCCAAGGCCCATGGACGTCCGCGCGTGTTGTTTTCGGCCCACGGCTTGCCGGAGAAGATTATCGCCGACGGTGATCCCTATGAGTGGCAAGTGGCGCAGTCGACGGAAGCCATTGTCGCGAAGCTTGGGCTACCCGACCTCGATTGGAAGATCTGCTATCAAAGCCGCGTGACGCCTGTGAAATGGCTGGGGCCGCCGGTGGAAAGCGAAATCCGCCGGGCCGGCGCGGACCGTGTGCCGCTGATCATCGTGCCGATCTCCTTTGTCTCGGAGCATGTCGAGACTTTGGTGGAACTGGATGAGACCATGCGCGATCTGGCCGCCGCCGCAGGAGTGCCGCATTTTTCGCGCCTCGCCGCCGTGCGAACCGATCCGGTGTTCATCAAGGCCTTGGCCGGCTTCACGGAATTTCTGCGCAATAAACGCACACCCTGCTCGGCCACGGGCGCACGCATCTGTCCCGCCCAGTTCGGAAAGTGCCCGCACGCCCCTTAAACCGGGAATTTTTCGTAACGTCAGGGCCGTTCGTCCAGCTTGCGCGTTAAGCTTGCAAGCTGAACTGCGAGAGGTGCGCCCATGGCCTCCGCCATAAAGACCGAAGACATTATTTATAGCGACAGCCCGCTCACCATGAACGGCTTCGCGGCCTATGAGGACGGGCGGGCGGAAAAGCGCCCCGGCGTGCTGGTGGTGCACGAGGCCTGGGGTTTGGACGAACATGTGACCACGCGGGCGAAAATGCTGGCAAGCCTCGGCTATGTCGCCTTCGCCGCCGACATGTTCGGCGACCGGCGCCAAGTGACCAAGCGCGAGGAAGCCATGGCGCTGATCGGCGACTTGCGCGCCAATCCGCAAAAACTCCGTGTGCGCGTGCGTGCGGCGCTGACGGCGATGTCAGCCATGCCGCAGGTGGATGGGGCGCGCCTTGGCGCCATCGGCTTTTGTTTCGGCGGCACTTCCGTGCTGGAGTTGGCGCGCGACGGCGCCGATGCTGCCTGCGTCGTGAGCTTCCACGGCGGCCTGGAGACGCAGATGCCCGCAGTGCCTGGCGAAGTGAAGGCGCGTATTCTGGTGTGCAACGGCGCCGACGACCCCATGATTCCGCCGACACAGGTCAAAGCCTTCGAAGACGAGATGCACAAGGCCGGCGCCGACATCCGCGTCATCAACTACAAAGGCGCTGTGCACAACTTCACCAATCCCGCGGCGGACGGGTCCATCGCGCCGGGCATTCTCTACAACAAGCCCGCTGACGAACGGTCCTGGGCCGCCATGCGTGCATTTTTCGCCGACGTTTTCGGGCGATAGCGTGGCCGGGCGGTCCGATTTAACATCTTGATATGTATTAATGTTTCGACAGACGCGCGGCAGCGCCATTGACGCAGATGCCGCTGTGGATCACATAGACCCGCATGAACGCTGTCACTTCCACGCCGAAGCCGCTGTTTTCCTACCGCAAGTATTGGGCGGAGCGTTTTGGCACGGCCCCCTTCCTGCCCATGTCGCGCGCCGAGATGGATGAGTTGGGCTGGGATGCCTGCGACGTCATCCTAGTGACCGGCGACGCCTATGTGGATCATCCGAGCTTCGGCATGGCGATCATCGGCCGGTTGCTGGAAGCGCAAGGTTTCCGCGTCGGGCTTATCGCGCAGCCCGACTGGCAAAGCCCCGAGGCTTTTGCCGCCTTGGGCCGGCCCACACTCTACTTCGGCGTCACCGGCGGAAACATGGATTCCATGGTCAACCGCTATACCGCCGACAAGCGCCTGCGCCACAACGACAGCTACACGCCGGGCGGCGAAGGCGGCAAACGTCCCGACCGTTCGGTCATCGTTTATGCCCAGCGGTGCCGCGAAGCGTTCAAAGATGTACCGATTGTGCTGGGCGGCATTGAGAGCTCGCTTAGGCGCATCGCCCATTACGACTACTGGTCCGACAAAGTCCGTCGCTCAATTTTGGTCGATGCCAAAGCCGACATTCTGCTTTACGGCAACGCCGAACGCGCCGTGGTGGAAGTCACCCACCGTCTGGCCAAAGGCGCAAAGCCCGCCGACCTCGACGATGTGCGCGGCGTGGCGCTTCTGAAGCCGGCGGTTCCCGAAGGCTGGACGGCACTTCACGCCGACGACCTGGACGCCAGCGACGAAGGTGCCCGCGCCGCCGGCCCCATGACGGTGATCCGTCTGCCATCCTTTGAGCAGGTGGAGGGCGACAAAGAGTCCTATGCCCGCGCGAGCCGCGTGCTGCATCGGGAAAGCAACCCCGGCAACGCGCGCCCACTTGTGCAAAAGCACGGCGACCGCGAGCTGTGGGTCACGCCGCCGCCGATTCCCCTGACCACCCCCGAGATGGACGGCGTCTACGAGCTTCCTTACGCGCGGGCGCCTCATCCCTCTTACGGCGAGGCCAAGATCCCCGCCTGGGACATGATCCGTTTTTCCGTCACCATCATGCGCGGCTGCTTCGGCGGCTGTTCGTTCTGTTCCATCACCGAACATGAAGGCCGCATCATCCAGAACCGGTCCCAAGAATCGGTGCTGCAAGAAATCGGCCAGATCCGCGACAAGACCAAAGGCTTTACCGGCATCATCTCGGACATCGGCGGGCCCACCGCCAACATGTATCGTATCGCTTGCAAGGACACGAAAACCGAATCCCTCTGCCGCAAGCCGTCTTGCGTGTATCCGGAAATCTGCCCAAACCTCAACACCAGCCATGACTCGCTGATCCAGCTTTACCGCAAGGCGCGCGAAGTGCCCGGCATCAAGAAGATCATGGTCGCCTCGGGCGTACGTTACGATCTGGCTGTAAAAAGCCCGGCCTATATCAAAGAACTCGTCACCCACCACGTCGGCGGCTATTTGAAAATCGCACCCGAGCACACCGAGGCGGGCCCCTTGTCGAAGATGATGAAACCCGGCATCGGCGCCTACGACCGTTTCAAGCAGCTGTTCGATCAGGCGGCTAAGGAGGCGAACAAGGAATACTTCCTGATTCCTTATTTCATCGCCGCCCATCCCGGCACCACCGACGAGGACATGATGAACCTGGCGCTGTGGCTAAAGCGCCATAAGTACCGCGCCGATCAGGTGCAGACTTTCCTGCCCTCGCCCATGGCGCTGGCCACGGCGATGTACCATTCGGGCAGCAATCCCTTGCGCCCGATCCGGCGCGGCGTCTCCGAGTCGGTGGATGCCATCAAGGGCTTGCGCCAGCGCCGTCTGCACAAGGCCTTCTTGCGCTATCACGACGCCGAGAACTGGCCGATCTTACGCGAGGCCTTGAAACGCATGGGCCGCGCCGATTTGATCGGTCCCGGCAAGCACCAGCTGATTCCTACCTGGCAGCCGGCGGGAACCGGCGGCACCGGCGGCGAAGGCAGCCGCCAAGGGCGCAAACACAAGACACAGCGTTTCCTGACTAAGGGCATACCAGCGCCGCGACGTTAACTTTTTAGGCCTGTTTGTAGATCCCGTCTTGCCGCGGTGCGGCACCGGCTAAGCGCTTACTAAAAGGCGAAATATCGGCCTTTCCGTTCCGGCGGAGTAGGGCTTTTATTTGAATCGATTGAAGATTGGCCACTTTTCCTGTAGGTTCCTGCCGTCGAGTTCTTCGCCTGCCTTGCTACATGCCCTTATAAGGCCTTCCCAAGACAACGCTGGATTCGGAAAATGTTGCGCGATGGTCGCGCAACGCAAACTACGCATACATGCATTTTCTAAGGAGACCAATATGGCTACAGGCACGGTAAAGTGGTTCAACTCGCAAAAGGGTTTCGGCTTCATTCAACCCAGCAACGGCGGCAAAGATGTGTTCGTGCACATCAGCGCAGTCGAGCGCGCGGGCCTCTCGACCCTCAACGAGGGCCAGAGCATCAGCTATGACGTCGTCAATGAGCGCGGCAAGGATGCCGCCGCGAATTTGAAGGTTGCGTAAGCAATCCGACGCTACGGCGTAAAGTCAAAGCCCGGTGCAGTAGTGCACCGGGCTTTTTCTTTGGGAAAACGTGCGGCACGGTTTCAGCGATGATGGCGCCAGCCGGGTTTGGCCAGATCGCTGGAGTTGATCATGGTCGCGTTGCAGGTCTTGCAGGTGAAATGCCGTTCCGCCCCGCGCATGACACCATCGGTCTTGCTCTCCGTGAGCGCGGCATGCGGCGGCTCGCTACGGCTCTTGCAAAGCTGCAATTGACAGGCGCGGCATCGCGGCGCGAGCGGTGTTTTAATGTCCATAGCTGTTGCCCCTTGCGGGCCGCGCACAGCGGTTAGGCCGCGCTCAGCAGCTTTTCCAGCTTCGATGTGGCGGCTTCGTGTTCAATCTTTTCGACCGCCGCCAATTCATAGGTCAAACGGCCCAGAGCCTGTTCGTAGATCTGGCGTTCGCTATAGGACTGCTCGGACTGGTTCGGGCCGCGATGCAGATCGCGCACGACTTCAGCGATGGAGATGGGATTTCCGGAATTGATCTTGGCGGCATATTCCAGGGCGCGGCGGCTCCACATGGCGCGCTTGACCGTCGCGCGGCCTTTGAGCGTCGTCAGCGCCGTGGCCATGACCGGGCGCGTCGACAGCCTGCGAAGGCCGAGGTTCTTGGCCTTCAGCAAGGGCACGCGCAGCGTCATGCGGTCGCGGTCGAAGCTGATGACAAACAGCTTGATGCTCTGATTGCCGATGACTTGGGTCTCGATCGTCGTGACCTTGCCCACGCCGTGGGTGGGATAAACCACAAAATCGCCCGCGGAAAAGGAGGCGGTGCCCTTGGCTTCAGTCGGCTGGGGAGCGGCAGAATTGGTCATGTGGGATCTTTCTCTATGGTTGGCATTTCTCAGTGGTTAAGCATGGGCTCACGACTGAAAGGCTCCCCCCGAAGCCTCCTGTGCAAGCGGCTCTTCTTCGAAAACTCCAAATTGGTCTAATCACGCATATTCTGTGGCCGAACATGCGGGGCCGGGCAGTGACTTAACCCAAACTCCGCGACATAGAAGTGCTGTTTTCCGAGCACTCGGAGCTATGGCCGGTGAGATATGGACGGGAGATCGTTTGGTCCGGCGGATCAGCGACGGACAAGAAGACCATAACATACAAATCCTTCGAATAACAGGGTAACCGCCCTTAAGGCGGGAATACTCCAGGTTGTTGGCCCGCAGCATGATTCGGCCTCAATTCATCTAATGCTGTGCGGAAACATATATATGCAGTAAACAAAGGTCACATCTCAGTGGAAGGCGGCCCCGGTGAACACACAGTGATTACAAAAGAGAAAGCCCAACTCGCTGCCGCCCGGATCGCCGCGGAAGCGCGTCAAAAGGCCCAAGGCAAATTCGCCAAAACTCAGCTTCGCGATAACGCCTTCGTCCAGGAGAAAAAGCGCATCGAGGCGGCCAATGCCGAAAAGACCGCGCGGCTGCGCGGCTTGCGCCTGGCGAAAGAAGCGGCCGAACGCGAAACCGCTGAGAAGCTCGCCGCCGAAAAGGCCGCTCGGCCCAAACGGACGCGCGCTGCTCCGGCGCTCGCCTCAAGCACCGAAGAGCAATAGGCCGACATTCTCCGCGTGACGGCGCTAAGGCCCTCCAGCGACATAACCGATGCGTCATGCCGCTCATGCGGAGCATGTTGCGCGTATTCGTTCACTTGGCCGCGGTTTTCGCTGGAAAGTGAGGCTGCCCTTGCACGTATTCCACAAGAATACGTGGATGACCGCCACGGCCGAATGCGCTGTGACGGCGACCGGTGCAGCGCCCTCAAAGGTGAAGTTGGCGCGGCAACGTCATGCGCGGTCTACGCCGTGCGGCCGGAGGTTTGCCGGACGTGCCTGCCGGGCGACGACGCCTGCAAAGAAGCGCGCCGCCGGTTTAATCTGTGACGCGTTAGGCCCGAGCCACCAGCGGACTGCCCTCGCGCTCCAATACGCGGCGCACGGCGGGCCGGGCGATGATCCGGTCTTTGAATGCGGTAAGGGCTTTCAATTCGTCGACCGGATATTTCCCGATTCTGCCCCAATCATAGAGTCGCAAGGCGTAACCGTCGGCGGACGCGGTATAAGTCTTGCCCATCATCCAATCCTGTTTTTGTAAACACTCATCAAGCCATTGCAGGTTCGCCCAGTAGAGGGCGTGGCCGCTGGCGACGATGCCGTCGAAGGCCGCAGGGTCGGCGCTGAAGCGCTCGGGCCGGAAGGACCGGCGGAAATTGATGTGCGCGGTGCTGGCGCTCCACGACAGCAGCGACATGCATTGCGCGCGTTCCATGGGATCCGTCGGGATAATTCCGGCCTCCGGCGCCTGATCGGCGATGTAGGACAGAATGGCGATGTTTTCGGTGAGCGTTTGACCGTCGATGGTCATGGCTGGAATCGTGCCGCGCGGATTGATCTTTTTATAGTCCGCCACCTGCGCCGGATCCTTGAGATTGACCGGCCGGGCTTCGAAAGCCAGACCCGACTCCTCGAGGGCGATATGGGCGACCAGCGAACACGCCGGATAGAAATAATACAGCACGAGCATATGAGCGCCCTCCCCGGCACTTGAATTCCCGCCGAAGGTAGAGGAAATCGCAGCCGTTGAGAATGCCGTGGCGCTATTTTTTACTTGAGCGGCAACCGGAGCCCCGCACGAAGTTCGGCGCGGGCTGCGGCAAGGTCTGTTTTGAAAACCGGGGCTTCCCTCATGAAGCCTGCCGAGGCCGTGGCTAAAAGCTTGCCGGCTTCCACGTCGGAGGGATAGTGCACGCCGGTAATTAGGCGGTTTTCACCCATTTGCCATCCGCGCGCGAAAATCCCGGCGCGCTTTTCCGGAACCAGGGCAGCCATGAGGAGCGCCGACGTCATGCCCGCATTGGCGCCGCCGCGGGGATAGGAATAGTCTTAGGCGGGTGTTTCAGCGGGCTTGCAGGGCGAGCCGGGGCCATGAGGCGCGGGAGACATCTTACGGCACCTCACGGCCAGCGATAAGTATATCTGATGCCGATTTCGCGTCCGACGCTCTCGGGCGAAAACCCTGTGGCGCCGTAAACCATGAGCGAAAAGCGCGGGCTGAACTTATACGACGCATAGGCAAAGACTTCGTGGGCGGCATCGCCCCCTGCCCGCGCCGACTGCCGCCATTGATAAAATGTCCCCGCTGATAAATTTTCAGTCAGTGTGCGGCCGACGCCCGCCGAGGCCGACCACGGATTGCGGTCCGCATCCCGGCCATTGCGAATGCCGTATCCACCCGAGGCAAATACCGACCAAGGGCCCAGTACTTGAGTGACATCGAGTTGGAGATCGCCGCCGATATGACCCGTGCCGAGACCTTTACTGCGGCTCGCGGTCGGCGCACGCAGGCGACCTCCGAAATCAACAAATCGGCCGTTTTCGAAATCCTCGAACAGCGTGTATTTCAGCCCCAGCGTGGTATCGGCCAGACCGCGCGTGGAAGTACGTCCTGAGCGCGGCGCGGAAGTGTCTTCACCAAAGAGGTTGCTAATATCGGTATAATTGAGCGGCCCATTAACGTTGAGGAAGCCGCCGTCAAAGGAAATCGTCACGCGGCCGGCGGTGGTGCGGGAAGCAACGCCGGTCGTGCGGCCCGCCACTGTACGGCCCGAAGCGCCGGTTCGGTCGGAGCGCCCGGCGCCGGTGCTCCCCGAGGTCAGGCCCGACGTCGTCCGGCTAACGCCGACCCGTCCCGGTCGGTAATGGCTACGACAGGCCGGCGATGCGCGCGAGGTTTTCTATGTCCAGAACGCGTTCAAGCTCCTTAGCGATATCGTCCAGGAGACGATCAACCTCGGCGCCGTGATTTTCGGCTTGCGACGGGACGCCGAATTTCCGCAGCAAGGCCGCGCGGGCCTCACCGCCTGCAAACAGGCCATGCACATAAGTGCCCACAATATGTCCGTCCGATGAAACGGCGCCGTCCGGGGCATTGTCGATAAAGAGGAACGGACGCGCGAGGCCCGCACCCGTGGTCCGGCCCACGTGGATCTCGTAGCCTTCAAATAGCGCTTCCGGGTCGGCCAGCTTGCCGCTCACCGGCCGCACAATTTTATCGCCGGTCAGCACGGTCTCGATGTCCAGCAGCCCCAAGCCGGCGGCCGATCCTGGTGGCCCTTCGACACCTTCGGGATCGGCAACGCTGCGACCCATCATCTGAAAGCCGCCGCAGATGCCAAGGACATGACCGCCGCGCCGCACATGGGCCGCCAAATCGATATCCCACCCTTGTGCGCGAAAGAACGCGAGATCGCCAAGGGTGGCTTTAGTTCCCGGCAATACGACCAAGTCCGCATCCCCCGGCAGGGGCGTGCCTGGTCTGATGAATGAGAATTGAACATGCGGCTCGCTTCGCAAGGGATCGAAGTCGTCGAAATTGGCCATGCGCGAGAGCATGGGCACGACGATCTTCACGCTTTTTCCGGTAAGCGCATTCGCGGCGGGGTCCAGCACGACGGCATCCTCGGCCGGCAGCTTTCGGATGCTGGAAAGCCACGGCACCATACCGATATCGCGCCAACCGGTGCGGCGGACAATCTCCGCGCGCCCGTCCCGAAAGAGCGACGGATCGCCGCGAAACTTATTGATGATAAAGCCTTGAATCATGTCCCGATCGGCCGGTTCCAGGACGGCGTGCGCCCCGGCAAGGGCAGCGATGACATGGCCGCGGTCGATATCGCCGATGAGAATAACCGGAACATTGGCGGCGCGGGCGAATCCCATATTGGCGATATCACCGGCGCGCAGATTTATTTCGGCGGGGCTGCCTGCACCTTCGACAATGACCAGCTCGCTTTCGGCCTGAAGCCGCGCGAAACATTCAAGGACGACGGCGAGCATTTCGCCTTTGCGCTCCTGATAGACGCGCGCCTGCCAGGTGCCAGCGACCCGCCCGCGCACAACCACCTGCGCGCCGGTATCGGACTGGGGTTTCAGCAAGACGGGGTTCATGTCCACCGTCGCCGGTGTGCGGCAAGCCATGGCTTGCAAGGCTTGGGCGCGGCCGATTTCGCCGCCATCGGCGGCGACGGCGGCGTTGTTGGACATATTCTGTGGCTTAAAGGGGCGCACGGCAACGCCGCGATTGGCGAACAGACGGCAAAGTCCGGCGACGACGGTGGACTTGCCGACATCGGACCCGCAGCCTTGAATCATGAGGACGGCCATCAGCCGCGCCGGCCCAAGACTTCGCCTACAATCTCGATCACCGGACCGGCATCGCCATCCCAGAGGCGCGTTTGCACGCCGTAAGCCTTTGCCAGAATATCCGACGACAGGGCCTCGATGGGCTTGCCGTCGGCCAGGAGGCGGCCCTCGGCCAGAACCAATACGCGGTCCGACATGCGCAAGGCCATGTGCAAATCGTGCAAAGTGACGATCACGCCGCCGCTCTCAACGGCCATCTTGCGGAATAACCCCGCGATCTCCAGCTGATATCCGGGATCAAGCCCCGTCAGCGGTTCATCGGCCAACAACCATTGCGGTTCCCCGGCCAGCGCTCGCGCCAGCAGCACACGGGCGCGCTCACCGCCCGAAAGGGTCATGACGTTTCTGTGTGCCATGGATTCAACACCGGCCGCCGCCAGCGCGCGGTCAACCGCTGCTTCATCTACAGCGGTGAGTCCGCGCGCACCGATGAAGGGTGTTCGCCCAAGAGCGACCAGCGTGCGCACATCGACCGCCCAAGCGACCTCCGGAATCTGCGGCAGGTAACCGACACGTTGCGCGCGGACGCGCGGCGCCAGACCGTAGATGTCCGCATCACCGAGCAGAATCTGGCCACGGTCGGGCCGCCGCAAACCCGCCAGCGCCGTCAGCAACGTGGACTTTCCGGCGCCGTTGGGACCGACGATGGTTGTGACTTGGCCAGCCGCAAACGTCGCACTGACGCCGTTGAGGACGGCCTTGTCGCCGAGGCGCACATGGGCGTCGGATACCGCAAGCCCGCTCATGCGGCCCTCTGCCGCAATTTTATTAAGAGCATCAGAAAAAATGGTCCGCCAAGAGCCGCCATGGCAACGCCCAATTTCAGCTCCACCACCGACGGCGTGATGCGCACGGCGATGTCGGCCATGAGCACAATCACCGCGCCGGCCAGAGCGCTGGGCAGCAGGAGTGCCCCGGGCCGCGCGCCGACCAGAGGCCGCACAACATGCGGCGTGACCAGTCCGACAAAACCGATCACGCCCGTTACCGCCACGCTGGCCCCGGTCGCAAGGCCGACGCCAAGCGCGAGCACAAAGCGCGTGCGCTCCAGGCGGATACCAAGCGAACGAGCGCCGACGTCACCTAAGGTCAAGGCGTCAAGCGCCCGGCCGACAGTGAGAAGCAGCGCGCACCCCACGGCGATGACCGGTACGGCCATGCGCACGTCGTCGATGCTGCGGTCGGCCAGAGAGCCCAGCAACCAGTCGATGATCTCGCTCACGGCCCAAGGCGTCGGGGCCAAGTTCAGGGCCAGCGAAACCCCAGCGCCGGCGACCATATTGAGGATCATGCCGGCGAGAAGAAATGTGAGAATGCTATAGCTTCCACTGGATAACACGAGCAGCACGACGATGCCGATCATGGCGCCGATCATGGCGCCCACCGGCAGAATCCACGGCATACTCACGGACATGCCGAGGTATAGCGTCATGACCGCGCCGAAGGCCGCCATGCTGGACACACCCAGGATGCCGGGATCGGCCAAGGCGTTACGTGTATATCCCTGCAACACCGCACCGGACAGGCCAAGCGCCGTGCCGACGGCAATGGCCAGGATTGTGCGCGGCAGCCGCAGTTCAAATACGATCGCCCAGCGCGGGTCATCGGCGGAACTCAACCAAGCGCTCCAAGGCACCCAGACTTTCCCCGCGCTTAAGCTCGCGAGCGAAAGCAGAACGAGCGCGACCATCAGCGCGGCAAACAGCAGAGGACGCGAAATTGTTTTCATGGCCGTGACGCTGATGCGCTGTCGCGCGCATCCTTAAGCGCCTTGGCGGCTTCGATCAGCACCGGCCCGCCGCAATAGAGCAGTTTGTCGGGAAACGTCGCGCGCTTCATTTGGCCTTCGATGCTTTTAAGCGCGGGATGACGCATCACCCGGTCGGCCCAGGTCGGCACATCGGGGCGGATCTCGTCCGCCAGCAGCACCTGCGGCGGATCGGCAACAACGCTTTCCAGCGGAATATTGCCCCAACCCACCAAGCCATAACGACCGGCGGCATTGGTGAAGCCGACGCGGTTCAGCATTTCATCTAATAGTGTTCCGCTGCCGGTGGAAAATCCATTGCGCTGGTAGAGCAGCGCGGAGAGCTCGGGCGCACCCGCAGGCGGTTCCGCCGCTGTAAGAGCCGCTTCAATGCGCGCTACCAAATCTTCGCCGCGTTCCACGTGCCCGACGAGAGCGGCGACGGTGCGAATCTGGGCAATGCTCTCCGCCACCGTCTGTGGCTCGTTGAACAATTCCGTCCTGATCTCGACGCGGGCGAGCGCATTGCGCGTCGCCGGCGAGGAGTGTCGGCTGGTCAGAACCATATCGGGCGCGAAAGAAATAACTTCTTCGGCGGTCTCGTAACTGACGGGAAATGCTTTTGCGAGCTCAATGATGGTCGAGGTGTCTTCACGCGAGAAGTGGCTGAGCGCCGCGATCTGATCGCGGTCGGCGACATTGACCAGAATGACGTCAAGGCATGGGTTGAGCGATACGACCCGGTGCGGTGCGGCGTATACCGAACCGTGAACCGCCATGCCGATCGCTGCAAAAATAGCGATCAAACAGGCGCGGCGGAAGAAGGCCGCACGACCCCCTTCCGTTTTTTGAGCGCTAGAATTTGGCACGGACACCAGCGTATGCTGCGCGGCCTTGCGTGCCGTAGTTGCGTGTTGTGGCGTAGACTTCGTCGAAGAGGTTCTCAATGCGGCCGTAAACCTCCACGTTCTCGATGATCTGCCAGGATGCATGCAAATCAACCAGCGTATAATTCTTCAGGACGAAGCTATTGGCGGCATTGTCAAAGGCATCGCCAACGTAACGCACGACAACGCCGGTTGAAACATCCATCGGCCAGGCGTAGCTCGCCCAAAGATTAGCCGCATGCTTGGGCCGGCGAGCTAAGTCCTTGCCGCGATTGGCGTTGCCCGGCGAGGTGTTTTCCGTATCGGTCAAGGTGTAGTTGGCTTGCAGCGTCACATCGCCGACCTTGGCCGTGCCCGTCAATTCGGCACCCTGCGCCTTGGTGCTGGCGATATTGTCATAGACACCGAATTTTCCGGGCAAACACAGCGGGTTCGCGCCGGGGCAAGAGACGAAGTCGATCTGGTTGGTGGTTTTGCGGAAGAAGCCCGTGGCGGACAGCACCAGCGCGTCACCGAGGAAATGCTGTTCGACGCCCGCATCCCAGCTGTTGGCGGATTCGGGCCTCAGGGCGGTGTTGCCGTAAACGCTGTAGAGTTGGTAGAGCGTCGGCGCTTTGAAGCCCTGACCGAAGCTGGCGCGCAACACGGTTCCTTGGTTGTTCACCGCCCAGGCCGCAGCGGCCTGACCGAGCGCGCGGCTGCCGACGGTGGCGTGGTCGTCGTAGCGCAAGCCGCCAGTCAAGGTCAGGCCTGCGATCACCTCGCCTTGAACCTGGGCGTAGCCGCTGGTGATGTCGGCATGGGCCAAGGCCGGCGTCGGGTTTGCGTTGAAGCTCGACGGCGACGCGGTGCGGAAAGAGGATTTTTCATGCTCGGCGCCAAAAACCGCGTCCCAGCCTTCGGCGATTTGCAGCGAGCCCTGGTACTCCCAGCGCTTGTTACGGCCGCGTGATTCGAAAGTCCGCGTCGTGACGATCTGGTCGGGATTGAAGTTGTCGCGGCTGATTTCGGTATAACCAAAAGCCACGCGGTTCTTGAGCCGGCCGTTGAGCAGATCGAAATTAAGGCCGCCGTAGCCGACAAACTGATCGGTCTTGCTGTATTCGGCCGTATCGGCAAAAGCAAAGAGCGGCGCCGGGAAGCCGTCGAACTGGTTATGGGCATGAGTGTAAAGACCGCGCAGATCCACGGAGACTTCATCCGTAACGACAAAGCGCACGCGGCCGCTGACACCGGCGTTCTGGTAACCGTCCTTCTCGGTGCCGCCGACATAGGTAGAGATGCCGTCGCTCACGTAGTAGCTGCCGGCCAGCCGCCAATCGAGCCGATCGCTCGCGCCACCGGCGCCAATACGTCCATAACCCGTGGCGTAAGAGCCGCCCTCGGCACTGCCGGACACTTCAAAAGGTTTAGTCGGCGCGGCAGTGACAATATTGACGACACCGCCGATGGCTTGGCTACCCCACAGAGTCGATTGCGCACCGCGCAGAATTTCGATGCGTTGAATGTCACCGATCACCAGATCGGCGGCGTTATAGCCGCCGCCCGGCGATGACGGGTCATTCACTTTGACGCCGTCGACGACAAAGACGGTTTGATCGGTTTCCGCGCCGCGGATGCGCACCGCCGTCGTGCCCCCGGCACCGCCATTGCGGGACATGCTGACGCCGGGCGTCTGCACCAGGAGATCGGTGACGACGACGGCCTGGCTGGACTCGATAGCATCTATGTCGAGAACCGTGATCGACGATCCCACTTTATATAGACGTTGCGGCGTGCGGGTCGCGGTGACGACGATTTCACCCTGGCTGAGGCCGGCGATATCGCGTGATGGCGCCGCTTCGGCGAAAGCCTGCGCAGCGCATAGAACAGAGATCAGGCTGGTAGTTGAGATCAGGACGCGCTTCATCGGGTCTTCCTTTTGACAACACAGGCGTCCGCAAGACTGAGCCGGCAAGGAAACCCCCAAACGACAAAGCCCCGCGCTGGACGCGGTTAAAACAGCTGCCGTCTCTCGGGAAAAACCCGTTCGCGCGCCACACCCCGGACGAACGAAGGACGACTGCAACAGGCAGGTCTCCTGGCTCGCGGGTTTTCGTCCCTTGCGCGTCGCCTTCCCGGAAAACAATCCAGTGGCATACGTGACGCGCGGACTAACCGCTTACAGTTGCGGGGGCAGCCCAGGCGTTACACCTGAGTTCCCTTTTCATCCTCTATCCGAGGAACCTGTCGCACCCACGATGCTATATGGTGCGTCGCAATAGGTCAATGTGAAGGGGTATCGCGCCTATGCCGCCTGGGGTCCAGGCCTGCCGTTTTCCACGGCGAAGGACTTCAGCGTACTGAAAGTCGCCTGCGGCACTTTTACGCTTTCTGTCGCGCGCAGGTCTGTACGCCACAGTTCTTTGGTGACATCGCAGACGCCGTATCCGCGCCGGGTGTCGTCGCAAAATTTGATGTGGGGATTTTCCGGAAGCAGCGCTTTGAAAAGCGCGCTATCGAAGCCCTGCGACGTCACCGACGAACCAACAAATTCGCTCATGAGCGTTGCGGATTTGAGATCAAAAGAGTCGTCTTTGACGTCGGCGACAAAAAAGCTGTGAATATCGCCGGCCAAGGTGATCACGTTGCCCACTTTACGTTCTTTGACGACATCCAACAGGCGGCGGCGTGCGGCGGGGTAACCGCCCCAGCCATCGGTGTAGAACCCGCGCTGCGGTCCCGGGATTTGATCGAAGTCGCTGAACATTAAAGCCTGCGCAAGCAAATTCCAGCGGGCGCCGGACTTCGCAAATCCGTCTCGCAGCCAAGCTTCCTGGGTCTTGCCCAGCATTGATCGCGTAGAGTTCGCATAGTCGGCGCACTCGGTGATATCGAGCAGCCGTCCGGCACGCCAGTCGGGCGGCTGGCATGGCAGTGGGTCGCGGTACTGGCGGCCGTCGGTGATATCGAATTGGGCGAGGTCACCGAACAGCACACGCTGATACATCTTCATTCCGGACTCTTCGAAAGCGGCGGAGGGCCTAAGCGGCATGTGTTCGTAGTATGCCTTGTAGGCCGCTAGTTTGCGGCGCGTGAAGGAGGCTGGGTCGGCCGTGGCCTGGGATTCATTTTTTGAATAGTCGTTGGCGACTTCATGGTCGTCCCATGTGAAGAACCAGGAGCAATAGGCGTGCGCCGCCTGCAGATCCGGATCGAGTTTGTAGGCCGCGTGGTGCAGCCGATATTCTTCCAAGGTCACAGGCACTGGACCGGGATGACGCCGTACCGGCCTGGACCAAGCGGATTCATAAATATAGTCGCCAAGATGCAGGATGAATTCCGGCTCCTGGGCGATCATGTCGCGATAGGCGGAAAAATACCCCTGCTCCATATGAGCGCAGGAGGTAAAGACGAAGCGCATACGATCGAGCGGCTTCCGCGGCATCGGCAGAGTCAAGGCGCGGCCGACACGGCTGACGGCGCCGTCGCAATGAAAGCGATAGAAATAGGGACGGCGCGGCTCCAGCCCACGCACATCGACGTGAACGCTATGAGCCATGTCGGGCCGCGCCCAGGCTCGGCCTTTGGCGACGATATTTTTCATGCCTTCGTCGGCCGCGACTTCCCAGGCAACCGCGAGGGCCTCAGGCGGCAGGGCCTCGGGATTGAACAGATCGGGCGCAATGCGCGTCCAGAGGATAAAGCCGTCGGCCGTCGCATCGCCGCTGGCGACCCCAAGCTGAAAGGGATCATTCAGGAAGAGCGTCTTGCCGAGGGCATATCGGACGGAACCAAGACCGGCGGCCGCGGCTCCGGCCCATAGGGCGGCTCCCCGCAGTAACGACCGGCGCGAAGACCCAAGGCGCGTCATATACTCTCCTCACTAGGCAAAGGACGCTAGCTGATGCCCAGCTTAAAATACGCCGCACCCGCAAGATATGAAATGTCGATGAAGCCGCGTTAGACCTGGGAAAATGCCAGTTTCATCGCCTATAATGCCCTATGCCCAAATCCAAAATCCCAACCACACCCGTCGGGCCGCAATCCGGCACGTCGCGGCGCCAAGTTATCGCTGCTGGTCTGTCGGCGGCGGCGGTTGCCGGCATGGACGCCAGCCCCGCACGCGTTTTAGCGGAAGAAGCGCCCCAGGGGGCACCGTCGTCGCGGGGCGCCGGCGATTCGACGCTGACTTTTACAGAGATCGTGCACGGCCTTGACGGCCAGCACGCCGTATCGCCGGGCCACAATGTGCAGGTCTTGCTGCGGTGGGGCGATCCTATCACGCAAAAAGCGCCAGCCTTTGATCCGCAAAGCCAAACCGCGGCCAAGCAGAATATTCAATTCGGCTACGACAACGATTTCATTGCCTTCAAGCCCCTGCCCTACGGCTCCAATTCGTCGGAACGCGGACTTCTCTGCATCAACCACGAATCCGCGCGCGACCACCTGATGTTCCCGAGCTTCACGACTCACAAACGAGACAATGGGAAGGACCTGGTTGATGTGGAAATGGCCGCCGTCGGTCATACGATCGTAGAGGTTCATCAAACGCGCGGCGTCTGGAACGTCGATCTCAAGAGCAAATATAACCGCCGCTTCACGGCTTCGACCGAAATCGACATAGCGGGGCCGGTCGCCGGCCATGCCCGCATGTGTACCCGCGACGATCCTAAAGGCCGCACGGCTTTAGGCACCATTGCAAACTGTGCCGGCGGCGAAACCCCTTGGGGCACGGTTCTAACGGCCGAGGAAAATATCCACTTTTTCTTCGGCGGCGATGCGAGCGGAACACCGGAAGCCGCAAACCATAAGCTCATGGGCATCGTTGCTGAAAGCTACTACAGCTGGGGTAACCATTATCCGCGTTTCGATGTCGTGGCCGAGCCCCACGAGCCCAACCGTTTCGGCTGGATGGTCGAGATCGATCCCTACAATCCCCGTTCGCGCCCCGCAAAGCGTACGGCCATGGGACGATTCAAACATGAGGGCGCCGGTGTGGTCGTCAACCCGGACGGACGTCTCGTCTGCTACATGGGCGACGATGAGATCAATCAGTTTGTCTATAAATTCGTCAGCCGCCGTACCGTCAATACCCGCGACCGCACCCGCAACTGGGGTTTGCTCGATGATGGAACCCTGTATGCGGCACGCTTCAATGACGATCATACTGTGGACTGGCTGCCGCTCGTTTGGGGCGCCGGGCCTTTAACGGCGACAAATGGCTTTGCCAGTCAGGCCGATGTATTGATCGAGACGCGCCGCGCGGCAACGGTTATGGGCGCAACACCCATGGACCGGCCGGAAGATATCGAGTTCAATAAAGTGACCAACTCGGTGTTTATTGCAATCACCAAGAACGCCCCCCGCAGGGAGCCGAATATCAATGCCGCCAACCCGCGCGAGCGGAATCGGCACGGCCACATTATCGAACTTTTTCCGGCCGACGCCGGCGACCACGCGGCGGCGACGCAGCGCTGGCAGATCCTATTGCTGGCCGGCAATCCGTTCGATCCGCAAGTGAAAGCCCAATACCACCCCGGCGTTTCCACCGGCGGGTGGCTGTCTAATCCCGACAATTTTGCCATCGACCCCAAGGGCCGCCTCTGGATTGCCACCGACGGCGCCAACGACTATGGCTTCAATGACGGCCTTTGGGCGACCGACGTGGTTGGAGCGGGCCGCGCGTTGACGCGTTACTTCTTCCGCACTCCTGTGGGCGGGGAAATGACCGGCCCGACTTTTACGCCCGACGGCACCACGCTGTTTGTTTCGGTGCAGCATCCCGGCGATCTGGAAAGATCCGGATCGAGTTTCGTCAATCCGATCACGCGCTGGCCCGACTTTAAGGACGGCATTCCGCCGCGTCCCAGCGTGCTTGCTATTCGCGCCGAAAACGGCAAACCAATCGGCTAGAAGCTATAAGTTGGGCCGACATTGACGTTGTGCGACGTCGCACTCAATATATTGATATATTGCGTCAGAACATGTCTTTGACATATCCCTTAAGTGTCGAGAACACGATGCCGTCACTATCGGAACGCTTCAACACCCTCGCCGACCCGGCGCTATGGCGCGGCCTCGCGCCCGCGCTGCACGTAGGCGATGAGCAACTCGCTGCGTCCATGAAGCAACCCATAAGCTTCGATACGCCCGCTCTCGCGACCATCAACGCCGATCTCCTGCGCGAGGGGTATTTCCAATTGCCGCCTTTGGATTGGGGTGTCGACGTTGCAGATCTGGCGGCGGGTGTCAGCGCGGTGGTCGCAGCTGGCCATATGCCGGCGTTCGCGTTCATGTACGACGAACCGTGGTTCATGTACGCGCGTTTGCGAACGGTCTTGGCCGCCGTGTTGGACGAAGGCTACAAGATGATGCCGGCTTTCTGGGCCTGGCACGTGGACGGCGTGCGCGAGGGCGCCGGCTGGGGCCCCCACCGCGATCTCGGTCACCGCTCGCTTTTTCCGGATCGGCGGCCCAAGACCATGACCTTCTGGCTGCCCTTGAGTGAAGCCACACCGCTGAACGGCTGCATGCATATTTTACCGGCAGACCGCGATCCTTTTTACGGTACGGTGAACGATCACCTGAGCAAAATCGATCTGCAGAACGTGCGGGCTTTGCCCAGCGCAGCAGGCGGTGTGCTAGCATGGACTCAGGCTGTATATCATTGGGGCGGCCGGGCCCGCACTCCCATACCCGCGCCGCGCATCAGCATCTCGGTGGAATTTCAACGGGGTGATCAGCCGCCGTTTTTTGCGCCGTTGCTCGATCCGCGCCAGATGCCGGATCCGACGCAGCGGCTTAGGCTCATCCTGCGCCAAGTGGTGCAGTACAAACATATGTATCCGCTACATCCCGACCTTCAGGCCCTCGCCGAAGCGTCAACGTCGCATAGCGGGCCAACGCAGGCTTTCATGGAGAGCTTGAAAGTAAGGTGAGCCGGTGCGGGCTTAGCCAAAGGCTCTCGCCATGACGCAGTGCACAACCGGCGCGACCGGATAAGTTCTGCGTTGGTTGCCTCTGGATTCGGCTATACTTTCTATACTGCTGTCTCTCCAGCGAAGAATGGATAAGCCATGCCCGTCATGAACCGCCGCGATCTGCTGTCCACCGTTATAGCTGCTTCTGCTTCCGCCGCCGCCGGAGCGCTTACGGCAACCTCGGGTCAGGCCGCCGACGCCCCGCCGAAGAGCGAGGCGGGCAAAGGCGCCGACAAGGACATCACGCGCATATTGGCCCGCTACCTCGTCGGCGCAACCTACGAACAGCTGCCGGACGATGTGCGCAAGCAGGGCGTACGCACGCTTCTAAACTGGTTGGGCGTAGCCATCGGCGGAAGTAACCATGAGGCGGTGAACATCGCCACGGCCGCGCTTACCCCGTTCTCAGGGCCCGCACAGGCGACTTTGCTGGGGCGCCGCGAACGCCTCGATGTCATGAACGCGGCCTTCGTCAATGGTGTGGCCGGCCATGTCCTGGATTATGACGACACACATTTGAAGACCGTCGTTCATCCCGGCGCTGTGATTGGCCCGGCGCTGCTTGCCTTCGCCGAATACAAAGCCACGACGGGAAAAGAATTTGTGAACGCGCTTGTGCTCGGCGTTGAGGTTGCATGCCGCATCGGCAACGCGGTCTATCCCAATCATTACGACATAGGCTGGCATATCACCGGCACCGCCGGCGTGTTCGGCGTGGCGGCCGCTGTCGGCAAAATCTTAAAGCTCAACGAGCAGCAGATGATCTACGCCCTTGGCCTCGCCGCATCGCAGCCCGTGGGCTTGCGCGAGTCCTTCGGCTCCATGAACAAGTCCTTCAATCCCGGCCGCGCCGCGAGCAGTGGAATTTTCGCCGCCCTCCTCGCTGCAGGTAATTATACGACATCCGATGCGATGATCGAGGCTCAGCGCGGCTGGGCGAACACACTCAGTACCAAGCAGGACTATCGCGAGATCACCGAGGGGCTTGGGCAGCGCTACGAAGCGGTGCTCAATACCTATAAACCGTTCCCTTGCGGCATCGTCCTGCATCCGGCCATCGATGCCGCGATCCAGCTGCAGCGCGCCAACAAGATCGATTTCGACAAGATCGACCGCGTGGCTTTGAAGATTCATCCCAACGTACTGGAACTCACCGGCAAAAAGACGCCGGCCGACGGCTTGGAAAGCAAGTTCAGCGTTTATCATGCGGTGGCGGTCGCGCTCATCGAAGGCGCCGGCGGGATGAAGCAATTCAGCGATCGCGCGGCGCGCGACCCAAAGGTCATCGCCTTGCGGCAAAAGGTTCAGCCCACCATCGATCCGGCGATCAAGGCCGATCAGGCGGATGTGACCATCGCGTTCAAGGACGGCAAGACGCTGCATAAGTTTATCGAACACGCGGTCGGCAGCGTCGAAGCGCCCTTGAGCAATGACGACCTGCAGCGCAAGTTCCTCGACTTGGCCGAGGGGATTATGCCGCGCGCGCAGTGTGACCGCGTCATTGACATGTGCTGGAAGATCGAAAGCCTAGCCAACGCCGGAGATATTCCAGCCGCCACGCGCACCTCCGCTTAGGGAAGCGGATTTTTCTAGTTCGACCATGCGAGATTGAGACCAAAGGTGCGCGGCCGCGGCGGCGTCTCTTGTGAAATATGGCCGAGGGAAAACGGATTCCCGAAGGCATAGGTGTTCGACGTATCACCCGTCAGATTGTTGACGTAAGTCGTCAACTTCCACTGTTTGTGCTGAACACCGAGACGCAGGTTGGCGACATGATAGGTATGGGCCGACGACATGGCGCCTGAGGCATTGGTCAGGCGTGACTTTCCAAAAAGCTCATATTTCACATTCGCAAAGCCCAAATAGTCCGGAGCCAGAAGTGTCTGGTACTGCGCGGCCGTTGATACCGCGAACTTTGGTGTGACCGGAAGCCGGCTGATACTGAGTGCGTTCAGTGCCGGATTGGTGTGCCTTAACACCGGATTGGCCCACGACAGATTTGCCATAAAACGGACGTGCTCATTGGGAGCAAAGGTCCCCTCGGCCTCAAAACCGTAATTGCGCACGTCCCCGACATTGGCTGTCACGGGCAGACCGTTGGAGCGGATGAGATCCGCCTGCATATTGCTCCAAAGCGCATAAAAGGCCGTGGCGTTCAGAGACACCGTTTGATTGAAGAAGGTCGACTTGGAGCCCAGTTCAAAGTTCCACAACTGGTCGGACTGGAAATTCGACGCGGTCAACGGGCGGCCGCTCGTCACCGTGGGCGCTACGATCCGGCTGCCGATATTGATGCCGCCGAGGCGAAAGCCTTGGGCTACTTCGGCATAAAACAGATTATTGGGACTGGGCTGGAAAGTAATTTCGGCGCGCGGTCTTGCGCCGAACGTCTTATTCTTTCCAAACGCCTCCGAGGGGCCGACGTCGATCAGTTCCGAATTGTCGGCGCTTGTGTTGAGCGCACCGCGATAGAAGCGCAATCCCGCGCTGACCCCTACGTAGTCATTCAGCTTATAGGTCGCTTCTCCGAAAAGCGCCATTTCTGTGCCATTGTCATAGCGGTTCTTGGAATAGAAAATGCCCGGCGACTGACTGAGCTGCGTCAAGGTCGAGAAAGTCGCGTCGCGCCGTTTCGAGAAGAAGATGCCCGCCAGCCACTGAAAATTTCCACCTGGTATAGAGACCAACCGGGTTTCGTGGTTGATGGTGTTGTAGCGACTCGCCTGATTGAAGGCGGTTGGTTCGACCGGAATGTGGATAAGCGTGGGCAGAGCTTGTGAGGCATCGTAGCGCGCCGAGACGCGGTTATATAACCACGCCGTCGTGGAAATCAGATCGGCCCAATGCAAGTCGCCATCAACACCGGCACTGACGTTTAAGAAATGGTTTTTGCTGGGTTCCGCGAGGAGGTTTCCGCGCGAAAACCGCGGCATCTCGGCGTCGTAGTATTGCGTGTCGTTACTACGCATTGACTGAAAGGTGACTCCGGCGCGAAGCGACCAGTCGGGAGAAAGGCTGTATCGCACCGCGGAGCGAACCCCGCTGATGTCGGTGGTATTGACGCCGCTGGTGCCGAGGCGGCTGTTGTCGATGTATCCACCCATGCGTCTTACGTAGGCTACGGTTCGCATCGCTAAGACATCGTCGATAAGCGGCAAATTAACCATCGCTTCGACTATTCCAGATGGATCGGTTGCACCGCCTAAACTGCCGTCGATCGAGGCGTGCTCTTCATACTTTCCAAGCACCGGCTTGCGCGTGATGATGCGGACTAAGCCGCCGATTGAACCAGCGCCGTAAAGTGTACCCTGCGGTCCGCGCAGAACCTCCACACGCTCGATATCGAAGAGCTGCAAGTTGGGATCGGGCCCGTTGAAGTTGGCGCGGGATTCATCCAGGTAGATACTGACGGTGGATTGGGTGTTGCCGATAAACGGCCCATCGGAAAGGCCGCGAATAATGAATTTACTTTGACCCGGACTTTGATTTGTTGCGCTCAGCCCGGCGACCATCGAGGAGACTTCGCTCGTCGCATGCAAGCCATAGTCGGCCAGGGCGGTTCCGGTTACCGCCGCAACCGAAAGCGGCGCGACCTGAATGGCCATGGGCCGCATGGTGGCGGTAACCGTCACCTGCTCAAGCGGCGGCAGCGCCACTGGGATCGTCGGCTCTTGCGCCGGGATCAACGCCACGACGGGCGTTTCAAATATCCGCCAGGTTGACGGATCGATCATCTCAAAATCGAGACCGGTGCCGCGCAGCATACGCCGCAGGGCTTCTTCGACGTCGTCGTAGCCGACAAGATCGCGGCTGGTGCGGTTGGTCAGGTTGACCCCGGCGAGACCTATGGAGATGTCCGCTTGGGAAGCCAGGGCCGCGAGCGCGGTGCTTAGCGATTGCGCCGGGATATCAAAGGACCTCGGCTCAGCGGCCGCGGCCGAGCCAACCGTCAACAGCACCACCGCCGCCAAACCAGTACGGTGAGTCCGGCAGAACGCAGACAACAAAAGGCCCAACGGGAACGTAAGTCCCATGATTGACCGGCCACCGACTCATTTTGAAGGTCCCCGGGTCAATACTACCGTATTGCCTTTAAATTGCACAGTAATCGGCATAAAGGCCTCAAGCCGGCGTAACACACTGGCTTCATCATCAATTTTCAAGATTCCCGAAAAGCGCAATGCCCTTACCGACTCGTCGTCAACAACCACGGTTCTTGCAAAGTAGCGATTTAGCTCCGATGCTACCTGGGCGAGCGGAACGTCTTCGAAGACCAGGCGGCCCTCACGCCACGGCGCGATCGCGGCCGGATTAACCTTTGCGATCTGGTACTCGGCCGACCCCTCGCTGCTCAGATACTGATCCCCGGCCAGAAGTCTTACAGCCGGTGCGGCGGCAGAATCTGCGCTTTGGCGCACCTGTACGACGCCGCGTTCGACGGCAACGCTCAGATGACCACCGTGACGGAGAATATTGAAGGCCGTTCCAACGACCTCGACCCGGCGTGTGCCCAGCTCGACGCTGAATCCCCGGCTGGGATCGGCGGCAACTTCGAATTCTGCTTCGCCCTTTTCCAAGCGAACATTGCGCGCGTTGCGGCTCATGGAAACCGACAACGCCGTGTCGGTATTCAGGTGAATGAGGGAGCCGTCTTCCAATGTAACGTCCTGGTGCTCGCCGACCTTTGTCGAGAAGGTGCGGATATCGGGCGCACTGAAGAATTGCACAAAGCCCACCACAAGAATGGCAGCGGCGACGGTTGTCGGCATCCAGACGCGCTTGGAAAACACGACCGAGCGCCACGCCCGCGGATGAACCACAGCGGTCCCCGCATGCTCCGGCGGCGCAGCTGACAGCAGCGCGGTAATTTCCCGGTTCATCGCATCAATCTGATTGAACGTGACCCGGTTGCGCGGGTCAGCTTCCAGCCACTGTGTAAATGCGGGCCAAGCTTCGTCCTCGGCGTCACCCTCTGGGCGCACATGCCACCCTAGGGCCGCTTCAAACCGCTCTGTCTCTGTGGTTACGCTGGAATCCGTCACAATCTGCCTAATCGCATGAACTATGTCGCCCGATCACGGGCGGAAAATATGCCCTCGCTACGAATACGATGGCGCCGACCGGTTTATTCCCTACCGTGGGTAGATCACTGCGTTTCTCGCGGTTTAGCCATGAGGTGTTTCAAGGCCGTAGTCATATGTTTTTCCACGGTTTTAGTTGAAATATTCAGCATTTCGGCGACCTCGCGGTGACTATGCTCACGCAAACGGCATAGCGTAAAAACCTCGCGGCATTTAGGGGGAAGCTCGGCCAGCGCGGTCATAAGAAGGCGCAAGCGGTGCTTTGCCTCTAGGGCCCGCTCGGCGCCTACCTCGTCGGAAATTGTATCGGTCCCGACCTTCTGCCTCGTCAAATCGACCCAGGCGGTATCGCGCACGGTTTGCCGACGACGCGCACGCTCGTATTCGTTGGCCGCGTTGTAGGCGGCCTTATAAATATAGGCCCGGGGGCTTGCCACGTCGCTGGGCAGCTGCCCTAAGCGCAGCCGTACGAAAAGTTCCTGGCCGACGTCTTCCGCGGTCGCGCGGTCGCCCAAACGCGCTGTCAGAAAACGCAGCACCTCATCGCGCATTTCCAGATAGGCAGAAACCAGTTGATTGGACCCAACGTCCGTCAAGCCGAGTGCCCCAACCTTGCGGCCACCGCCGCCCCAACACGATCTATAGCGATTTTCGTTCTGAACCAATACCTTACCGCCGCCGGGCCGGGTTGCCCGCCCCTCCCCATATCGCTGAAACGAGGTAGGGAGGAATGGCTTTGGCGCCATCTTAGTTTAGCGCGGTCCGACTAGTCTGGCATCTGGCAAATAATAAGCAACCGTCCAGGTCGGCCTCATGCGCGTAACGGGGGGCGCAATGCACCAAGGGGCTGGGACGATCGTCGTTGTCTTCCACGACTTTCCGCTGGGGGGGTCCGAACGTATCGCCATCCGTTTGATGAACCGATGGGCGGAGGCGGGCCGGAAAGTCGTAGCCTTTTGCGGCGATCTGCGGGGGCCTCTGGTCAGCATGATCAGCCATAAAGTCGAGGTTGTGGCCTGCTCGCCGGCCATTCCACGGTCGGGAAGATCGCGCAGGCGTCTTTCGGCAGCCCTTAGGGACTTCCTGAAAACGCGCACCTGCGACGTCCTCTTTGCGCCGGGCAATTTTCATTGGCCGGTCCTTACCCCTTTTGGCGATCTGCCGGAAGAAGGCCGTCCTGCGATCATCACGCAGATCAGCACACCGCTGTATAGGCATGGCCGCGGGCCCCTTAGACAGATTTGGTACAATTTGAAGACGCGCTACCGTTTGCGCTGCGTCGATGCTGCGATCGCCATATCGCAGTCGGCGGTTGACGACGCTGATCGCGTGTTGGGCCGCAAAATCACGGAATATATCCGCCTGCCGGTCCTGGATGATATGCGGGCACGGTCACCCGAACGGGCGAGCGGCAATGTGATTGTCGCGGCCGGCCGGCTGGTGAAGGAAAAAGGCTTCGACGTCGCCTTGCGCGCTTTTGCAGGCGTCGAGAATCCTTCGGCCAAATTGGTCATCCTCGGCGAAGGCGCCCAACGGCCGCGGCTGACTGCCCTGGCGCAGGCTCTGGGGATCGCGCAGCGCGTCGAATTTGTGGGCTACGTCCCCGATATTG
Source organism: Fidelibacterota bacterium (assembly GCA_947475295.1). GTDB lineage: Bacteria > Pseudomonadota > Alphaproteobacteria > Rhodospirillales > Rhodospirillaceae > SHVO01. Next base: position 144,222 of record CANJLF010000006.1, read on the forward strand.
CGCCCTGGCTTGAACGCGCGCGAGTGTTTCTGCTGTCGTCCTTCTACGAAGGTTATGGCGCGGTGCTTGTGGAAGCGCTGGCCGCCGGACGACCTGTTGTCAGCACCGATTGCACACCGGCGGCCTCGGACCTGCTCGCGGGGGCCAAGGGATGCATCGTAACACCCATCGGCGATATTTCGGCCATGGCCGAGGCCCTGAACCGCACACTCTCGAATGCTCCGCCGGAAGCCCCGGCGCTGACCGAAGCCGTTGAGGGCTATCGCATCGGACCCATCGCCGAGCAATATCTCGACGTCTTCGACCGCGCCTACGCCCGCAAGATGGCCCTAGCGCCCGCGGCGACCGAGCGTTTTTCGAAGGAAATGGCGTACATCTAACGCCAGCGTATGGGCGGATAGCTCGAAGCGCTTGACGTCGACGAGCGTTAGCGCACCGGCCGCCGACAACGTATGAAATCCGTCGTCGAAACCGCCTGAGGTGTCGGGCGCACCAATCACTTCGCTCGCCGTCGCTTCAAAAGCGTCCGGTGTAAGTTTGTGGATGTTCAGTGCGCGCATGGCGCCGCCGTAGGTTTTAGTGCAATCCTGAACGGGCAGGATTATCCCGCCGTCACGGATGACCGGTGTTCCGCCGGGCCGCGCGCTGGAAGCATCGAAGCGCACCGGGTTGAGCGGGTGTGGCGTCCACGGTCCGGTAAGTTGCTTCGCGAAAGCCACATGGAGCGCGCTGACCTTTTCCAGCCTGGTTGTCGCCGGTGTGTAAAACATCCACCACAGGCCGTTATAGAAGAGCGGCGTCGCATCGATCGGTACCTGATCCAGCTCTATGGTTTGAACGGCCGACCACTGCTTTGGGAAGTTCACGGCGCGATAAAGCGTCAGCCGGCCTGAACGGTGCGCTTCGGGCAGCATGTAGGTCTCGCCGCCGTCCTCGATCAGGAAGGGATAGGAAAGATGCCACGGCTCCTGAAGCACAAGGCGCCGATCCAAAATTTTAAAGCTGGAGTCGAGCGTGAGCGCTTCGATTTTTCCGAGGCGATCTCGGTAGTCGTAGATCTCCTGAAAGATATACAGATTGCCGTCGCGCCGGATGCCGAAGGGATCGGCGGCGAATTGCAGCGGCGGCAAGTCGGGAAGCCACGTGACCGCCGTGCCCTTAAGTGTTCCGGCGCGCAAAAGCTGATCAAGTGGTGCGTGCGCGATACCAACTCGCCAAATGTCCTTACGTGCGACCACGACTGCCTACTTCTCCGTCGTGCCAAATTTGAAGATCTCGTAGCGATGCGGATCACGTTGCACGCCGATCGCCGGAAATTCGATTTCGGACGGCAGATCGCCCAGCACCGCACGCGTAAGCCGCGGACGAAGCGCTGCGATTTCCTGCCCATCGGTGCGGCCCGGGTTCCAGCCGATGATGAGAAGCGCGTCGGGTTCGGCCACTTGTTCCATAGCTTCCAGCGCGGATACCGCGTCCGCCGGCGCGTTGACGCCAAAACCCAAGATGCCGTTGAAGACGATCACGTTGAACTTTAGCTGCGGCGCCAAAATGCCGATTTGCTTTACATCGCCCACGAAATGGCCTTGAGGGGCGCCGTAGGGTGCGCTGGCCGGGTCGTAGTCGACGCTCCAGACGCCGATCTTGAGAGCCTCGCAGCTGCGATAAAAGGAAAGATTATAGGGCTGGGCGCCGACAAAGAGCATGCGACGGCGCTCGGCGGCCGCAAGCGCGGGGATCAGCGTGGTCTGCATATATTGCCGGGAGGGCAGCGCCTCGATGGCGCGGCTGCGCCGCTGCTTTGTCCGCAGCACGAACTTGAAGACGTCCTTCACCCGACCAAGGATCTGACTGATTCCGGATGCCGCCAAATTCGTCTCCCCCAAGACTTTATACCGTAGCTTACGGACACTTCACTGTGAAAACACCCGGTTTAGGCCGGTTTTCAGCGCACCGGGCCCACGCCCCAGTTGAGTATTTTCCGGCGGCGTGAGATGACCTATCCGGGGCATGCGGCCACCCGGGGGAGCCATGACGAGCGAAACGAAAAGTACAAGCGCATTTGTTTCGAACCAGCGTGTGCTGTGGGCGAGTTTGGCCGGAACATCCATCGAATTCTACGACTTCTATATATACGCGACCGCCGCCTCGCTGGTTTTCGGCCCGCTTTTCTTTCCGTCGACGTCGCCCTCGGCGCAGCTTATGTCGGCATACGCCACTTTCAGCCTGGCCTTCGTCGCCCGGCCTTTGGGCGCGATCGTGTTCGGACACTTCGGTGATCGCATCGGCCGAAAGTCGACTCTGGTCGCGTCCTTGCTGCTCATGGGCGTTTCGACAGTTGCTATCGCGTTTCTGCCGACCTTTGAGACCGCCGGCTGGCTGGCGCCATTTGCATTGTGTGTCTTGCGCTTCGGTCAGGGATTCGGCCTGGGCGGCGAGTGGGGTGGCGCCGCACTTCTGGCCGTCGAGAACGCGCCCGCCGGATATCGCGGCCGTTTCGGCATGGTGCCACAGCTGGGCGCGCCGATCGGATTCATTTTCGCTAACGGCCTATTTCTCGTGCTTGGCCTGGTCCTTACGCAGCAGCAGTACATCGCCTGGGGATGGCGTTTGCCCTTCATGGCCAGCGCGGTACTGGTGGCCATGGGTTTGTGGATACGCTTGAAGCTGACGGAAACACCGGCCTTCGCGGCAGCCCTCGCCGAAGCGCCGCCGCCGAAAGTGCCTTTGGCCGATGTTTTACGCGAATATCCACGCGAAGTTATCGGCGGGGTCTTCGGCGTCGTCGCTACCTTTGCCATCTTCTATATCACGACCGCTTTTGCTCTGGGCTACGGCACTACGACGTTGGGTTACCCGCGCGAGACTTTCCTCGCCGTGCAGCTAGGTTCGATCCTGTTCATGGCCTTTGGAATCCTTCTTTCAGGCGCGCTGTCCGACCGCTTCGACGAACGCCGCGTGTTGATGTTCGCATGCGGCGGCGCCGCGCTGATCGGATTTCTGCTGGCGCCGATGATGGGCTCGGGCTCTCTGGCCATGACCGGGGTATTCCTTTCTGGAGCGCTGGTTTTCATGGGCATGACCTACGGCCCCTTGGGCGCGTGGCTGCCGGGACTGTTTCCGGCGCGTGTCCGCTATACCGGCGCCTCGATTGCTTTTAATGTCGGCGGTATTTTGGGCGGCGCTTTGACGCCAATTGTTGCCCAAGCCCTGGCGACGAATGGCGGTCTTGTAAACGTCGGCTACTATCTGAGCGCTACGGGATTGATCAGCTTCATCGCGCTTCTGGCCCTTAAGCGCCGATCGGCCTAGGGCCAGGGAACGGAAGGTTTCATGACGCACGCTTCCGGATCTACCCGCCCTCTCTCGATCCTTTTACTTACGACGATTCTAAGCGCCTGCGCCGACACGCATGGCATCGCGCCCGCCAGTACCGGCCCGCGTGAGGTTGGCGACCTGCATATAGAGTCTACTCTCGCCGCCTTTCATGCCGCGCCGTCACCATGGCCGCGTCTGGACTGGTGGAAGCCTTACGCCGATCCCGGCCTTGATGCCCTGATGGATGAAGCGCTGAAGGCCAATCCGTCTCTGGCGGCGGCCGATGCGAGGCTGCGTAAAGCCTTGGCGGCCAGCGATCTCAGCGGCACGGCTTTGCAGCCAGGTTTCACAGTGCGCGGCTCAGCCACCTTTGAACGCCTGTCGGAGAATTTCCAGATTCCGCCGCCCTTCGGCGGCAGGTGGACCTGGCTGAATGATGCCCGCATCACGGCCACTTACGAGTTGGATCTGTGGGGCAAAAACAGCGCGGCCCTTGCCGCGGCCATCGGTCAGGCCGAAGCCGCCGAGGTCGATACTTTTGCCGCCAAGCTTTTACTCACGACTGCCATCGGCCAGGCCTATGTGCAGTTGGCCGAGGCCTACGAATTGCGCGATGTGACGCTGGCGACTTTGCATGCCCGCCAGAAAATGCTGGCTCTCGTCAAAAGCCGGGTGGCTGCCGGGTTGGACACACGGCTTGATCTTAAGCAAGCCGAAGCAGCGCTTCCGATGGCGCGCGGCGACATCGCCACCCATGACGAGGCCATCCGTCTCGCCCAGGATCAGCTGGCGGCCTTGGCGGGCGCGGGTCCGGATCGAGGCCTGACAATTCCGCGGCCGAATTTCCAACTACCGCCGGCCGGTGCCGCGCCGGTGCTGCCCGCCAATCTTCCAGCGGAATTGCTGGGACGCCGGCCCGACATTGTCGCCAGCCGCATGCGCGTGGAAGCCGCCGCGCAGGGCATCACCTCGGCTAAGGCCGCGTTCTATCCCGACATCGATCTGACGGCCTTCGCCGGCCTTCAGAGTTTTGGGTTGGCCAAATTTTTTGATCCGGGCAGCGCTGTTGCCGGGATCGGGCCGGCCGTGACTTTGCCGATCTTCAACGGCGGCACTTTACGCAGCGCCCTTGGCACCAAGGCCGCCGAATACGACGGCGCGGTGGCCACCTATGATCAGACCCTGCTCAATGCCTTGAAGGAAATCGCCGATCGTCTCGCGTCCTTGCGCGCCGTGGCGGAGCAGAGCGCGCAGCAGTCCGAGGCGCAAGCCACGCTCGAAGCCGCCTACGGACTTGTGGTGGAGCGCTACAAGGAAGGGCTCGGCACCTATCTGCAGGTGTTGTCGGCCGAGGAGCAGGTGCTGGCGCAACGCAGCTTGGCCGCCTCCTTACGCGCGCGCCGTGTGATTTACACTGTTGCGCTGGTGGGTGCCCTTGGCGGTGGTTTCGAATCCCCGGCGCCGGACAAAACCGCGCGCGCAAATAAATAGCCGCATCACGACAGTCAACCAAGAGGCCACGTCCATGAATGTTCCCGCCCCCGCCGCCCCGCCCGCCAACGGCAAGCGCGGCCGAATCATCGCAAGCATTCTCGGCGTCTTCGCCGCCGCCGGCATTATTTACGGACTCTATTGGTTCTTTGACGGCCGCTACTATGAAAGCACCGACGACGCCTATGTCAGCGCTAACCTGGTTCAGGTGACGCCGCAAACCAACGGCACCGTCGTCACCATCGGCGCCGACGACACGGATTTTGTGAAGGCGGGACATCCCCTGGTGGAGCTTGACCGCGCCGACGCCAAGATCGCGCTGGATCAGGCGGAGTCCCAGCTCGCCAAAGCCGTGCGCGGCGTGCGCAACCTGTTCGCCACCGCCGCGCAATTGAAAGCGACGGTGGAGATGCACCGCGCCGAACTGCAACGCGCCCAGGACGACTACGCTGGACGCCAGCGCCTGGCGGCGTCGGGGGCGGTGTCGGGCGAGGATGTACGGCATGCCCGCGAAGCGCTCGCCAGCGCCAGGGCCGCGCTGCAAGCCGCCGAGCATCAGGCCGCGGCCACCGGCGCCCTCGTGGACGGCACCGATATCAACCATCACCCCGATGTGCTGAACGCCGCCGCGCACCTGCGCGAGGCCTATCTCGCCTATGCGCGCACCGTCGTGCCGGCCCCGGTGACGGGCTACGTGGCGCGCCGCAACGTGCAGCTTGGTCAACGCGTCAGCCCCGGGGTGGTGTTGATGGCGGTGGTGCCCCTGGATCAGGTCTGGGTCGATGCCAACTTCAAGGAAGTGCAGCTGGCCGACATGCGCACCGGCCAGCCGGTGACCGTGAATGCCGACCTCTACGGCGACGCGGTCACCTATCACGGCAAGGTCCAAGGTTTCGGCGCCGGCACGGGCGGCGCTTTCGCGCTGCTGCCCGCTCAGAACGCCACCGGCAACTGGGTGAAGGTGGTGCAGCGAGTGCCGGTGCGGATCGCGCTCGATCCCGCAGAAGTCGCCGCCCACCCGCTGCAGGTGGGGCTGTCCGCCACCGTCAAGGTCGATATCTCAGAAAGCGGCAACGGCAAGGACGCGCGCCTTTCGCAAGCCGCCCGCACTACACCAGCCGCCACCACGCATGTATTCGACGCTCTGGAAACCGAGGCCGATGCGCGCGTGGCCGCCATCGTCGCCGCCAACGCCGGCAACACCCCGGCAAAAGCCGCGCCGTGACGCCTGATCCTGCGCCAGTCTTTAATGTGAGTACTTATGGCCGACACTAGCGCGCCCGGGGCGGCACCCACGCATCTCACCGGCCTGCGATGGATATTGATGCTGGTGGTGCTGGCGTTGACCAATTTCATGGAGGTGCTCGACATCTCCATCGCCAACGTCTCGATCAACAGCATTTCGGGCACGCTGGGCGTCTCGCCCAACGAAGGCACCTGGGTCATTACATCCTATACCGTCGCCAATGCCGTCGCCGTGCCCTTGACCGGCTGGCTGGCGGCGCGCTTCGGTCAGGTGCGCTTGTTCACTTTCGCGATTGCCGTATTTACCCTTGCGTCGTGGATGTGCGGCATGGCCACGACGCTCAGCATGCTGATCAGCGCCCGCGTCCTGCAAGGCGCCGTGGCGGGCTTTATGATTCCGTTGTCGCAAGCCCTGATGATCAACAACTCCCCGCCGCAAAGCCGCACCATCGCCTTGGCCGTCTGGGGCATGACGGTGACCGTGGCGCCCATTGCTGGTCCGTTGCTGGGCGGCTGGATCACGGACAATTACCACTGGTCGTGGATCTTCTTCATCAATGTGCCCGCGGGCATACTCGCGTTCTTCGGCACCATGCAGATCTTCAAAGGCCGCGAGACCGAGATCAAAAAGAACCCCATCGACCGCGTCGGCGTGGTGCTGTTGATCGTCTGGGTGGGCTCCTTGCAAATCATGTTGGACAAGGGCAACGAGCTGGACTGGTTCGACAGCCCCGTCGTCGTCACGCTCGCGGTGATCTCCGCGCTGTGTTTCTGTCTGTTTCTCGCCTGGGAGTGGACCGAAGCCTATCCGGTCGTGGACCTCAGCTTGCTCAAGTACCGCAACTATACGGTGGGCGTCACCGCGCTCGGCCTCGGCTACGGCTTGTTTTTCGCCACCGTAGTTTTGATGCCGCTCGTGCTGCAGACCCAGATCGGCTATACCGCGACTTGGTCCGGTCGCGTTACCGCACCCATGGGCGTCTTTGCAATTGTCTTCTCACCGATTGTCGGCCGCCTGCTGCAGCGCTTCGACCCGCGCATCTTCGCGAGCATCGGCATCGGCATATTCGCCCTCTGCAGCTTCTGGCGTTCGATGATTTACACCACCGGCTCCGATGTCTACACCCTGATGGGCCCGCAGTTGCTGCAGGGTGTGGGGCTGGCGATGTTCTTCGGGCCGCTCATCAGCATCAATACCGGCGGAATACCGGCGGCAAAAATGGCCGCTGCCTCGGGTCTACAAAATTTCATGCGCATGATGATGGGCAGTTTTGCCGCTTCGATCATCGTCACCTACTGGGATCACCGGGCCGATTTGCACCGCAGCCAGTTGGTGGAGCAACTGCCGCGCGCCGGCACGCGCCTTAACGATGCCGTGAACGCCTTCAAGGACTCCGGAATGAGCACGACGCAAGTTTACGGCACAATCGACCGCATGTTATCGGCGCAATCCTATCTGCTGTCGGCCAATGACATGTTTTGGCTGTCCGGTGTGATCCTGCTAGCCGTTGCCGGAATCATCTGGCTTTCGCGCCCGCCTTTTGGCGGCGGCATGGGCGGGCATTAAATTCGCTTTTGGTCTGGCGTTACTCCACCCAGTCGGCGATAAAGATGTTGGTATCGCCGGGGTTCTTGGCGTCGCGGTTGGATTCCCACACGATTTTCTTGCCGTCGGGCGAGAACATCGGGAAGCCGTCGAAGCTCTGATCGAAGGTCACCTGCTGCAGGCCGCTGCCGTCGCGGTTGATCAGGAACAAATCGAAATTTCCGCCGCGCGGATCGTTCATGTTGGACGCAAAAATAATCTGGCGTCCGTTGGGATGAAAATAGGGCGCGAAATTGGCCGCGCCGTTGGAGGTGATCTGGAGTTGTTCGGTGCCGTCGGAGCGCATCGTGAATAATTCCATTTTCGACGGCATCAACAAGTCCTTGGCGAACAACTCTTTATAACGGGCGACTTCCTGCGGCGTCTTGGGACGATTAGCCCGCCACACGATCCACTGGCTGTCCTGGGAATGCCAAGCCCCGCCGTCATAACCCAGGTCGTGTGTTAGACGCCGCTGCCCGGTACCGTCCAGGTTCATGTCGTACAGCTCAAGATCGCCGTCGCGCGTGGAGGTGAAGACGATTTTCTTACCGTCCGGTGAGATCGTGCCTTCGGCATCGTAACCGGCTGCGTTGGTCAATCTCTTGATATCCGTGCCGTCGAGCTTCGCGGAGAAAATGTCGAAGGAGGAATAAATCGCCCAGACATAACCTTCGGCGCGGTTGGGCGGCGGCGGGCAATCGGGCGAGTCCAAATGGGTCGAGGCATAGATCAGCCGTTGTCCGTCGGGCGAGAAGTAGCCGCAGGTGGTGCGGCCACGGCCGGTGCTGACCAATTTCTGGTCTGTCCCGTCGACGTTCATGGTGAATTCCTGGTCGCACTTGTAGGGCGCCCGCGTCGCCTGGAACATGAGCTTCTTGCCGTCCGGCGAGAAATAGGCCTCCGCGTTCTCGCCAGCAAAGGTGAGCTGGCGAATATTACGGAAATGGGTTTCCTTCGGATCGGGCGTTATAATTGACCTGACGGCTTTTTTTGTACCGGTCGATTTGAGAGAATTGACCGGTACAGGAGGAGCTGAAGATGACGAAACGTGGATTAGGTGCGGAGCAGGTTGTTTCCAAGTTAAGGCAGATCGAGGTGCTGATGGCGCAGGGCAAGTCTGCAGCATTGGCATGTAAGGACGCCGGGGTGTCACAGCAGAGTTACTATCGC